>NZ_JBIVUQ010000011.1:0-216216 GCF_044757265.1 Streptomyces sp. NPDC091292 | reverse complement strand
TCCCCGCAGGGGAACAGCCCCCGGCAGAGGAAAGCTCCCCGCAGGGGAACAGCCCCCGGCAGAGGAAAGCTCCCCGCAGGGGAACAGCCCCCGGCAGAGGAAAGCTCCCCGCAGGGGAACAGCCCCCGGCAGGGGAGAGCCCCCCGCAGGGGAAATCCCGCCGCCACGGCGCCAAGCCCCGACGCGCAGAGTCCGGCGGAATCCCCAACGACACCAATCCCGGTCCGCCGCCGGAGGCAACCCCGCCGGAGGCGAATAACCGGTCAACCGCCGGAGGCACTAGCTCCAGCGCCCCCAATTCCCCCGCTTCACCTCCATCGCCGCCCGGCCCTCCGCGCCCCGTCGCTTGTACTCGCGCCGCAGCTCCGCCCGTACCCGTACATCCGTCTTGGCGACGATGCGCTGGTTCTCGCGGAGGAGCTTGCGGTAGCTGTCGAGGCGGCGTTCCGGGAGGGTGCCGTCGGCCAGGGCGGCGAGTACGGCGCACCCGGGCTCGGCCTCATGGGCGCAGTCCTGGAACCGGCAGCCGTCGGCCAGCTCCTCGATCTCCGCGAACACCTGACCGACCCCGGCCTCGGCGTCCCAGAGCCCGACACCGCGCAGCCCCGGTGTGTCGATGAGGACACCGCCCCCGGGCAGTACGAGGAGATTGCGGGTGGTCGTGGTGTGACGGCCCTTGCCGTCGACGTCACGGTTGGCCTGGACCTCCATCACGTCCTCGCCGAGGAGCGCGTTGGCGAGCGTCGACTTACCGGCGCCGGACTGCCCGAGCAGCACACTCGTACCGCCGGCGACGGTCGCGGCGAGGACGTCGAGCCCGTCGCCGGCGGCGGAGCTGACGGCGAGGACCTGCACACCGGGCGCGCTGGTCTCCACGTCCTGTACGAGATGGGACAGGGTCACCGGGTCGGGCACGAGGTCGGCCTTGGTGAGGACGACCAGGGGCTGCGCCCCCGATTCCCAAGAGTCCGCCGACGTACGCAGCAGTGCCTCACCGCTCGAACTGGACATCGCGAGCGCGAGGAACCGTTCGATCCGCCCGAGGTCGAGTTCGAACGCGAGCGACACACAGATGACGATGTGGTCGATGTTGGTGGCCAGCACCTGGCCCTCGGAGCGCTTGGACGACGTCGACCGCACGAAGGCAGTCCGCCGAGGCAGGATCGTCCGCGCGTACCGCGGATCACTGCCCTCGGGATCGACGGCGACCCAGTCCCCCGTGCACACGACCTTCATCGGGTCATGGGGAACGACGAACGCGGTATCGGCACGGACGACGCCGTCAGGGACGGCCACATCACACTGACCGCGATCGACCCGGACGACCCGGCCCGGGACCAGGCCTTGGGCGGCGTACGGAGTGAACTCGGCCGCCCAGCCTTCGTCCCAGCCGTAGGTGGCGAGGACGTGCTGAGCATCAGAAGTGGAAGACGTGTTGAGCGAAGCGTTGAACAAGGGGAACCCTTCGAAGGGCAGCCCCCGGCGGCGCGCTCTGCGCGCGGAAGTCGAGTGGGTGTCAGCCGGAGACCACAGGGGTGGAAACGATGAACTCCTGAATGCGGGCAGCGCCCGTCACCATGACAGTCATCAATGTCCTCACCTCCTGCTTCTTCTCCACGAACCAACACCGTTCCTCGGAACGGACAAGCAGAACCCTAGCCCCACCCCAGGGCACGGCACCACCGATTAAATGCGGGCCCCAACCGCATGTGGTGATCGCTTGGTGGCACACCGACGTCACGCGCACTCAGCCAGTTCCTTGAAACAGCGGCATGGGGACTACGCTCCTCCGGTGACCAACCTTCCGCGGGCCCCGCAGTGGTGGGGCCGCGTTGGCGGGCCGGTCCGGTATCTCGCCGTCGGGGTACTGTTCTTCGCCGGGTCGCTCGTACCGGCGCTGCACGGTCACGGAACGGTGCTCGGCGGCGTGCCGACCCGCCCTTTCGACGCGCTCGCCGTCGTGGCCGTCGCCCTTCAGTGCTTTCCGCTCGTCATCTGCCGACGATGGCCCGTGGTCGCTCTCACTCTGGTGTCGACCGGCTTCGCTCTCGACCAACTCCGCGGCTACCACTCCTTCGCGGGCAGCGCACTGGCCATCACCGTGCTGACCCTGGGCTCCCGGCTGGAACGGCACCGGCGCGCCACCGTGCTGCTGTTCTCCGCCGCGTACGTGCCGTTGGCGGTCGCGCTCGACCAACTCGCCCCGGGCGAGCCCGTGGAAGAGTTCGTCACGTTCTATCTGGCGCTGGCTCTCGTCTGGGGCATCGGCGCGTGGCTGCGCTCCAACCGGGCCGCCGAGTCGGAACGCCGCCGCCGCGTGGCCGATGACACCCGCGCCGCCGAACGCGCCCGTATCGCCCGCGAACTCCACGACGTCGTGACTCACCATGTGACGGCGATGGTCGTGCAGTCCGAGGCGGCTCGCTATCTGACCGCCGATCCCGATCGGCTCGACGAGACCCTGACGGGCGTCGCCGACACCGGCCGGCGGGCCATCACCGATCTGCGGCACCTGCTCGACCTGCTCAACCCCGACCATGGCACCGGGGCCAGGACTGCGTCCGTCGGCGGACTCCTCCCGCTCGTGGAGCAGACCCGGCGGGCCGGGCAGCCGGTGGAGTTCACCGAGAAGGGCGCTCCCGTGCGCTCGACCGGCACCGACCTCGTGGTCTACCGGGTCGTGCAGGAGGCTCTGACGAACGTACTCAAGTACGACCACGGCAGCCGCACCTCGGTCCAGGTGCACCACGGCGAAAGGGAGATCACCGTGGAGATCGGCACGGACGGCTCCGGCTCACGCGCCGCGTCCACCGGCGGGAGCGGGCGTGGCCTGGCCGGTCTGCGCGAACGGGTCGACGCCCTGGGCGGCGACTTCAGCGCGGGCCGCCGCCCGGACGGCGGCTTCACCGTACGGGCCCGCATCCCCACCGTGGACCCGTCGTGACCGCGCCGGTCCGGGTTCTGGTCTGCGACGACCAGGTGATGGTCCGCACCGGGCTGGTCACGATCATCGACGCCCAGCCCGACCTGGAGGTCGTGGGCGAGTGCGGAGACGGTCGCAGCGCCGTCGATCTGGCCGGCGAACTGGCCCCGGACGTCGTGGTCATGGACGTACGTATGCCCGTACTCGACGGCATCGAGGCCACCCGCCTGCTCGCCGGCACCGGGGTGACGCAGGCCGTGAAGGTGCTCGTCGTGACCACGTTCAACCTGGACGAGTACGTGTACGAGGCGCTGCGCGCCGGTGCGAGCGGCTTCCTGCTCAAAGACGCGCCGCCGGCCCAACTGCTGCACGGGATCCGGACCGTGGCGACGGGGGCCGCACTGCTGGATCCCGAGGTGACGCGTCAGCTCGTGGGCGTGCACGCCGCCCGGATCCGGCCCGCCGGGCGCGCCCCGGACGACCTGCCGGTGACCCCCCGCGAGCTGGAGGTCCTGTGCCTCATCGCGGACGGCCTCTCCAACAGTGAGATAGCCGCGGCACTCCACATCAGCCCCGAGACCGTCAAGACCTTCGTGTCGCGCATCCTCACCAAGCTGGGACTCCGCGACCGTGTCCAGGCCGTCGTCTACGCCTACCGGCACGGCCTGGTCACCTGACGGCGCGGTGCGTCAGCCCGCGGCTTTCGAGACGACGCGCTGGATCGCCTTGACCGCCACATCGGGCTGGTCGACATAGATGTAGTGCTCGCTGTTCTCGGCCGTGCTCAGCTCGCTGTCGCTGGATATCGCGAGCCACTTGCGCTGACCCTTGGACCACGCACGCTCCAGGTCCTGCCCGTACTCGGGCACAGCCGCGAGGTACTGCTTCCCGTGCTGGATCACCTCCACCGGGATGTTCCCCGCGGAGCGAACCTCCCCGTCCGGCACGACAAGCTTCTCCGGGCTCTCGCCCCGGAGGACCGCGAGGGTCTGCTCACGCAGGTCGACCGCCATGCCGGTGGCAGACTCGGGGATCTCCTTCTTCAGGTCGGCGCTCTGTGTCGGTGAGGTGGCGTCCATCAGGACCAGCCCCTTGACCTTGTCCTGATGGTCGGGGGCGTACCTGGCGGCGATCAGCCCGCCCAGCGAATGCCCGGCCAGGACGACCGGCGCGTCCCCGGCGAACTGGTCGAGCACCTCCGTCAGTACCTTCCCGCCGTCTTCGAGGGTCTGGGGACCGCCGGGCTGATCGCTGGCGCCCGCGCCGAGCCGGTCGTAGGAACAGGTGCGGTTCTGTTCGCCCAGGGTCTTCTGGAAGTCAGCCATCTTGTCCAGCCCGTCACCGCCCCCGTGCAGCAGCACGACCACCGGCCGGCCTTCCGCCGGGTCGCCCGAACAGGACACGTTCACCGAACGGCCTTCGACCTCGATCTTCTTCGTACCGGTGAACGAGGCGTTCTCGGCGGCCCCGTCCGCGCCGCCGGTGGCCGTGGCACTCGCGGACGGCTTCGCATCCGCAGGCGAGGCTTCCTCGCAGCCGACAAGCCCCGCACCGGCCACGGCGCAGACCAGCGTGATCGCGGCGGATGCCCTGTAATGGCGGATCATGGTGCTCTCCCATAAGAGAATGGAGACCGCAACCCGTGCGCTGCGGCTGCACCCCACGCTAGGGATTCAGTGATCAGGAATCGTCACCCCGCAGTGGACATCCGCACGTAGCTCGCACGGGGGACCAGACCCCGTAACCAGGGAATACCGCCTGCTCAGAGGCTCCCCAGAGCCTCGGAGCATGCTCAGAGCACCGCCACCCCGAACGCCGCCAGACCGATCACACAGACGGCCGCCGCCACCCCCCGCGCGCATCGGAAGCGCGCACGGGCGCGGCGTGTTCAGCGCCACGATCCGCCGGTCCGCCACCCAGAGGAACGCCGCCCACACGAGCGCGCTCAACGCCGCGGCGACCACGCGCACCGCCGTCACCTCGTGCCGCACGACCTGCCGGCCCGCGAGCACCGCCGCAACCGTGTACGTCAGGGTTGTACGCCGCCAGGCCGGCCGGGTCCGCTCCGGCTGAGGCCGGGGTCCCGCGCGGCATCGTCCCCGGGTGGGCCCCCATCGGCCGGTCCGGTCGGTCAACACCACCATCAGCATGATCACGGCGACAGCGGCGACCGACAGTCCCAGAAGCGCTGGGAACGTGTCACCGGCAGGTCCTCGCCCCGGCACATCGCCGCAAGGCTTGGACGAGTCGCTGGAACCGATCCTGAGGAAGGCTTTCGGGCTCGCCACCGCTGCGGCCGGCGACGCTGAGGAAGCCGTGCGACGGTGACGGTGTCCACGTCGACTCAGCTGGACAGCGACAGGCCGTTGAGGAGCACTTCGGCCACGTTCTCGGCGTAGAGCCGCACGCGCGTCTCCGCCGTCGACGTCAGCTCCGGGTTCATCATCGAGGCGAGCGCGATCTGGCCGTAGAGCGCGGATCCGCCCGAAGTGAGCAGGAAATAGAACGTCTCGTAGGGGATTTTCTTGATTCTGCCCTGATCGTACAGGAGTTCAAAAACGGGGATGAAGCGCGATCTTATGGGCTCGATGTAGTGGTGGTAGAGATAGTCCAGGCGATCTGTGGCGGCAGCGCCTTCCAGTGTGACGAGGCGAGCCAGATAGGGGCGCGTCGCCGAATACTCGATGAAATTGCGGATCAGCATTCTCAATCGCACCATGGGGTCGGCCGATTCGTCGTCCGAGGCGACCAGGTAATCCACGAGAGGGCGGAAGGCCCAGTCTACGGCAGCCTGCCACAGTTTCGCCTTCGAACCGAAACGCTGGTAGAGCAGATTGCGGCTGACGCCCAGTTCGTCATTTACCGTCCGTAGCGACACTCCGTTGTATCCATGCACCGAGAAAGCCTCGATCGCGGCGGCCATGACCTGGTCGGTCGGGGCGAGCTGCGCATCTTTGGGCGGACGTCCACGTGGGCGGGTGACGCGGGGCGGATTATCAGGCATGGGGCCAGTTTAGCGACCTCTCCTCTCCCCCGTGGGGGCGGAGGAGAGGCGGGCGGGTAGGGTGGCCATTCCTTTACCGCGTGAGCTTGTCGACGGGCTTGAACTTCGCTTCGCCGCCTTCGAGGTTCGCATTGAGGAATGCGTGCCGATCGCGCCGGTTGACCTGGTCGATCCAACCGGCCACACCGGGGACGTTTCGGCGCAGGGTCTCGCGTGTCAGGTTCCCGGGAACTCGGGCAAGAGGAGCGAAACGCCACAGGCCGGTATCGGGTAGGCCCGTATTCCGGTAGCTTTCCTCGCCCAGATAGAAGCGCGCATGACCGAGCTGTGCCTTGTAGCGCAGCCTGCCGTAGACCTGGCGCAGTCCCTTGGCGTCCTCCGGGGGAAGGTAGGTGTCCATGAACGACCGGCACAGTTCCCGGGAGTCGTCGTCGATCTTCGGCTGCTCCGAGAGCCCGAGCAGCAGATTGGCCAGGAAACCATCGGCCACCGTCTCCGGGTACCACGGTGCCTCGACACCCATGAGGTGTCCGACATAGCGCCAGTGGTGCATCATCGCCTCGACGTCGGCGTCGGTGGGGCGGTAGCCGAGAAGCTTCAACTGCATCCCGGGGGCGAACGAGCTGAGCAGCAGCGTCCCGGTCTGCGCGAACTGGCTGATGGGCATACCCAGCCGGCCCCGGTCCCACTCGGGGTGCGGCAGCAGAGTGTGCCGGATCATCGAGTGCAGGACGCGTACGAACACCGCGGAGCGGCGTCCTACGGCACCGGGCCGCATGGCCCCGGGCTCGGTGGTGTCGGTCCAGAGCCGGGAGGTCTCTACGAACCGGCCGAACGCCGACCCGCCGGTGTAGGCGCCGGTCAGCGCAAGCGGCTTGGCGACGGTCTCCAGGCCGTACGCGTTGAACGTGGACATTCCGAAGAACGGGTACAGCTCCTTGTACCGCCGGAAGACCTCCGCGCCGTGCTCGACCTTGTCCCAGTCCACCCACTCGGGGTCGGTGTTGATCTGGTCGAACAGTGCCACCAGTTCCGGAGAGGGATCGCTGACGTTCTTGATACCGCCCTGCAGCGCCAGTTCGACGTCCTTCCGGGCGCGGGACCTGCCCTTGGGCAAGGCGAAGGCGGCGTCGATGTAGGCGTCGCCCAGCCGGTCCCCGGTGTTCATGGCCCGTCCGAATGCCTTCGCCAGGTCCTCGGGGACGTCGAGCCGGCACTTGGCGTAGCGTTCGAGTTGCGCCTTGAGTGCCTGGCCCTGACGGCTCGCTGCCGTCTCGAAGTACGTGAAGATCGTGGGGATCGCCACTTCGGTCGACTGCGTCATTGATCTCACCGCTTTCAGGTAGTTGGGGTGTTTCCGGCGGCCAGTTCGTCCGCCAGGGCGCGGGCGATGCGGAGGGCGGCTGTTTCGTCCGCCAGGGATACGTCGCGGCGCATCATTCCGGTGATGAACTCCGCTCCGCGCAGGTCGCGTTGAGGCGGGCCCAGCAGCACATGGGTGTGCGGACTGCCCTCGCCCAGCGAGTAGGTGTAGACCCGTTGTGAGGCGGTCACCCGTGTCACCGCGGCGCTCAACCGGGCGAGGAGCGGGCCAAGTTCGCCGGCCTCGGCCTCGTCCAGATCGGCGAGTCCCTCGGTGTGCCGCAGCGTCTGGACGGCGACCCAGCCCGGTGCAGGCATAGCCGGGTGCATGGACACTCCCCAGCGACCGGTCCGCACCAGCCAGCCGGGGTCCGCGTCCGCGAGCGCTACGGCCCGTCCGCAGAGAACGCATCCGTCTCTCGTCATGTCCGCCCCCGCCGAGTCCCGTCCTTCGGAGGGACGATCGTGCTGGTCAGCGTGCCGATTCCGGCGAGGGTGACCGACACCACGTCGCCAGCTGCCAGGAACCGACCGTCCGCGACGCCGGTGCCTCCGGGGGTCCCGGTGAGGATCACGTCACCAGCTTCCAGGGTCAGGAACGAGCTGACGTACGCGAGAAGTTGAGGAATCGGGAAGATGAGTTCGGCCGTCGAGGAGTGCTGGTGTACGACACCGTTGACCTTGGTGGTGAGGTCCAGCGCGTCGTGCAGGCGCAGTTCGTCGGCGGTGAGCAGGGCGGGCCCGAGCGGCTTGAAGCCGTCGAACCCCTTGGCGAGCGCCGGGCTGGCCATCGGGAGCGCCGGATTCTCACCCGACTGGACGTCTCGCGCCGAGAGGTCGTTGGCGACCGTCCCGCCCGCGACGAAGTCCCAGGCGTCCGCCTCCGGAATGTCGCGGCCGGTGCGCCCGATCACGACGGCGAGTTCCCCCTCGAAGTCGACCCGCTTCGGCGCGGATTTCGGCAGGTGAACGGCGGCCCCCGGGGCGGTGACGGCGGAGCCGGGGATCAAGTGGAAGCGCGGAAGAGCGGGCAGCGGACTGTTCGTCTCGGCCGCGTGGTCCCGGTAGTTGAGGCCGATGACGACGATCTTGCCGGGACGCCGCACCGGGGGTGCGAAGGTGGCGTGCTGTCTGCTGATCTCCTTGCCGAGCCGCAGGCCCGCCACCTCCGCCAGCCTTCCCTCGACGATGAAGTCGTCCAGCGATCGGCCCGGGGCGTCGAAGAGTCGCAGTCCGTCGGGATCGACCCGGGCCAGGCCGTGGTCGGTCTGTGCGAGCAGCATGGTGTTTTCTCCGTTCTTCAGGCTTCGGCCGTTCCGCAGGCTTCGGCCGTTCCGGAGTCCACGGACGACCGGCCGGTGACCTGGTCCACCAAGGCGTCGGTGTCCGCCGGGCAGGTGTTTCCGCGCCAGGCGACGATGCCGTCGGGGCGTACGAGCGTGATGGCCGCTCCGTACGCCTGGCGGGCGCCGTCAGCGCCGATCCACTCCTCGTCGAGGGGTATTCCCCGGGTCCGGAATGCCTGGGACAGCGGCCCGCTGTCCACGGCGGGGGCGAGGTTCAGCAGGACGAAGTGCCCGTGGAAGAGGTCGAGGGCGGAGCTGCCGTCGGCCAGTGCGACGTGCGGGGCGCGATGCCCGGGGCGGGCCGTCGGCACGTACTCCTCCGGGTCCGCGGGGGGTTCGGAGGTTCCGTCGGAGACGATGAGCGGCGACTGCGAGTAGCGCAGGCCGAGTTGGACCCCGAGGGAGCGCCACTCGGTCTGGCGGGTACCCACGATCCGCTCGCCGGCCAGGTCGCGTGCCTCCTTCTGCGCCGGGTCATCCAGTGCCGGGTCGGGCAGGAGTGCATTGTCGGCGCGGTAGTTGTGCCAGGCGCGGCGGACCATGCGTTCGGCGTGCGGGCGGCGCTCAGCGGTGTAGGTGTCGAGCAGGGCGTCCGGGGCCCAGCCCCGCAGCACGCCCTCCAGCTTCCAGCCGAGGTTGGCCACGTCGCCCAGACCGGTGTTCATGCCGTGCCCGCCCGAAGGCCACATGCGGTGGGCGGAATCGCCCGCCAGCAGCACATGTCCCGACCGGAAGGACTCGGCGACCACCGCGTCGCCGCTCCACTCCCGGGAGTCGAGCACCTCGACCTCCGCGACCCCGCAGTCGAGGACGTCGGCGACGGTGGCCCGCACCTCGGCGGCAGCGGGCGACTCCCCGTCCGCGAGTGGATAGGTGACGCGCCACAGCTCATCTCCGTCGAGCGAACCGAGGATCATACGACGGGGGTTGACCAGGTAGTACTGCACAGCAGGGGCGTGCGGAACACGGTCGCGCAGTCCGGGAAGCCGCACGAAGGCTCCCTGCCAGCGGGCCCGGACGTCGGCCGAGTCCCGCAGCGACCCGGGGCCCAGGGCCCTGCGGACCGGGGAGGCAGCACCGTCGCAGGCCACCAGGTAGCGTGCGCGCACCGTCCTGCGGCCGTACGCCTGCGAGGAGAGCCGTACGGCCACGCCGTGCGTGCCGTCGTCGAACGCGTCGCACGTCCACCGGTAGCGCAGGTCCACCGTGGTCTCGGCGGCGGCGCGGTCCCGCAGGGCGGGGTCGAACCAGAACTTCGGCCACCACACGCCCCCTTCGGGGCTCAGCCCGTGCGTGGTGTCGCGCCGGGCCGCGTTGCAGGGGCGAGGGAAGCGTGCCAGCTCGTACGTGGTCATGCGGGACACGAACGAGATGTCCCGCGGAGCGTCCGCGGGGAAGCCGCTGCGGAGAACCGCGTCGGAGATCCCCCACCGGCGCAGGAGTTCCATGGACGCGGTGTCGATGGACTCCGCAGTCGGATAGCGGACCACGCCGTCCTCGCGCTCGACGAGGAGCACGGACAGTCGGCGGGAGCCCAGTTCGATGGCGGTTGCAAGCCCCACGGGACCGCCGCCCACGATCACCACGTCGTACGTCGCGTCGTCCGAGACGTCGCCGGTGGGGCCCGGCGCCGAGGTGAGCGTCATCGTTCCCAGACCAGTGCGCTCAGGTCCCGGCCGACCTCGCGGCCCTTGAGCAGACGCTCGGGGTCGAGCGGGAAGCCGTTGGGGTTGCTCTTGAACTCCTCGGTCGCCATGAAGTCCCGCATCTCCTGCCGCGAGGCGAAGTTGAGGGACGACAACTCAACGCGGTTCCCGTCCGGGTCGAGGTAGTAAATGCTCGTTCCCGGGCCGTGGTTGGACGCCTCGACCGGAAGGAAGCCCGCCGCCTTCAGGGTGGCGTAGAGATCCAGCAGGGCGTCGGCGGTCGGCGTCCGCAACTGGAAGTGGTGCAGTCCGCGCGAGGACCTGCCCGGCCCGAGGTCCGTGCACTCGAAGACGGCGATGCGCTCGGTGTAGGGATGGTCGTAGTAGAAGTCGAAGAAACAGATGCGTGACGGCTCGTCCGGGTCGTCGGACGGGGGCGGTGTCATCTCCACACTGCGCGGCTGACCGAGCAGCAGCGAGTAGAAATCACAGAGGCGGTCGTAGTCGGTCGTCCGCAGCACGACCTCGGACAGACGAATCCCTGGCATTGTCTTTCGTCCTTGCCTGATAGGAGAGTTGGCGGCTCGTAGGGGGTGCTGGCGGCTCATCTTTTTTGGGGCGCGGCTCAGTGGACGAGGACGGCCTTGACGGCCGCCCCCGAACGCACCTCGCCGACCGCCTTGTTGATGTCGTCCAGCGCGTAGGTGCGGATCATGGCCTCCAGCGGGAAGCGGCCCCTGCCGTGGAGGTCGAGGATGCGGGGAACGAGGACGGCCGGGGCCTGGTGGCCGACGATCGAACCGGTCACGGTCCGTCCTTCGAGGAGCGCGAACGCGCTGGTCCGCAGGTCCGCGTCCGGAGCGACTCCGAGGATCGCGGCACTTCCCAGCGGAGCGAGCGCGGCCACGGCCTGCGCCATCACCTCGGGTACGCCGCTGGACTCCACGCTGAATTCGACGCCCGGTCCGCCGGTCAACTCCCGTACCCGCTCGACGGCGAGGCCGTCGGTCGCGTCGACCACATCGGTCGCACCCAGATGGGCGGCAAGGTCGAGCCGCGACGGGTGCGGGTCGGCGACGATGATCCGTGCGGCGCCCGCCGCCGCAGCCGCCATGACCGCGCTCAGCCCGACCGCTCCCGCGCCGAACACGGCCACCGTGCTGCCGGGCGAGACCTTCAGCAGGTTCCAGACCGCGCCGACGCCGGTGATGACGCCGCAACCGAGGGGAGCGAGCACATGATCGGGCACGTCCGTCTCGCCGACCTTGATCAGGCTGCTCGGCCGGCACAGCCCGTACCCGGCGAACGACGACTGTCCGAAGAAGTGGTCGTGCACGGGCTCGCCCGAGGCGTCGCGCAGCCCGACCGAGCCATCGGCGCGCTGAGCACCGAAGTTCAGCGGAAAGTGGAGGGGACAGTACGCGGGCCGTCCGCTCAGACAGTTCCGGCAGGTTCCGCAGAAGCTGAAGCTGGCCACCACACGGTCGCCAGGCCCGAACCCGGTGACGGCGGCGCCGATCGCCTCGACCACGCCGGCTCCTTCGTGTCCGGCGACGACCGGGAGGGGCGTGGGCATACGTCCGGCCGCCACCTCCAGATCCGTATGGCACAGCCCGGCCGCGGTGAAGCGCACCAGTACCTCGTCCGGACGGGGGTCGCCAATGCGCAGTTCCTCCAGCGCGAAGGGATCGCCGCTGTCCGGCCGGCACACCGCCGCTTTCACACTGTTCATGGCAAGCCCTTCGGAGGGTGCGGCCGGTTCATCGGAGTGAGACCGGACGGAGTTCGGGGAAATGCGGGCCGACGAGCGGGGTGCCCGTGGCGCGCAGCGTCTCCAGCCAAAGGGCCCGGGTGGCCGCGGCGGCCGGTGCGTCCCAGTCGAAGCCGCAGCGCCAGTGCGGGTGGTCCAGCGCCGCCGGATGGTGGAAGAGGTCACCGACCAGGGCGAGGCCCTGGCCCCGCGACTCGATCAGAGCGACGGAGGCGCCCGGCGTGTGGCCCGGCGCGTGCACGAGACGCAGCCACTCGTACGGCGAGACGGCATCGCCCTCCCACAGCACGGCAGCGTCCCGCAGTGGAGCGACCTTGCCGCGCACGGCGTCGTCGGCGTCCCCGTCCACGAAGTACTTCCAGTCCGCGGCATGGATGTGATGCCTGGCCTGGGAAAACGCGGGGACACCCGCAGTGGAGGCCCAGCCCACATGGTCGATATGCAGATGGCTGAGGACCACATCGGTCACCGAGCCGAGCGGGCACTCCAGCTCCTCCAGCCGCTCCGGCAGGAGTTCGCAGACCGGGGGCAGCTCGCCGTCGGGCAGCAGCTGCGGGGCGAGCCCGCCACCCAGGTCGAAGACGACGCGATGCCCCTGTCGGTCGGTGGCCAGGAATCCGCCGAACGGGATCTGAAGCATCCCATGCTCGTCGAGGACGCCGGGCAGCGCCTGCCACACGGACAACGGCACGTCCGGATAGAGAAGGTTCGGCGGCATCGGTATGACGCCGTCAGTGAGGGGTTCGACTGTCACATCACCTATCTGCATGCCTCGACCGTAACCATTAAAATGTCGAACGTCAATTTATTTATCCCGCGGATAGTGCACACATGGCCTCGTCACGCCCGATAGGGGTGTGATTAAATTGACTAGTAACAGTTTGATGCTTAGGCTCGGCAGCACACCCACAGCACGGAGCAGAGGAGCACCGTCGTGCCTGGTCAACGGATTGATGTGCACACTCATGGCGTGTCGGACGAGGCGATGATGGCTATCGCGGGCCGGGGCTTCCGGCCGACCGGCGGGTACCGCATCTCGGCGCGATGGACAGCGGAGGCCGCCCTCGCCTACATGGACCGGCAGGAGATCGCCGCCCAGCTCGTGTCCATGCCTATGTCGTTCGCGGGGGCGGACGACGATCCAGACTTCGGGACGCGGCTGGCCCGGCTGATCAACGAGGGGCACGCCGAGCTGATCGCGAAGCACCCCGGCCGCTTCGGAGCGTTCGCGACGCTTCCGGCGGACGGTCCCGACGAGGCGCTGGCGGAAGTCGCGTACGCCCTGGACGAGTTGAGGCTCGACGGAGTGGTGCTGACCTCGAACATGGCTGGGCGCTACTTCGGCGACCCGTCCCTCGAACTCGTACTGGCGGAGCTGGCACGGCGCGAAGTACCGGTCTTCGTCCACCCCCAGGACTGCCCGCACATCGACGTCCTCGGTTTCGGCCGGCCGAGTTCGATCGTCGAGTTCCCCTTCGACACCGCGCGCACCATCACCAACGCGCTGTACACCGGTGTCTTCCAGCGCCACCCCGGGCTGCGGCTGATCCTGGCGCACTGCGGAGGGGCGCTGCCCACGCTCGGTTGGCGGATCGGCGAGCACACCGTCATGGGACGGGGGCCGGAGGACGCGGACATCGATCCGGCGCATGTCGCGGAGGTGTTGCGGGGCCTCTACTACGAGACGGCACTCGCCGGCAGCCGCAACTCCCTGCTGCCGACGCTGGAGGTGACCAGCGCGGACCACATCCTCTTCGGGACCGACTGGCCCGCGGCCCCGGAACCCACGGTCGTGCGCAACATCGACAACCTCACCGGCTTCGACGGCTTCGACGAGGCCCAGCTCCGAGGCGTGGAACGCGACAACGCGCTCAGGCTGTTCCCGAGGTTCGCCTAGGACCAGTCGCCGACGAGTTCGAGGTAGGCGTGGCCGGTCACCTGTTGGCCCTGGTAGGTGCCGGTGACGGTGGCCGCGCCCTCGAACTTGGTCAACGATGGTTCCTTGGAGACGATCTCCTGCTCCTTGTACGGCACTTCGATGATCAGCTGGGTGTCGATCTGCGGGGCGCGGACGACGCAGCGGGTGGGGTAGCTGCGGCCGGTGACCGGGCTGGTCCAGTGGTCGGTGGCCTCCACCGGCAGCATCGTGGGTGCGACGACGTGCGTGCCGTCGGGGTGGACCGCGGTGAGTGCGAGAAAGATCTCCTGGTTGACCATGTCGCGCAGCTGGGCGAGACCGATGTTGACGCCGTTGTCGAGCTGGGGGCAGATCCACATCCAGTTCATCGGGCCGGCCGGGGTCTCCGCGCTCGTCTGGGCGGCTTCGTGGCTCTTGCCGAGCGAGTCGGCGAAGAAGTCGGGCAGTCCGCCCCACTGTCGGTCCAGCCAGGAGATGCCGGTGACGTCGTAACTCGCCGAGTCGAGGACGACCGTGCCGCTCGTCTTCATCGCGGGGAAGGCGAACTCGTACTGCTCGTCGAGCCCGAGGAAGCGCATCTGTCCCTGCGCGTTCATGAGCAGCGGCGGTCCGGAGGCGGTCGCGGTGAGGTCGATCCGCACCTCGTCGCCCTTGACGCTCAGCGTGTAACCGTTGCGGTCGCCGGTCCAGGTCAGCTCGGGACTGCTGAGAGAAAAGCGGTCCGTGCCGATCTCGGTCTGCTCAAGCGGGTGGATGTACTCCGTGGCGCGCGAGGCGCCGGTCCCCTCGTTCACGACGACCACGTTGAGCTGCGCGATGTCGGTGCCGCCCGGGGGGCGCTGGACCAGGAAGTGGACCTGGAGCCCGAAGCGCTGCCCGCCCGAGTCCAGATTGGCGACGACGAACCAGGATTCGTTGGGCCACCGTCCGCTGTGCTCGGGCAGGTCGCGGTCGATGTCGATGACCGAGCGGGGCTCGGCCACGGTAAAGGTCTTCCCGTCGACGGTGACCTTGTCGCCGATGGCGGGTACGTGGTTGTCGGTGGAGAGCGACATCGTGGGCTCCTTGGGGCGGGGGTCGGGTTCAGGGGCGGGTCTTGCCGAAGTACATGAGCTCCCACAGGGCGTCGTCGACATGGCTCTCCACCAAGTCAGCACCCTGGTAGCGCTCGATACGGACCTCGCCGGCGAAGCGCAGATAGGCGCCGTCGAACCCCGACAGCTTGGCGGCGGCCTTCTTGGGGCCCTTGAGGCCGTCGGCCATCTTCGACGCGGCCAGGTCGGAGTGCCGGGTGTAGGTGACGACGTACCGCTCGTCTCCGGCGTCGTAGGTGTAGCGGGTGACGTTCGCGACCGGCTTGCCCGTCTCCGTGTCGGTGTAGCGGCCCAGCTCCTCGAAGGTGACTTTGCTGTTGTCGTCCGCGACGAGCTTTCCGTCGCGAGCCAGCATGAACACCGGCAACTCGGTGTACCCGTACGGCTTCTCCGCGGTGATGTACGAGGAGATCACCGAGTACGGCCCTGCCGCCCCGCGGGCCCAGTACCAGTGGTGCATGAGCTTGAGCATCAGGGCGTTGCCCCAGTTGTGGTCGTGATATCCGACGCCTGTGGACGTGCTGCTGCGGCCGGCCACGCTGTAGGTCGCCTCGACCTTGCCCTGCGGGACGGACGGCAGCCAGGCGAAGAGGTGCTCGTCCTGCTCGCCGAAGAGCCAGTGCCCCGTCTCGGGGCGCCAGGCGGGTACCTGTCCGGTCAGCGTGACGTCGACCTCGACCTCCTCGACCTGGGCATGGATCGCGTAGGTGTGCAGGTCGCCGGTGAAGACGTTGTCGCCGATCCGGACATCGCACGTGTCGGTGGCGGCGGAGAAGGTCGCCGGGGCCAGCTCCACGAGCTTGGTCAGCGCGGTCCCGTCGGGCAGCGTCAGGTCGATCCGGACGACCGGCGTCAGGGGCCGGTCGATGACCGTGAACTCCTTGGTGAAGAAGACCACGACCAGCTTGGCGCCGTCGTCCAAGTGCGCGTCGAAGTACCACCATTCATAGCTGCCCGGCCCGCCGTCGGTACGCAGGCCGTCCTCGTGGGGCTTGATCGTCCGGGGTTCGATGCCGAACCGCGCGTAGTCCTCCGTGGTGCTGCCGAGACGGGCGGGGGCGGTGCTGTGGTGGGACACGAAGATCACGATCCTGTCCAGCGAAGCGGTCCCGGGATAGTTTCCAGGTGGATACTTACCTTATGTCCACTATGCGCGACTCGCTCTTGCGGCACAAATGGGGCGTCGCATCCACTCGGAGGGCCACGACGTGACAAAGACATCACCCGCCAGACGCATGGGACGCCCACCGGCAGGCCAGGAAGTCGACGACTCACTCCTGCTCACGGCCACCTTGGACGCGTTCGCCGAGAACGGCTACGACGGCACTTCCGTACGGGAGCTGAGCCGACGCCTTGGCGTGAGCCATGCGCTTCTCACCGCACGCTTCGGCTCCAAGGAAGGATTGTGGTTCGCGGCGATGGAACACGTCCTGTCCCAGACGAAGAGATCGTGGAGCGAACTCGCCGAGGACCACGACCGCGACGATCTCGACGTCCTGCGCCAGGGGATCGTCCACCAGGTCACGTTCTCGGCAGCGCACCCCCAACTGGTGCGCATCATGACCCACGAAGGGGCCATCGACAGCCCCCGTATGCGCTTCATCTTCGAGTACGTCATCAGCCCGCTGCGCGCACCACTTGAGCAGCGCCTCAACCGGCTCATCGACGAGGGCCGAATCCGACCCGTGCCCTATGCCACCCTGCACTACCTGGTGGTCCAGGGCAGCGGAGGCCCGTACGCCAGCCCCGTCGAATCCGCACTCCTCGGCGTCCCCCGGCCACCGACACCGGAGGACGTCCGACGCCACGCCGAATTGGTGGCCGACATCATCGTCACCGGCCTGTCCGCCACCCCTGACTGACCTATGACAGATCCGAGCGCCCTGCTGCCCGGCACCGGCTACCAGACCCAGGTGTCGAGGCGCACGCGGGGAAGGACTCTGACCGGGGGCCGCAGTCTGTGTTGTCCAGCGGTTTCATAGGCGGTGCGCGTCGGCTGGTGGCACAAGGTCAGGGATGCGTTGAGGCGTGAAACGGCCGACCAGCGGCGTCCGCGCACGGGAGGACGAGGCGGGCTTGGACTCGGTGAACCGGTCGATGAGGGAAGGTCGTCCCGCAGTGTGTTGTCGCGTGGAGGCCGCTGTGGGGAGCGCAGTGTCAGCAGCGTGATCTCGCTGGGGCGAAGACGCGGAAGGGCGCACCCCACCGCGTTGCTTGGCCCCTCCCTGCTGCGTGACGAGCGCCAAGAACCCAACACTCAGCAGAAGCGCCCTCTCACCGCTCGCATCGCGGTGGCCGTTCTGCGGCTTCCCTGCCGACGATCACATCCCGCCCGTCCCCTGGCGACGAACAGGATCGCTCTTCACGCCAGAAGTGCAGGCCATGTGCGTCGCAGTCCGGGCACTGCCCCCTGTGGTGCCGCCCGGCGGCGGCGCATCAGCTCTGTGCGGTGTCGTCGCTCGTCTGTCCGGCGCCCTCCGCTGCGCCGGCCTTCTCGCGCATCTTGCGCACCAGCTCCGCCTTCCGGTCGGCGGCACTCTGGCGGCCGAGGTTGCGGTGCGGACCGTTGTTCTGCCGTTCGGCGCGAGACAGCTTCTTGCGCCGGCCACCGCCCATGCCCACGGAGTTGTTCATGTTCTTGCTCACGGTCACCGGTTCTCCCGGTAATGATGTGAAGTGGTCTACTGATCGATCGGTGGGACGGGCGGCGACGTCGAAGGCCACGAGCAACTGCAGCCGTTTCCACCAGCGGGCGAAGAACCTGCCGGACCTGCCGGTCCGCGCGGACGTAGCGCGGGTCGCCGGCGGGTTCGACGACGGCCCAGTCCCCGGTGCACACGACGCGCAGCGGATCGTGGGGCGTGACATGGGCGGTGTCGGCCCGGACGAGACCTTCGGCGGTGACGACGTCGCACTGCCCGCGATCGACCCGCACGACCCGCCCGACGACGAGCCCGTCAGCCGCGTACGAAGAGAACTTCTTCTTCGTCGCAACGCGAACGGCTTTGCTGCCGCCCAGACCGTACGGGAGCCGATACGGCCGCGCCACGTCTTTTGTCGCCGCTTCCCCCCTCGGCCGGAGGCAGGAGGCATGGACACGTCGAAGCTGACGCGTCACCCTGGCTGCGATGACCAAACTCCTCGCGCCGCCCGACGACACACGGCCGTTATGGCGCAACCGGGACTTCATGCTCCTGTGGAGCGGTCAGGTCGTCTCGACCGTGGGCATGCGGGTCACGACGCTCGCGTACCCGCTGCTGGTCCTCGCGTTGACGGGTTCGCCGTTCCAGGCCGGGCTGGTGGGGTTCGCGCAGACCCTGCCGTTTCTGGTGCTCTATCTGCCGGCCGGTGCGCTGGTCGACCGCTGGGACCGCAAGCGGGTGATGCTGGCCGCCGATGGCATCCGGGCCGTGCTCATGGGGCTCGTGGTGCTGGCGGTGGCGTTCGACCAGGTCACCGTGGCGCCGCTGCTCGTCGTCGTCTTCCTGGACGGCGCCTGCTTCGTGTTCTTCCAGCTCGCCGAGTCCGCCGCCCTGCCGCACATCGTCCCGCGCCCCCAACTGCCCACCGCGCTGGCCCAGAACCAGGCCCGCGAGTTGGGCGCCGATCTGGCCGGACGCCCGCTCGGCGGCGCCCTGTTCGGCGTCGGCCACCTCCTGCCCTTCGTCTTCGACCTGTTCTCCTACCTCCTCGGCTTCGTCACCATGCTGTTCGTGCGGCCCGGGTTGCAGGAGCGGCGGGCGGACGCGCCGCGCCGGAGCCTGCTCGCCGAGATCCGCGAGGGCCTGGTGTGGCTGTGGCACCAGCGGCTGTTACGGGTCCTGGTGGCCCTGACCGGCGCGGTCAATCTCGTCCTGGCCGCACTGACGCTCGTACTGATCGTGCGTGCCCAGCAGTTGGGGGCCTCGGCCTCGCTGATCGGTGTGATGCTGGCGCTGCCCGGCGGTGCCGCGATCGCCGGTGCCTTCGCCGCTCCCTGGCTGCAACGCCGCCTGTCACCGAGGGTGGTGGTGATCGGGTCGCTGTGGCTGTGGGCCGGTGGCATGGTGGCGCTGGTGTGGCTGCCCTCGCCGCTGGCGCTCGGCGCGGTGGTGGCGGTGACCGCACTGCCGGAGCCGGTGTTCAACGTGGTGCTCTCGTCGTACCGTTACGCGCTCGCGCCCGACCGTCTCCAGGCCCGTACCGTCGGTGCCGCCCGGCTGATCGTCTGGGGCGCGATCCCGCTCGGCTCACTGGCCGCCGGCGCCATGCTCCAGACCCTGGGCGCGCGGGGGACGCTGGTCGCCTATGCCGTGTTCATGATCGCGCTGGCCGCGCTGGCCATGAGTCTCCGTACGATCCGTCGGGCCCCGCGCGTCGAGGAGATACCCCGCCCCGAGTGAGCCGTGGCCGACGGCGTACGGCGAGCCCACCACCCTCACGTCTCCCCGTCGATCAGCCGGCCGATCCCGGCGACGGTCGGGTGCTCGAAGAGCTTGCGGACCGTCAGGGGGAAGCCGAGTTCGTCGCGGACCCTGTTGACGATGCGCACCGCGAGCAGCGAGTGACCGCCCAGATCGAGGAAGTCGTCGTGGACCCCGACCTTGTCCAGAGCGAGGACTTCGGCCCAGATGCGGACGAGCGCGGTCTCGACCGGCGTGCCGGGCGCCGCATCGAGTGAGTCGCGTGAGGCAACGGCTGCGGTGTCGGGGGCGGGCAGGGCCGCGCGGTCGAGTTTGCCGTTGGGTGTGAGCGGCAGCCGTTCGCGTGTGACGAAGTGGCCGGGGAGCATATGGGCGGGCAGCCGTCCGCCGAGGAAGCCGCGCAGCTCCGCCGGGTCCGGCGCCACGCCGTCCCGGGCGGGCACCACATACGCGACGAGGACATGCCCGCCGGTCGGATCCTCGCGCGGGACGACCGCCGCCGCGAGGACACCGGGATGCGCCCTCAACGCGGCCTCCACCTCGCCCGGTTCGACGCGATGGCCACGGATCGTGACCTGGTCGTCCACCCGGCCGATGAACTCAAGGCGCCCGCCCGCGAGCCATCGGACGAGGTCACCGGTCCGGTACAGCCTCGCTCCGGGCCGGTCGGTGTACGGGTCGGGCAGAAAACGCGCCCGTGTCAGCTCGGGACGCCCCAGATAGCCGCGCGCGACACCGGGACCGCCGACGTACAGCTCGCCGGGAATGCCCTCCGGCACCGGGAGCATCGCCTCGTCCAGGACGTAGGTACGCAGGTCGGGGATGCGGACCCCGATCGGGCTGCCGGTCCCGGCCGCGAGATCGGCCGGCTTCAGCGGGTGATGGGTGACGTGGACGGTGGTCTCGGTGATGCCGTACATGTTCGACAGGCGGGGCCGCGTATGCCCGCGCCGCTCCATCCAGTTGCGCAGGGTGCCCGGGTCGCACTTCTCTCCGCCGAGGATCACCTGCCGCAGGGCGAGCGGAGGGCGGCCCGCTGCTTCGTCCGCGCGGTCCAGTTGGAGGAGTGCGGTGGGGGTCTGGTTGAGCACGGTGACGCGTTCACGGCGGAGGATGTCGAGCAGGACGTCCGGCTCGCGGGCGGCGTCCCGGGACACGACGACGACCCGGCCGCCGTGCGCCAGCGCGCCCCACAACTCCCAGACGGAGAAGTCGAAGGCGAACGAGTGGAAGAGCGTCCATACGTCGTCCGGGCCGAAGCCGAACCAGGCGGCGGTGGACCGCAGGAGCCGTACGACGTTGGCGTGGGTGACGAGGACCCCGTTCGGCCGGCCGGTGGAACCGGAGGTGTGGATGACGTAGGCGAGGTGATCGGGTGTCGCCGCAGGCCGGTCCACAGCCACGGCCACGTCAGCGTCAGCGTTCACGGCCCGGTCGCCGTCCACGTCCCCGTCCAGGAACACCAGTTCGTACCCCGCCCCCGGCACCACCCCCCGCACCCCCTCCTCCGTAACGACCACCCCCGCGCCCGAGTCCTCCAGCAACAGCGCCAGCCGCTCCGGCGGGTACGCCGGGTCCAGCGGCAGATACGCTCCGCCCGCCCTGAGTACGCCGAGCAGGGCGACCACGAGATCGACTGACCGTTCGAGACAGACTCCGACTATCACGTCGGGGCCGACACCCAGCCGCCGGAGGCGGTGGGCCACCAGGTCCGCACGCCACGTGAGTTCGCCGTACGTGAGACTCCTCATGCCGTCCGTCACCGCGCGTGCGTCCGGTGTGCGCGCGGCCCATCCGGCGACCAGTTCGTGCAGGCAGGCGTCCGCGTCGCTCGGCTCGGCGCGGTTCCATTCGTGCACCACTTGGGCGTGCTCGGCGTCGGTGAGGAGCGGCAGCGTGGACAGGGGTGCGTCGGGCCGGGCGCAGCCGGCGGCCAGGAGCGTACGGAGGTGACCGGCCATCCGTACGACACGGGCCTCGTCGAAGAGTTCCGCCGCGTAGTCGAGCCGCGCCCGTATGCCCCCGCCCCGGCCCCCATTCCCGTCCTCGGGGATGAAGGACAGGACCAGTTCGGCCGGGGCGGGCAGTGGGTCGACCGGCTCCCGGAGGGTGGCGAGGCCGGGCAGGCGGAGGACGGGCTGTTCGGCGGGGTGCATCACGCACATCGCGCGGAAGAACGGCTGCCCGTCGGCATCACGGTGCGGCCTGATCTCCTCCACCAGCCGCTCGAACGGTACGTCGGCGTTCTCGAAGCCGCCGAGGCACACCTCGCGGACCTGGCCGAGCAGGTGCCGGAAGGTGAGATCCGCGACGAGCCCGATGCGCAGGGGCAGCGTGTTGACGAACAGACCTATGGTGTCGGCGAGTTCGGGCCGGTCACGCCCGGCCACCGGTACCCCGATGACCAGGTCGTCGCGGCGTGTGTAGCGTCCGAGCAGGGTCGCGAAGGCGGCCAGCAGGGGCATGAACGGGGTCGCCGACTCCGCCCGCGCCATCGCCCGTACCCCGTCCACGACCGCACGCGGCAGCGGGAACTCGTACCGCCCGGCGAGTGGCGCGGTGTCCGCGTCGCGGGGGCGGTCGGTCGGCGGCCGTAGGGGGGCGGGGGCGTCCGCCAGGTGGTCGCGCCAGTGGTCCAACTGCCGTTCCTGGTCCACGCGTTGCGCGGGCGAGCGCTGCCAGGCGGCGAAGTCGGCGTACTGGAGCGGGAGTTCGGGCAGGGTACCGCCCTCGGACGCATGGGCGTAGGCGCGGGCCAGGTCCGTCTGGAGGATCGGCACCGATCCTCCGTCGAAGACGATGTGGTGCGCCCCGATCAGCAGCACGTGCTCGTCGTCGGCCAGCCGGAAGACCACGGGCCGCAGCAGCGGACCCCGCTCCAGATCGAACGGTTTCCACGCCGCGTCCCGCATCCGCCGGCGCAGCACCGCATCGCGTACGGCCGGTTCGTGTCCGGTGAGGTCTTCGACCGGCAGGCGGCAGTCCCAGGTGGGCGCGATCACCTGCGCCGGGCGTCCGGCCTCGTCCCGGAAGGTGGCCCGCAGCACCTCGTGGCGCGCGGCCACGGCGGTGAAGGCGGTGGCCAGCGCGGTCACGTCCAGCGGGCCGGTCAGCCGGAACGCCCAGGCGAGGTGGTACGCGGGATCGTCCGGGGACATCCGGTGCAGCAGCCACAACCGGTCCTGGGCGTACGACGGTCGGCAGACGAACGGTTCCATGCGGCGGCACCTCCGGGGACGGCCGGGTCACGTCAGATGGGGCAGGTCAAAGGTCTCCAGGAAGAGCCCGAAGGTCAGGACCAGCATCAGCACGTCGTCCTCGACAAGGAGATCGAGTCCGCGTTCGCCGTCCGGGAGGCGGCTTCGCAGGTGGCGTACCGCCTCGGGGTCGAAGTAGCCCTCCCGGCGGATCCGGACCGGATCGAGGAGCGCGTCGGCCCAGTCCCTGCCGAGCCGCAGGAGTTCGGGGCTCGTATGGGAGCGGAAGGCGAACTTCTCCCGCTCCACGACATCGGCCGGGAGATAGTCGTCCGCGACACGCTTGACCGGGTACTTCTCCTCGAAGTCGGCCAGCAGCATGTCGGGCGGCATGGTCCGCGCGCAGGCGATGACACCGGGGTCGAGGAACGGGTAGCGCGCCTCGACGGAGTTGGCCAGCGCCATGCGGTCGCCGTGGTCGCCGAGGAGGTGGTCGGGCAGCCGTAACTTGAAGTCGAGATAGGAGCGCTGGTGCAGGATGTGCCGCCCTTCGAGCCGCGCCGGATCGACCAGGGGCTCGGCAAGGGAGCTGAAGTCGTTCAGTCTGTGGGCGAGTTGACGTGAGTAGAGGCGTCGCCGGAGTCGGGCGAGGCCGGCGAACTCCCTGCCGTAGGCGAGCTGCGGATGCCCCCACAGGCGTGCCCGTAGCCGTTCCTCGGCGGACAGGGGGCGGGCGGGGTCGCTGCGGGCGATCCTGAACCGGTCGTACTGGTAGCCGATGTATCCCGCGAAGAGTTCGTCCGCGCCCTCCCCGGTGAGCACGACCTTGCCGCCCTGACTCCGCACCGCCCGGGACAGCCGCAGCGATGCCACGTTGTAGCTCTCCTTCACGGGGCATTCGCAGTGGCGGATCACCTCGGGCAGTCCGTCGAGGAGATCCCCGGGGGTGAGCGGGACCTCGGTGTGCAGGGAGCCGAGTTTCTCCGCCATCAGCCGCTGGAAGGGCTGTTCCGACATCTCGCCGCCCGGGAAGACGGCCGAGAAGGTGCGGGGCCGGTCGCCGGGCCGCAGGCCGGTGGCCATGGCGGCGACGAGTGAGGAGTCGAGGCCGCCGCTGAGGTAGTAGGCGTGCGGCACGTCGGCCCGCATCCGCAGCTCGACGGACCGGAGCAGAGCACTCTCCAACTCGCCTACATATGCGGATGCGGCGGCAGGTTCGGGGTCCGGGAGCGTGGGGAGGTCGGGCAGCCTCGGGTAGTCCAGGTCCCAGTACTGCTCGATCCGCACCCTGCCGTCCTCCAGTACGAGCAGATGGCCCGGCGGCAGGCTGGAGATGCCGGCGAACATGGTCCGAGGACTCACCAGGCCCGGCAGCACGAGCACTTGGTCGAGCCCGGTCAGGTCCACCGCGCGCGGGGTACGGGGATGGGCGAGCAGTGCCTTGATCTCCGAGGCGAACAGGAGGGTGCGGTCCACGGTGGTGTAGTGCAGCGGGGTGATCCCGGCCTGGTCACGCGCCAGCACCAGACGGCGGCGGCGGAGATCGTGGACGGCGAAGCTGAACTGCCCGTTCAGCCGGTGCACAAGCCCGGTGCCGTATTCCTCGTAGAGATGGACCAGCACCTCCACATCGCACGCCGTACGGAAGCGGTGTCCCGCCGCCCGCAACTCTTCGCGCAGTTCTTGGTGGTTGAAGATCTCGCCGTTGCAGCAGACGACGACGGTGCCGTCCTCGTTGCTCATCGGCTGCCGGCCGCCCGGCACATCGACGATGCTCAGCCTGCGGACGGCCATACCGACGCCGTCCTGGAAGCAGGAGCCCTCGTCGTCCGGGCCGCGATGGGTCAGGGTGCGTGCCATCGCGGTGAGCGCTCGGGGGTCGGCGGGCCTGCGCAGGTCCAGGTCGGCGGATCCGACGATGCCGCACATGGTCAGTCACCCCGCCGACGGCCGGAGTTCCGGTGTCCCGAGTTCCGGTGGCCCGAGCCTGCCCCGTGGCGCTCGCGGAACCTCCCCAGCAGATCCCCCGTGAGGGTCGTGTCCTCCAGTTGCGCCCGTGTCGCGGTGAAGCCGAGCCGGGCAAGGAGCGCGTGGTTCCGCTCCCCCGCCGCGAGATCGGCCACGCCCACCGTGCCGGGTATCTCCTCGAACACGGCCGTGAGCAGGGACGACAGGACGCAGCCGCCGATCGCGAACGGGTCCTGCTCGAACCAGCCGCGTAACGTCGCGGGCTCCGTCCGCCGTCGCACCCAGGGCGGGACGTACCGCAGTTCGTTGACCGTTTCGGGGCTGTGCAGCTCGCCGCCCTCGACGCAGAGGAGATCACCGGCGCCACGCATCCGCTCCCACGCGCGGTCCGGGTCGAAGCAGTGGGGCGCGGAGTCGTCGATCACCAGACAGCCGGGCGGCAGCCGGGAGACATCGATGACGTCCGGCACATTGGTCGCGGCCACGATCAGGGACGCCGCGTACACCGCGTCGGGCACGGAACCGTCCGTGGCTTCCGCGATGTCGACGGGCCCGTCGTAGTCGCTCCGTATCGCCGTGCGGATCTCCTCCAGATGGGAGCGGCGGCTGTACAGGTCGCACAGGGTGATGCGCCGTGGCGGAGGCAGCCGCCGCAGGTGCAGCCGCAGTGCGGAGACGCCGATGGATCCCAGGCCCACGAAGGCGACGGACTCCTCGCTCATCTCGCGGCCCGCCCGGCGGAGCAGTTGCTCGGTGTTGAGCACGATCGCGGCGATCGTCGTCCCGTGCCCGGTCGTGATCACCGGGACATCGGTCCGGCCCCGCACCGCCTCCACGATCGAGCGGCCGTAATCGGTCGCCGACGGCAGCAGGTTGATGAGGGACACGGCCCGCGCCCCGATCTGCCGCGCCGTCCTCAGCCCCGGCACCACCGCCCGGACGAGCCCCGCCGGGTCCCGATAGGCGTCGGCCTCGGGAAAAGGAAGAGTCATCAGCGCGATCCGGCCGAGACGTGTCTCCTTGATGCCGGACACCATCGGAACGCCCTGGCACCAGTCGCCGATGTATTCGTCCCGCCCCATGCCACGCCTCAGCAGCAGGGATTCCGGTACGCAGCTGAGAGTGGCGGCGTCCACGGGCGGGAGTTCACCGGAGGCGATCAGCGCGTGGAGGGGGCGGGCGTCGAATCGTACGAAGTCGTCGCCTTCGTGTCGCAGGAGGTCGGGGTCTTCGTCTCGTACGAGGTCGGGGTCTTCGTCTCGTACGGAGTTATCGGCGCCCTTGCCGGTCCTCTTCGGGGCGGCCCGGACACCGGGCACGACGTCGCGCGCCGGAGGTGTGGCGGCGAGCAGTGCCGTGATCGCCTCGGCGAGCGCCGCCACGGTCGGGTGCCGAAGGATCAGCTTGACCGGGACGTCCGTGCCGAGGGCGGCCGATATCCGGCCGGCCAGTTGGACCGTCTGCAAGGAGTGGCCGCCGAGATCGAAGAAGTTGGCGTCGATGGAGACGGCGGAGGTCTGGAGTACGTCGGACCACAGCTCGGCGAGCAGCCGCTCCAGCGGGGTGCGGGGCGCGGCGTCGGCGTGGTCGTGCGTGGTGCGGGGCGCGGGCAGGGCACGCCGGTCCACCTTCCCGTTGCCGGTCCTCGGCAGCCGCTCCAGCGGAACCCAGGCCGCCGGAACCATGTAGTCGGGCAGTGTCCGGGCGAGGAAGGCGCGGAGGGCGTCGCCGTCGGGGCAGGGGCGGCCCGGCACCGGGGCCACGTACCCGACGAGCCTCCGGTCCCCCGCGGAATCTCCGTGGACGAGGACCGCCGCGTCGCCGATGTCAGGGTGTTGGCGCAGGTGGGCCGTGATCTCGCCCGGCTCGACGCGGAACCCCCGTATCTTCACCTGGTCGTCCACCCGGCCCAGATACTCCAGGAGTCCGTCCGCGCGCCACCGCACCAGGTCCCCGGTCCGGTACATACGGGCGCCGGCCTCCGGGGCGTACGGGTCGGAGAGGAAGCGTTCGGCTGTGCGTGCGGGCTGCCCGAGGTATCCGCGCGCCACACCTGTCCCGCCGATGTACAACTCGCCCGGAACTCCCACCGGTTGCGGTCGCAGGCTGTCGTCCAGGACGTACACGCTCACGCCGGGCAGCGGCCGTCCGATCGGGGCCTCCCGGCCGGTCGTGAGATCCCGGTCGTCCGTGAAGCGGTGCTGCACGGCGTTGATCGTCGTCTCGGTGGGCCCGTAGGCGTTCACCAGCGGTGTTCTCGGGCCGTCGGGGGAAAACCAGCGGCGCAGATGCGCGGGCAGGGCCCGGTCCCCGCCGATCAGGACCAGCCGCACGGTGTCGGGGAGCCGCGCCGACCCGGCCGAAGCGCTGCCGCTGAGTTCGTGCCAGTAGGCGGTCGGCAGATTGAGGACGGTGAGGCCGAGCCGGGTGCAGGTGGCGAAGAAACGGGGTGCCGTGTCCACGATGTCGTCGCTGACGACGACGGTCGCGCCTCCGCACAGCGCGAGGAATATCTCCTCGACGCACATGTCGGCGCCGATGGACGAGAACGAGAGCACGCGGTCCTCGGGGGTGATCCCGTGGGTGCTCACCATGTGCGTGAAGAGAGGGACGAGGCCCGTGTGGGTGAGTTCCACGGGCTTCGGGGTGCCGGTGGAACCGGAGGTGTGGAGGACGAAGGCGGCGTCGGGGGTGGGGTGGTCGGGGGGTGTCGGGGGGTGTTTCGGGGGTACGTCGGTGCTGTTGGGGCTGTTGGTGCTGTCGGCTCGGAGTAGTTCGTGCCGGTTGATGGGGATCAGGTGCGGAAACGGTGGAGCGGCGGCGTTCGGGCCCGGGGCCGCTTCGTCGGCGCCGACTTCGCCGAGGATCTTTGTTCCGGGGCCGGTCAGTACGTACTCGGCGCCCGCGTCGGCCAGCAGGGCGGCCACGCGGGTGGCGGGCTGGCCGGGGCGGAGGGGAAGGCAGGCGGCGCCCGCGCCGAGAATCGCCAGCATGCCGAGGATCAGCTCGGGTCCACGCTCGGCGTACAGGCCGACCGGTGCCCCGGGGGTCACGCCGATGCCGCGCAGCCGCGCGCCGAGCCGGGTCGCCGCCGTGGTGAGTTCCGCGTAGGTGAGCCGGGTGTCTCCGTGCTCGACGGCGGTGGCCGTGGGATTACGTGCCGCCTGGCGCAGCACCATGGCGTGCAGGCGGTCGGCCGCCGGAGGTACGGGGCGCGGGCCTCGGCCCCTCACGAGAACCTGTTCGCGTGCGTCCGGGGTGAGGAGGGCGAGTCCGTCGACCCGCTGGTCCGGGTCCGCGACGACGCTTTCCAGGAGGGTGCGGTAGTGATGGGCGAGGCGGTCGATCGTGGCGTGGTCGAAGAGATCCGTGGCGTACTCGAAGGTGAGGGCCATCGCGTCGCCGGAGCCGCGCAGGGTCAGGGTGAGTTCGAACTGTGCCGTGTCACGCCGCACGGGCAGCCGCTCGACCCGCAGACCGGGCAGTTCGGGAACGGTCGGCGGGTTCTCCACCGAGATCATCGCCTGGAAGAGCGGGGGCCTGGCCGGGTCCCGTCGTGGTCGCAGTCCGGCCACCAGGCTTTCGAACGGCAGCTCTTGATGGTCCATGGCGTCGAGCACCGTCCCGCGCGCGGCCACCAACACCTCGCGGAACGTCCGGCTCCCCAGGATCTTCCCGCGCAGCACCACCGTATTGACGAAGCATCCGATCAACTGCTCGACATCGGTGCGCGTCCGGCCGGCGACGGGAAGTCCGACGGCGATGTCGCTCTGTCGGCAGTACCGGGCGAGGAGTACCTGGAAGGCGGCGAGGTGGAGCATGAACGGGGTGACGCGCTGCTCCAGGCCGATACGCCGGATGTCCGCCGTCAGCGGTGCGGGCAGCTTCAGTTCGACCCGTGCGCCTCGGGATGAGGCGAGGGGCGGGTACGGGTGGTCGGTCGGCAGCGCCAGCGGCGGGACGTCGGCCAGCGCCTCGCGCCAGTAGTCGAACTGCCCGTCCAGCGCACCGCTCTCCACCGCCTCCCGCTCGCGGCGGGCGTGCGCGGTGAAACGGAGGGACGGCGGATGGGCGAGTGGATCGGTGAGTGGACTGGTGCGTGGGCCAGTGAGTGGACTGGTGCATCCGGTGGTGAAGGCGTCGTACAGAGCGGCGAGTTCACGCCAGAGGATGTCGAGTGACCAACCGTCACAAATGAGGTGATGGAGGGTCAGCAGCCAGACGTGGTCCCGCTCTCCGAGGCGTACCAGCGAGGTCCGCAGGGGCGGCGACTTGAGGTCGAACGGGGTCATGGCGTCCCGCGCCGCCATCCGCCGGACCTCTTCGAGCCGCGCCGGGGCGGGTACCTGGGCGAGGTCCACGCGGACGAGTTGATCACTCACCGGATCGATGACCTGACCGGGGCCTTCCGGTGTCACGACCGGGCGGGCGCGCAACATCTCATGGCGCCGGGTCACTTCGGTGAATGCGGCGGCGAAGGCGTCGACATCCAGGGGGCCGTGGAACCGATAAGAGGTCGACACATTGTAGGCGGTGGAGGCCGGATCGACCTGATGCAGAAACCAGAGCCGCTCCTGGCTGAAAGAGAGAGGTTTGAAGGAGGAATCGGAGAAGGAAAGTGCTGAATCGCCGTCATCGCCGTCATCGTCGCCCGCATGGTCGAGTCGTTCGGAACGGCGACGGTACTCCCGGCCGGCACCACGCATCGATCTCTCTCCTTGTGATCAGACGTCGTCCGGACCTAGATTTGGCTGGATGGTAACGGACGTGTTCGCTGTCGGGAAGGAGGGAAGTATGACCGCCGCTCCACCCGGAGTACCGGAACCATCGACGCCGCTTTCCGCCACTTCTTGGATACCCGTCACAAAGTTGTTCTCCCAACAGGTCGAGAACAATCCCGACGCACCCGCGGTGGAATACGGCGACCAGACCCTCACTTATGCGGAACTCGCCGGTCGCGCCGCATCATTGGCCGCCCGATTGCGGGAATTCGGCCTCCGGCACGGGGACATGGTCGCGGTGACCGGGCCGCGTACTCCCGCACTCGTCGCCGCGATGCTCGCCGTACCGATGGCAGGGGGTGTGCTGCTGCCCATTGACCCGGAACTGCCGGACCAGCGCCGGGAACTGATGGCGGACTTGGCCGCCGCCCGCTGGCAGATGGCGGTGGAGGCGACGGGCGGGGGCGTCGAGGAAGTCGGAGACGTCGAGAACGTCGGGGACATCGGGGACATCGGGGACGTCAAGATCGGGCCCCTCGGAAGTTCCGCCGAAGGATCCGCCGAAGGTTCCGCCGAGCGTGCCACCGAAAGCCCCTCTCAGAAAGCAGCGCCCGGCCCGGACAAGCGGGCGGCCTACGTCTTCTTCACATCCGGCACCACCGGTTCGCCCCATGCCGTACTCGGCACTCACCGCGGGCTGAGCCATTTCCTCCAGTGGCAGCGCGACGCGTTCGGCGTGGGCCCCGGCGACCGGTGCGCCCAGCTCACCAGGCTGTCCTTCGACGTCGTCCTGAGAGACGTCCTCCTCCCCCTCGTCAGCGGGGCGACCCTCTGTCTCCCGGCGGCGGAGGAAGACCTCGCGCCGGACGACGTGGTGCCGTGGCTGGAGCGCGAGCGGATCTCCGTCGTGCACGCCGTGCCGACCCTGGCGCATGCCTGGCTGTCCGCCGCGCGGCCGGGCGCCCAGGCGGGGCCGCGGATCGTCTTCTTCGCGGGCGAGCCGCTGACCGGCGCGCTGGTCGAGCGCTGGCGGTCGGTCTTCCCCGCGACCGGGCAGGTCGTGAATCTGTACGGACCGACCGAGACCACCCTCGCCACCTGCTTCCATGTGGTCGAGAACCCGGCCCCCGCCGGAACACAGCCACTCGGCCGTCCGATCCCGGGAACCCAGTTGCTCGTCCTCGACGAGAAGCGCGAACCGTGTGGGGTGGGAGAGCCCGGGGAAATCGCCGTCCGCAGCCCTTACCGCAGCCTGGGCTACCTCGATGATCCGGCGGAGACCGCACGCCGATTCGTTCCCCACCTCCACGGCGCGGACCCGTCCGACCTCGTCTTCCTCACGGGAGACAGAGGCCGTTACGGACCGGACGGCGTGCTGGAATTCCTCGGGAGGCTCGACCACCAGGTCAAGATCCTCGGTGTCCGGGTCCAGCCGGAGGAGGTGACCGCCGCCCTGCTGAGCCATCCCGGCATCGCGCACGCCGCAGTCGTCGCCCGGGAGGACCATTCGGGGACTGTCGGCCTGGAGGGCTATTACGTATCACCGCCGAGCGGCCCTCCCGTATCGCCGTCCGAACTGCGCCACCATCTCGCCGCATCGCTCCCGCTGCCCATGGTGCCTGCCACGCTGAGGGCCATGGAGCGGCTGCCGATGACCGCCCGTGGAAAACTCGACCGGGACGCGCTGCGCCCTTCGGATCCACCGAAATCACAGGCCCCGCCCCCGAATCCGTCCGATCCGGTCTCGGCCGTGCTCTCCGGCATCTGGGCCGACGTTCTCGATGTGGATGCCGTGCACAGCGATGACGACTTCTTCGAACTCGGAGGCCATTCCCTGCTCGCCGCCAGAATGCTGTCCCTGGTGAAACAGCGACTCGGCGTGAAGTCGGGGTTGCGGGAGTTGCTGCGGAATCCGGAACTGGGCACGTTCACCGAATCCGTACGCCGCACACAGCAGAGAAGCACGAGTGGCGCGAGAAGCAGTAGAAGCACGGGAAGCACAGCAAGTACCGGCGAATCCCCGATTCCGCGCCTGCCGCGTCTGCCCCGCCCGGATCCCGGCCCGCAGCCACCCCCGCCATGAGGAGACGGTGAGCCATGAACCCGGAATTCCCGGAATTCCCAGGATTGACGGGGCTGCCGGAATGTGCGCAGACCGTCGACGCCAACGAGATCGCGGCCCTCACCGACTGGGCGGCCTCACTGGACCCGGGGACGGCAGCGGAGTTCGGGGTCCGTACGGAACTCTTCGGTACCGCACTCGCCGTTCTCGCCCCGGGAACGGAAACCGTCTTCTTCAACCGGGTCGTCGGGCTGTCCGTACTCCAGGAACCGAGCCGCACACTGGTCCACGACATCGCGGACTTCTACCGCGACGCCGGCGCGAGATGCATGGTGCATACCCCGGCCAGCAACCCGGATGACGAACTACCGGCCTGGCTCGGCGAGGAAGGGATGGAACCGCAAGGTGAGTGGATCACCCTGCGGCGCGGCACCGAAAACCCCCCGCCCCCGGACACCGACCTGCGCGTCCGAACCGTGGGCCCCTCCGACGCCACGAGCTTCGCCGAAACCCTGTGCACGGGCTACGGAATGCCCGACGAATGGGCGCCGCTCTACGAAGGGCTGGTCGGGCGTCCCGGTTGGCGGCACTACATGGCCTGGGACGGCGATCTGCCCGTGGCCACGGCCTCCCTGTTTCTGCACGGCACCTCGGTCCCGCACGGCACCTCCGCATGGTGCGGAAACAGCGGAACGCTGCGCCGCTACCGCCGCCGAGGAGCCCATACGGCGCTCTCGCGTCTGCGGCTGAAGGACGGCCTGGCCGAGGGCGCTTCCCTCTTCACGGGCGAGACCTGGCAACAGCGACAGCGGGCCCGCCCCAACCAGTCCCTCAAGAACCACACCCGGGACGGCTGGCAGGAGGTCTACCACCGCGTCAACTACGTCACGGCGACCACCGACTGACCCCTCCATTTCCGCTGTGCAAGCTTTCTGCAAGGGCCGGGCAAGGCTTCCGTCCGGTGGTACGGGCATTCCGTCAGCGCGACAAAGTCCGTACAAGCTACAGAGGAAAAACTGGGGGACGCCATGTCGGCGTTACAGACGACGACCACTCACTCACCGGCGGCCGAATCCCGCCAGTGGCTGACGCTGGTCGGGTGCAAGAAAGTGCTGGCCGTGGTCCACACGGTCACCTATGGGAAACGCCTGCTCGATGTGCTCTCGCTCCTTGAGGCCGACTTCCGGCTCCAAGTGAGCTTCACGGTGCCTCCGCACGTGTTCGGGGACGGGGTGTCACGGTTCCTCGCACGACTGGGCAGCACGGTCGTGGCCTGGGAGGAGGCCGTACGCATGACCTTCGATCTCGCCCTGGCGGCGGGACCCGGCGGCATGGAGCAGGTGAACGCGCCGGTGATCACGCTTCCGCACGGGGCGAACTATCTGAAGCGCATCACGGGGACCACGGACGACGGCGTCGCGGGGCTGCGGCGCCGCGATCTGATGCCGGGCGGGCGGCCCCCGGCAGCCGTCGTCCTGCCGCACCGCGAGGATCTGACGGAGCTGTGGCACCGATGCCCCGAGGTGCACCCGGTGGCCCATGTGGTCGGCGACCCCGTCCACGACCGCATCCAGGCGAGCCTGGGGCACCGGGCCGCGTACCGGCGGGCGCTCGGCCTCGCCGACGACGACAGGCTGGTGGTCGCGGCCTCGACCTGGGGGCCGAGTTCGTCGTTCGCACGGTTCGACTCGCTCCTGCCGCGGCTGATGGGCGAGTTGCGCTCGGCCCGGTTCCGCACCGCGGTCCTGGTGCATCCCAACGTCTGGGCGAAGCACGGCGCCTGGCAGGTCAAGGCGTGGCTGGCGCGCTGCCGCCACCGGGGCATCGGCCTGGTGCCGCCGGAGGCCGACTGGCGCAGCGTCCTGATCGCGGCGGACTGGATCATCGGTGACCACGGGTCCGTGACGGTGTACGGAACGCTGACCCCGGCGCCGATCCTGCTGTCCGGGTCGCCGGAGCACGAGATCAATCCGGCCTCGCCCGCCGCCGCGCTCGCGGTCGTCGCGCCCGCGCTGTCCGCGACGCACTGTCTCGCGGGGCAACTGGAGTACGCGGCGGGCGAGTACCGGCGCGCCGAGTACGCGGCCATCGCGTCCCGCATCACCTCGGAGCCGGGGCGGTTCAACCGCAATATGCGGCGGCTGATGTACCGGGTGCTGGGGCTGCCCCAGCCGGCGCACGATCCGGTGACGGTTCCGCTGCCGGCGCCCGCGCCGTTGGACGGCTGGGAGTCCGGGCGCGGGCAAGGACGCGGGGAAGAGCGCGGGGAGGTGTCCGCATGAGGTGGTGCCTGGTCACCGTCGAGCGGTGCCCCGTCGATCCGGCACCGGAATGGTCGCTCCCGCCAGGGTCGGCGCTCTCCATGTCCGTGCACCTTCCGTCCGGCCGGTACGGCCTGCTGGCCCGTACCGGAGGAGGCACGGGCCGGATGGGCTGGATACTCGACGAGCACGTGGCGGTGGACGCCGATCAGGCCCGGGACGACGACGTCCGGGCGGCGTGCGCGGATGTGCTGTACGGGAGTCGGCCGCGACCGGCCGGGCAGGCCGTGCGATGGCTGACCGCCGTCGCCGCCGCGCATCCCGGGTGCCGTCTGGTGGCGGCTCCCTTGGCGGGCGGCGGGTGGACGGCGCTGTCCGGTCCGGACGGGACGGCCGTCATGCTGCCCTGTGCCGTACCGGCGGGCAGCTCGCTGTTCGCGTCGTGCCTGCACGGATGGCTGGTCGCGGGACGGGAGTTGACGGAGCTGTCGGCCGCGCGGATCACGTGCCGCGCGGCCGGGGACGCAAGGAACGACGACGGAAGGATCAGGGCGCCGGGTCCTCGGGTCCCGCTCCGTCCTCGGCCCCGCTGAGTCTGCGGGCGTCGGCCGGGCTGGTGGTCTCGTACAGGCGGATCGCCTGGGCGGTGAGGTCGTCGGCGTCCGACGTGTCGCCGTGGTCACGGGCGCTGCGGGCCAGCATCTCCAGGGTGCGGGCCCGCCAGTGCGTGGCGCCCGACGCGGTGAAGGCGGTCAGGGCCTCTTCCAACTGGGCCCTGCCCGCCGGGTAGTCCCCGGCAAGGGAGCGGGCGCGGCCGAGGAACGCGAGGGCGCGGCCCGCTCCCTGCGGGTCGTCGGCGGCGATGAGTTGGTCGCGGGCCCGGGTGAAGTCCGCCATGGCCTGCTCGGGGTCGTCCCGCTCCAGGGCGATCTCGCCGAGGACGATCCTGGCCAGCGCGACGCCACGCGGGTAGCCGCTCCGCTCCCAGGCGGCGATGGCCTCGTGCAGGCGGGGCACGGCGTCAGTGAACTCGCCCGCCTCGCGGTGGCAGGCGCCCAGACCGAGAAGCGCCTGCCCCTCGTCCCGTACGTCTCCGGCCTCGCGGGCGGCGTCCAGGGACAGCCGGTACCAGTCGGCGGCCTCGCGGAGCCGTCGGGCCGCGCTGAGGCCGATGGCTCCGGAGTTGAGCATCTGGCGCTCCGCCTCCTTGTCTCCGGCGCGGCGGGCCGACTCCAGGCCGATCTCATGGGCCGTCACCCACAGGTCGTAGTGGCGTAATCGGAGGAACAGGGGCCACATCGCGTCGACCAACTGCCATGCCGTGTCGTGCCATCCGCTGTCCGCGGCCGACCGCAGGAGGGTCATGAGGGTGAGGCGCCGGTCGTCCAGCCAGGCCAGCGCGCCGAGGTCGTCCGTGAAGGGCGGCGGCAGGTCGGACGGGTGGGCGTAGGTGCGGGGCAGCGTGTACTGGGCGGGGGTCAGGCGCGCCTGGGCGGCCGTCGCGGTCCGCAGATGCCAGTCGCACACGCGTCGCAGCGTCTCCTCATGCAGGGCGGGCGGCTCGTCGGCACTGGCCTTGTCGTGCGCGTGGATACGGACGAGGTCGTGGAACCGGCAGCCGGCGGAACCGTTGTCCTCCACGAGGTGGGCGTCGATCAGTGCGTCGAGCGCACGCTCCGCCCAGCTCAGCGGCCGGTCGCAGGCCGCGGCGGCGAGGTGCGCGTCGAAGGTGCGGACGGGCAGCAGGCCGACCCTCCGGTAGAGGAGCGCCGCGTCCGGGGAGAGTACGGCGTACGAGGCGTCCAGGGCGTTGCTCACGGTCGCTTCCCCTTCCAGGTCGAGTGCGGCGAGCCGGCCCGTGGCGCCGGTGAGTGCGCGGGCCATCGCCTCCAGGGGCTGCTCGGGCCGGGCCGCCAGCCGCGCCGAGGCGAGACAGACGGCCAGCGGGAGCCCGGCGCACAGGGCGACGACCCGTCCGGCGGCACTGAGTTCACCGGCGACCCGGTCCTCGCCGATGGCGCGCGTCAGCAGTTCCATCCCGTCGGCCGGGGCGAGTGTCCCCACCCGGTGGAAGCGCCCGCCGTCGAGGACGAGCCCTGACAGCGCGCGGCGGCTGGTGACGACGACGAGGCTTTCCGGTGCGCCGGGCAGCAGGGGCCTGACCTGGGCGGCGGTGAACGCGTTGTCCAGCATCACCGCGATCCGCAGTCCGGCGGTGACGGACCTCCACAGGGACGCCTGCTCGGTGAGCGTGGCCGGCACCGTACGGGCACCGAGGCCGCGCAGGAACTGCCCCAGGGCCTCGCCCGGATCGGCGGGGCCGTCGGGCGCGTGCCCGCGCAGGTCGACGTAGAGATGTCCGTCGGGGAAGTCGGCGCCGCGACCGCGCAGCCACTTGGACGCCAGGGTCGTCTTGCCGACACCGGCCGGGCCGCTCACCACGATCAGCGGCTGCGCGGGACGGGCCGTGGCGGCTTCGCCGAACAGCCGGTCCAGTGCGGCCAGATCGGTGCGGCGATTGGTGAAGTGGGCGGGGACGGGGAGCAGTTGGCGGGGGCGGGGCGGGAGTGGGTCGGGTGGCGCCTCGTGGATGTGGATCCCGCCCCGCACATCGCGCGCCTGAATGGCCGCGCCCTGGATGTGCGCCGCTCCCCCGATGGTGTTGTCGTGGCGCGCGACGACGCGCTCGCCCCGCTGCTCCGGTCCCGCCACCGTGTCCCCCGATTGGTTGTGCCGCACGTGAATTGGTAGTCCTGCGCGGTCCTGAAGTCGTGCCGTACGAGAATCCGTGCGGTCGACCGAACTCTCTGCGTCCTACCCGGGTGCCGGTCACCACGATGCCGACCGCATGGGCGAACTCACCGTCACCACAGGGTTTGAGCCAGCCTGGCCGTGCCGTCTGGTGACCACGGTGAGCGTGCTGTCATGCTCATCAAAACGGACGAACGACGGACGCACAGCGGACGCACGGACCAGCGGACCGACGAACCAGCGGGGAGGGCGCGCTGGTGGACATCCTCGTACTCGGGCCGGTCGGACTGCGGATCGACGGTGGCCTGGTCGACCTGGGATCCGACAAGTCGCGCACGCTGCTGGCCGCACTCGCGCTCGACGCCGGCCGCGCGGTGTCCCTGGACACGCTGGTCGGGCGGCTCTGGGACGGCGAAGCCCCCGACCGCGCCCGCGAGAACGTCCACGTCTACGTCTCCCGGATCCGCAAACGCCTGCGACTGGCCGGAGACTCGGCGCCCCGGATCACCGGACGGGCACACACGTACTGCCTGGAGGGCGACGACGATCTCGTGGACTGGCAGGTCTTCCGGCGCCTGGTGGCCGCCCGCCCCGCCGACGACGACCGTGGCACCGTCGACCTGCTCACCCGCGCGGACGGCCTCTGGCAGGGCGAGCCGCTGGCCGGACTGCCGGGTGCCTGGGCCGAGGACGTGCGGCGCACCCTGGAGGAGAGCCGGCTGCGGGCCACCGTCCTGCGCACCGGAGCCCAGCTCCGGCTTGGCCATTTCGCGGACGTGGTCGGCGAGTTGTCGGCGCTGGCCGGGCGGTACCCCGCCGACGAGACCGTCCTGGGCCAGCTGATGGTGGCCTATTACGGCAGCGGACGGTACGGCGAGGCGCTGCGCGTCCATCAGGACGCACGGCAGACGCTCACGACGGAGTTCGGCACCCGGCCCGGCCCCGAACTCAACCGGCTGCACGTCGGCATCCTCGACCATGTGCCGGTACGGGATCTGGTACCGGGGGCGCGGCCCACGGCCCCGGAAGGGTCTCCACGGACGGGGCCGGGGACGGGGCCGGGGCCGGGGAGGGTGGGCGGAAGCGGGAAGAGGGCGGCACCGGTACCGCCCGCGCCCAGGAATCTGCCGCATCAACCCCCGCTGGTGGGCCGCAGCGCCGAACTCCGGTCCCTGACCGAGGCGGTGACCGCCACGGCGTACGGCGCGGTGATCTCGCTGGAGACGGTGAGCGGGATGGCCGGGGTCGGGAAGACGACCGTCGCGGTGCACACGGCGATGCGGCTGGCAGCCCGATACCCGGCGGCCCAGTTGTACGTGGATCTGCGGGCGCACTCCCCCGCCCAACGGCCGCTCGCCCCGGCCGAGGCGCTGGCCACGCTGTTACGGCTGCTCGGCGCCCCGGCGCAGACCATTCCGGTGGATCTCGACGAACGGATCACCCTGTGGCGGCACATGCTGGCCGAGCGGCGCGCGGTCGTCGTCCTGGACGACGCCGTCAACGCCGCCCAGGTCGCACCGCTGCTGCCTGAGGGGTCGTCATCGCTGGTGATCATCACCAGTCGGCGCCACCTGACCGGCCTCCCGCACGCCCGTACGATCGCGCTGGACGTGCTGCCCACGCCCGACGCCATCGCCCTGTTCCGCCGATTCGCCGGTGAGGACCGCACCGCGGATGTCCGCGAGGTGCGCCGGATCGTGCAGTTGTGCGGTCATCTCCCGCTGGCGATCGAGCTGGTCGCGACCCGGTTCCAGGCGCGGCCCTCCTGGACGCCGGCCACCCTGGGCGACCGGCTGGCCCGAAGTCCCGGCCGGCTGGCCGAAATCCGGGACGCCGACACCGAGATGGCGCGCGCGTTCGACCTCTCGTACCGCACCCTCACCGACGACCAGCGCACCGCCTTCCGCCGGCTGAGCCTGCATCCGGGCGGCGACTTCGGCGCGGAGGTGGCCGCCGCGATGCTCGATGTGCCGGTCGGGACGGCCGAGCGGTTGCTCGAAGAGCTGATGGTGTGTCACCTGTTACGGGAGCCTCAGCCGGACCGGTATCGCTATCACGACCTCCTCCGTGAGTACGCGCGGTCGCTCGCCCTGTCCGAGGACGACAGCGGCTCTCGCGCGCACGTGCTGCGGCGGATGACCGACTTCTACGGGGAGGCCGTCGACCGTGCCGACCGCGTGGCCTATCCGCGCCGCCTCAGGCGGCGGCTCCCGAGGGGTGAGGCGCGGTTCGCGGTGCCGGTGTGGCCGGATGCCGATGCCGCGAAGTCCTGGCTGGAGACCGAGCGCGGGAATCTCCTCGCCGCCGAGGACCACGCCCGCGCCGAGGGCGATCACGAAGGGCACGCCCGTATCGCCTACTCCCTGGCCGGATTCCTCGAAGCCGAGTGCCACTGGCAGGACGCGGAGTCCGTACTGCGGCACGCCGTCGCGCACTGGGCCGGGAGCGGTACTCAGGACGCCTTGTGCCGCGCGCTGATCTCGCTCAGCGCGACGCACGGGAACACCGGTCGCTATCTGGAGGCCGCCGACACCGGTACGCAGGCGCTCGGCCTCGCCCGCGCGACGGGGGACACCGAGGCCGAGGCGGAGGCCCTGCGCATCGCCGGAATGCTGAACTGGCATCTGGGGGAGAATCGCGCCGCGCTGGATTGTTTCCAGAAGTCATTGGCTATCAAGGCGGCGACCGGTGACGCATGGCAGCAGGCCAGAGTGCAGAACAACGTGGCCATCACACTACTCTTCCTCGGGGAACACGACAGGGCCCTGGAGTATTTCCAGCAGGCGATCGCCGGCTTCACGGAAGGCGGCGACAAACTGTCATCCGCCAAGGCCCTCAATAATGTCGGTGACTTACGTCTGCGTGAGGGGAATTATCCAGAGGCGAGGCGCCATTTCGAGGAGGCGCTTTCCTTTATGGAGACGGCGGGTAATCGCTATGACCGGGCCACCGCCCGTGCGAGCCTTGCGGATACCCTGACGGAGATCGGCGAAGCCGCCGAGGCCCTTCCGCTGTTCCGGGAATCCCTCCAGGAATTCCAGTCCCTGGGCGACAGTAAAAGCCAGGCCGAGACATTGATCGGCATCGGTGAGGCGCACCGCCGCGTCGGAAGCCTTGAAGAGGCTGTGAATTTCCAGACGGACGCGCTCCGGCTCGCCACGGACATCGGGGCGGCCCATCAGGTGGCCCAGGCCCACCGCTGCCTCGGCCGCGCTCACCTGGAGCGAGGGCGCGTGGACCTGGCGGTCGGCCACTTCGAGACGGCCGGCGCGGCGGCGGCCCGTATCCATGACCTGGACGAGGTGGCGGCGGCGCATATGGGGTTGGCGGAGGCGAGGATGGCCCTGGGAGGGCCCGCCGATATTCGAGCGCTGGTTAGCGAAGGCTTGGCTTCCCTTGATGCACTCGACCCGGAAGAATTAGACATTCTACGCATACGGCTCGCCGATTTCACGGGCGCGATGGACGGTACCGAACGCAAGTAACTTGCCGGTAGCTAATTTCGTCCGAATTTCCGGAACTCGCACACCGGTGCTACTGTGCCCTCTCAAGATCGAACAGCAGCAGAGGGAACAAGCGCGTGGTGAAGTTGCGAGCTGTGGTCGTGTCACTCATAACCTCCGGAATCCTGATGGTGGTAGGAGTCCAGACCGCCACAACTTCGGATTACTCGGCCCCGTCACATGAGAAAACCGTCGCCACCGCTCAGCGGTGCATCATGACGAAAGAAACGGTGCCACCGCAGCTCTGAATCCGTACCGGAAGGCAAAGAGGCGGGGTGGCCGCAAAATCACCCCGCCTTCCCACCCGGTCAGGAACCCCTCGTATCGCCAATCGTCAGCCCCGAAATATCCCGCGCCTGAACCACCGTCCGTACGACGCCGCCCTTGATCGTGTTGTTGTGGACCCCGCCTTCCCGTTCACCATCCGGAGAAGGGGCCAACTCGGCCAGCAGCTCCCGCAGTTCATCCGCAGCCGCCGGATCTTCCGCCAGCGCCCGGCGCAGCCGAATGCGCCAACCCGCCTCGATATCGGCTGCGGTGTCCTCGCCACCGTCCTGTGCCGCAGCCGTCAACTCCCGCTGTGAAGCCCGCATTTCCTCGGCCGCGTGATCATCTCCGCGCCGGGCGAAGAATCCGGCGAACCGGTCCTTGATCTGCACCCAGGCATCCGACGCCATCACCGTGACGAGCGTTGTCGCCCCCGTCGTCGCCAGGGCCACCAGCTCCGCTTCCACACCACCACCGCCATCAGATCGACCGGCGGGGACACAGGCGCCGTCCCCGCTTCCTCGCACCATCGCAGCAGACCCGCGTACGGGTGGGTAGCGCGCGACCCGGCCATGATCACGTCGCACCCTGGAGGGGGCCTAGGTACACCCCCAGGTCGGGTGGGCAGCCCCAGTGATCACCGGTGTCGGATTCGGCCAGAGTGGAGGCACGCCCTCAGGGGCGACCGTGGATCACGGGTCCCACGACGATCATCGGGCCCGTACGACAAGGGGGAAGACCTCGTATGACCACTCAGCGCCTGCGCGCCACCACCGCCGTCCTGCTCGCCGCCGCACTCACGGCCACGGCCGCGCCGCTCGCCACCGCCGCCACGACCACGGCGAACTCCGACAGCCCCCGTAGAGCCGAAAAGCCTTCCGTGCAGCGGCAGTTGGATCTTCTCGTCGGCGAGGACGGGGTGCCGGGCGCGCTCGCCTACGACGGGCGGCGCACCGTCACCGCGGGGACCGCCGAACTCGGCAGCGGGAAGCCGATGGTGGGGACGGACGGCCGGTTCCGGGCGGCGAGCGACACCAAGGCGTTCACGGCGGCGGCGGTCATGCGTCTGGTGGCGGACGGCAAGCTCCGCCTGGACGACCGCGCGGGGCGCTACGTGCCCCAGCTCGCCGGCAGCCCGATCACTCTTCGCCAACTCCTCAAGCAGCGCAGCGGTCTGACCGAGTACGCGAACCTGGTCGACTGGCAGCAGCCGGGGACACCCGAGACCTATCTCGGTCTGGCGCTGCGCCACGGGTCCGACTTCGAGGCCGACACCGCGTGGGGCTACTCCAACACCAACTACCTCGTCCTCGGCATGGTGATCGACCGCGTGTCGGGCACCGACTTCCGCACGTACATCGAGCGGACCGTCCTCAAGCCCCTGCGCCTGAAGGACACGTACTGGCCGGCGCCCGGCGAACTCACCCTGCGGGGCCCGCACGCCCGCAACTACGGATTCCACCCGGCCGCCCCCGAGGCGGGCCAGATCGACGTGACGGAGCTGCCGGGCTACGAGTTCGGTGCGTCGGGCGGTCTGGTGACGACCCCGAAGGACCTCAACGCCTTCTGGGACGGCCTGTTCGGCGGCAAGCTCCTGCCGGGCTGGGCCCTGCGGCTGATGACCCACGACACGACCGACGTCGGTGGGCGTGACGTGTACCCGGCGGGCAGCCGCTACGGGTACGGCGTCGCCAGTACCCCGTTGAGCTGCGGCGGCGTGTACTGGGGCCACGGCGGCGACCTCCCGGGCAACTCGGTCGGCGGCGGACGGGCCACCGGCGGCCGGGGCACCGTCACCGTCTACACGACCACCTGGTCCGCACAGGGCTCCCGCCTCGCCCACCTCCAGGGCGCCGTCGACGCGGCCCTCTGCGCGAAGCCCAAGCGCTGACCCGACCGGATCACTCGACTACGGCGCCGTCACACCGCCCCCTCCTCCTGCGCCTGCAGGCTGTCCATGAAGGAGCTGACCGAGAAGACCGCCCGGCCGGGGCCCGCGGGACCGTAGCCGGGCGGCGACGACAGGCCGAACTCGTCCATCGTGGCGCGGTACGACTCCAGGAGGCGGATGTGGTACTCCAGCGGCGCGCCCTGCGGGTTGGCCTTGCCGAGCGGGGTCGTCGGCTCGGGGCACCAGGTGGTGAACCGGGGCGTGATGCCGTGGGACATGAAGTACCGCAGCCCCTCCGTGGTCGACTTGATCGCGTCGTCGACCGTCGTGAAGCCGAAGGGTTCCGCCATCTCGACGCCCGCCACGAAGTTCGGGATGACATTGCGCGCGCCGAACACATCGGCCGAGTCGAGGATGCGGCGGTGCCACTCGTCACGGCCGACGTAGCGCTCCTTGCCGGGGCAGTACAGCTCGAACAGGCGCCGGTCCCACACCTCGTAGTTGGGGTGGTAGATCTGCACGCCGTAGTCCTTGAAGCGCTGGACGTCGTCCTTCGGCAGTGCCTGCGCGACGACCTTGCCGATCCAGCGGCCGGGGAAGCGCTCCTCGATGGCCTTCGCGTAGTGCCCGTAGAAGTCGGCCTCGTCGCGGCCCGCGACCTTCGACGTGACCGCGCCGCCCGTCAGGGTGTACGCGGTGGAGGTCTTCGCCGTGTCGTACCGGTCGATGATCTCCAGCGCCTCCAGGACCTCGTCTACGTCCTTGACCCCGGTGTAGGGGCGGCCCGCCGCCTTGTGCTGGCGCCAATTGTGATTGATGTCGCAGTACTGGCATTCCTCCTTGGCGCCGAAGTACTGGCAGACCCGGAAGACCGTCAGATAGACGAGGTAGCCCCACTGGATCGTCGGTGCGACCTCCATCACCGACTTGCCGTTGGCGAGGGTGTGCCGGTAGTAGTCCGGCATCGGCGGCAGGCCGACGTCGGAGATGCGGCGGCCGTCCAGGTAGAGGCCGAGTACGCCGTCCTCGTCGGCGGCGACCCGGTAAGGGGACGCCGGGTTGACCCGTACCGACACGACCGTGCGGCGCAGGTCGTAGGGGCCGCCGGTCAGGACGATCTCCTCGGGCGGGCGGCGCAGCGCGGCGGCGCCCAGCTCGGGCAGGGTGCCGTGGTCGAAGGAGAAGATGAAGTACGACTTGGGCTTGATGTCGCCGGATGCCTCGTTCGCCGTGTCGCTGAGGGCCGACTCGTCGAAGGCGAGGCCGCCGCGCAGCAGGTCCTCCTTGAACACGGCCTCGCGCGGCACATGCGGAAACCGCTCCAGCAGATCCTCGACCAGTGCGGTGCGGCTGTCCGTGGTGCCCATCGTCTCTCCTCGCTCCTCGTGGCGTCCCCGCTGCTCGTGGCGTGAGCGCGCGTTGCTCCCGTTCCTCACCGTATGCCTCTCGCCGGGCGGGTCCCGTGGTGGGGAGTCCAACCGGGTCCCGGAAAGTCCAACGGGTGGCCGCCGTGGCAGGGTTGAATCGGCATCCCGCGTTGGATCTGATGGGACACATGCCTCAGGACCCGCGTACGCATGACCACGTCTCCCCAGGTCACGGCAGCCTTCCGCCCCGCGCCTGGTACGCGACGTCGACCGCCGCCCGACTCCCGCTCAACGGCGCCTGGCGGTTCCGGCTCTCCCCCACAGCGACCACCCACGACGACTCCTTCGCCCGGCCCGGCTTCGACGCGGCCGGCTGGGACGAGCTGACGGTGCCAGGACACTGGGTGCTCCAGGGCGACGGACGCCATGGCTCGCCCGCGTACACGAACACCCTCTACCCCTTCCCCGTCGACCCGCCGCGCGTGCCCACCGAGAACCCGACCGGGGACCATCTGCGGACCTTCGACCTGCCCGCCGGCGAGTGGCCCGGCACCCGGGGCGGCGCCGGTGACGACCAGGACCCCGGTGACGTCCTCCTCCGGTTCGACGGCGTCGACTCCTGTGCCCGGGTGTGGCTCAACGGCACCGAGCTGGGCGAGTTCACGGGCTCCCGGCTGCCGCACGAGTTCGCGGTCGGAGCGCTGCTGCGGCCCGAGGGCAATGTGCTGGCGGTCCGGGTCCACCAGTGGTCGTCCGGGAGCTATCTGGAGGACCAGGACCAGTGGTGGCTGCCCGGGATCTTCCGTGACGTGACCCTGCTGCACCGCCCGTCGGGCGCCGTACGCGACCACTTCGTGCACGCCTCCTACGACCACCGGGACGGCACCGGAACGCTGCGCGTGGAGTGCGCGCCCGGCGGCCGGGTCACCGTGCCCGAACTGGGCATCGACATCGCGACCGGCGAATCCGTGACCGTGCCGGTGGAGCCCTGGACCGCCGAGACGCCGCGCCTGTACGGAGCCGAACTGGCCACCGCCGGGGAGCGGATCCCGCTGCGGATCGGCTTCCGGACCGTCGTCGTGGAGGACGGGCTCATCAAGGTCAACGGCCGCCACATCCTGCTGCGCGGCGTCAACCGGCACGAGTTCCACCCCGAGCACGGCCGGGCCGTCGACCTGGAGACCATGCGCGACGACATCCGCCTGATGAAGCAGCACAACATCAACGCGGTCCGCACCAGCCACTACCCGCCGCACCCGGCGTTCCTCGACCTGTGCGACGAGGCGGGCCTGTGGGTCGTGGACGAGTGCGACCTGGAGACGCACGGCTTCCACGCGGTCGGCTGGCGCGGCAACCCCGTCGCCGACGAGCGCTGGACCCCGGCGCTTCTCGACCGCGCGGCCCGCATGGTGGAGCGCGACAAGAACCATCCGTCGGTGATCGTCTGGTCCCTCGGCAACGAGTGCGGGACCGGCGCGGGGCTGACCGCGATGGCCGAGTGGATCCGCTCCCGCGACCCGGACCGCCTGATCCACTACGAGAGCGACTGGTCCTGCGCGGACACCGACTTCTACTCCCGCATGTACGCCGACCACGCGGAGGTCCGCCGGATCGGCGAGCGCACGGAGGACCCGCTGGAGGACCCCGAGGCGGACGCCCGCAGGCGCGCGATGCCGTTCGTGCTGTGCGAGTACGGGCACGCCATGGGCAACGGCCCCGGCGGGCTCGCCGACTACCAGCGGCTGTTCGAGACGTACGCGCGCTGCCAGGGCGGTTTCGTCTGGGAGTGGATCGACCACGGCCTGCGCCACGACACGCTGGGGTTCGCGTACGGGGGTGACTTCGGCGAGGACCCGCACGACGGGAACTTCGTGTGCGACGGGCTGCTGTTCCCCGACCGCACCCCGTCCCCCGGCCTGACCGACTTCAAGCACGTCGTGCAGCCGGTGCGGATCGAGGGCGACCCGGGCGCGGACACGGTCCGGATCACCAATCTGTACGACTTCGCCGATCTGTCGGCGCTGAGTTTCGAGTGGTCGTACGCGGTGGACGGGGAGACCGTCGGTCACGGGCCGCTGAGCGTGCCGCCCTTGGCGCCCGGCGAGAGCGCCGAGGTCAAGCTGCCCGCGCCACCGTCATCACCGTCGAGGGGTCCGGCTCAGGAGACGTATGCGACGGTGACGGCTCTGACCGCCGTCGCGACGCCCTGGGTCCGGCTCGGGTACGCCGTGGCGCGGGGGCAGGTCGCGGTCGCGCCCCGGCCGCCGCTCGGGCTGCCCAGCGGGGACGCGCCCGTGCGCGGGGAGCGGCTGATCACGCTGGGCCCGGCGTCGTTCGACGCGGACACCGGTGAGCTGCGCACGGTCGGCCCTGTGCCGGTCGAGGGGCTGCGCCTCGATGTGTGGCGGGCGCCCACGGACAACGACGGCGGCGCCTCCTGGCGGCCCGCGACCCAGCTCGCCGCCCGGTGGCACAAGATCGGTCTGCACCGGGTCCGGCACCGCCTGGACGGCGTGGAGTTGACGGACGGCGCGCTGACGGTCCGGACCCGGGTCGCCCCGGCGGCCACCGATCTGGGCCTGGCCACGGTGTACCGGTGGACCGCCGACGAGCACCGCCTCGCGCTGACCGTGACCGTGGAACCGGAGGGCGACTGGGACGTGCCGCTGCCCCGGCTCGGTGTCCGCTTCGCCCTGCCGCGGGGCCTCGGCGACGTCCTCTGGTACGGGGCGGGGCCGGGCGAGAAGTATCCGGACACCGGTGGCGGCGAACTGGTCGCGCGGTGGTCGCAGGACGTGGACGCGCTCCAGTCGCCCTATGTGCGGCCCCAGGAGAACGGTGCCCGCGCGGAGGTCCGCTGGGCCGAACTGACGGACCGGGGGCGGGGGTTGCGGATCGACGGTGATCCGCTGTTCTGGTTCACGGCCCGCCGCTGGACCACGGAGGAGCTGGACGCGGCGACGCATCTGACGGACCTGGTGCCCGGCGACCGCGTCCATGTCACCGTCGACCACGGGCAGCAGGGCATCGGCTCGGCGTCCTGCGGGCCCGGGGTCCTTCCTCAGTACGCGCTCGGCGCCGGACCGGCCACGTTCTCGTTCGTGTTCTCGGCCACCGGGGCCACCGGGGCCACCGGGAACCGCTGAGCCGGGTCGGTCAGCGCGCGGCGGACGCGGGCCGCCACAGGGCGAGTTCGCGGTCGCGCGGCCCGTGGACCACCTCGGGCCCGCCGTCCGTGCCGAAGCGCCGCACCGGGTGGCCCGCGTCCCACGCGGGCCACCCCGGGTCGCCGGTGACCGCGAACCGCACCCACGCGCCGTGCAGCGCGTCCGCGAGGCCCTGCGGGGCGCCGGGTCCGGTGAGCATCGCCGCTTCCGGGGTGCCGACCGTGTCGAAGACGAAGCCCAGCTCCAGGGCGTGGCAGGCGCCGAGTCCGGGGATGTGCGACGGCCAGGCGAACTCGTACACGAAGGTGCGGGCGGGTCCGGCGGTGCGGGACTCGGCGACGCGCTGGACCGGCAGTCTGAGTATCCGGTCGGTGATCATCTGGCCGACCAGCGTCGAGGTGGGGGCGCCGGGCAGTGCGGCGCGGTAGCCGCGGACCACGTCGGGTCCGCAGCGGCAGCGGGCCATGGCGCCGGCCACCGCGAGCGGGCCGAGCCGGTCGATACGGTCGGTGAGTCCGGTGGGTGCGAGCCACAGGCGGTACTCGTCGGCGGTCCAGCCGGCCATCAGGTCGATGTCGGCGGCGGCACCCGCGGTCAGGGCGTCCAGGGGTTCGGCGGGCACGGTGTCGCCGTCCACGACGATCCCGAACGCCGGTCCGCCGAGGAGCGGGCTGCTGCGCCGGACGGCCTCGCGCTGCGCGGCGAGGAGCGCGGTCCGGTCCACGGCGGCGAACGCGCGGGCGGTCGCGGGGACCTTCAACCGGTCGGCCATACGGCGGACCATGCGGCGCACCTTGTCGCGCGGCACGGTCTCCGGCGGGCCGCTCTGGAGCACCGCCCGCCGGAACAACCCTTGCGCGCGGGGGCTGGTGAGCAGGGCGCCGATGCTGATGGCGCCCGCGGACTCGCCGAAGACGGTCACCCGGTCCGGGTCGCCGCCGAATCCGGCGACGTTGTCGCGTACCCACTCCAGGGCGGCGATCTGGTCGCGCAGGCCGGGGTTGGCCGGGGCGTCGGGGAAGAGGCCGTACCCCTCCACGCCGAGCCGGTAGTTGAGGGAGACCAGGACGACACCGTCCCGCGCGAAGGCGCCGCCGTCGTAGACGGGAACGGCCGACGAGCCACGGGTCAGGGCGCCGCCGTGGATCCACACGAAGACCGGCAGACGCGCGCCGGGCGCGGGCTCGGGCGTCCACACATTGACGGTGAGGCAGTCGTCCCCGGGCACCGCCGGATCGGCGAGCAGCCGGGCGAACACCTCCGTGTACGGGACCTTCGGCGCGGTCGGCCCGAAGGCGACCGTGTCCCGCACGCCGTCCCAGGGCTCGGGCGGCACGGGCGGCCGGAAGCGGCGCGGACCGAACGGCGGCGCGGCGTACGGAATCCCCCGGAAGACGGCGACCCGCCTGGAAGTGCCGATTCCGGCTCCCCCGGACACCTCCTCGTACCGGCCGCGTACCGCACCATGGACGGTCCGTACCACAGGCGCGTCGGTCACGACGGCGCTCCTTCCTCCCCGCTTGCTTGCGGACACGGTACGGGGTGTCCGATCCGTACAAGACGAAGCGGCCGGCGGTACCTACGCTCGCGGTATGACTCCACGTTTTGATCTTGTCGGCCTCGTCGTCTCCGACATGGCCGCTTCGCTGGCCTTCTACCGCCGACTCGGGATCGCGTTCCCCGACGGCTCCGACGAGGCACCGCATGTCGAGGCCACGCTGCCCGGCGGGGTGCGGTTCGCGCTCGACACCGAGGAGACCGTCCGGTCCTTCCACCCCGACTGGCGGCCCGTGACGGGCGGCCGGATGAGCCTGGCCTTCGTGTGCGACGGTCCCGAGGACGTCGACCGGACGTACGACGCGCTGGTGGCGGCCGGGTACGAGGGTGAGCTGAAGCCCTGGGACGCCTTCTGGGGGCAGCGGTACGCGGTGGTCCAGGATCCCGACGGGAACGGTGTCGATCTGTTCGCGGCGCTTCCGGCGGCGCCGTCAGCCTGACAGGTCGGCGACGAGTCGGGCGGCGACCGGTACGGGGATGCCGTGGCGGTCGGCCGCCCGCAGCAGCGCCCCGCCGATCGCGTCGAGTTCGAGCGGGCGGCCCGCCTCCGCGTCGCGCAGCATGGACGACTTGCCGCCGGCCGGGAACGCGTCGTACAGCGCCATGGCCCGCTCCGGGTCGGCCGGGGCGCCGCACGCCGCGCTGACCTGGGCGGCCTCCGCGACCAGTGCGGTCAGCTCGTCGCGGTGCGCGGTGCGTACCTCGCCGATGGTGAGGCGGTAGCGGGTGGTGAGCAGGGCGAAGGGGGCGAGGAAGGCGAGTTTCGCCCAGAGCGCGGTGGTCTCGTCCTCGACCACGCGGGTACGGATCCCGGCGCCGGTCAGCAGCGCGGCCACCGGTGCCAGCCGCTCGGGCGGCCCGGCCAGGTCGATCTCCGTGAACGGGCTGCCGTGCTCCACGACGCCCGGCGCCGTGCGGGTCGACTCGACGCGGATCACGGCCGCCGCGACCTGCCGGGTGCCGTAGCGGGCGCGCAGGGCGTCCAGGTGTTCGATGCCGTTGAGCAGCGGTACGACCAGGCCGTCGGCGACCAGGCCCGGCAGGACGCGCTCCAACGCGGCGTCCAGCGCGGTGTGTTTGACGGTGACGAAGCACAGGTCGACCGGTTCGCGCAGCTCCGTGTCGGCATCGACGCGCGCCGTGAAGTCGCCGAACTGCCCGCTGTGTACGCGGATTCCGTCCCGGCGCAGCATGTCCGCCGTCTCCGCCGACGCGACGCAGACGACCCGGTGCCCGGCGCGGGACAGCAGCGCGGCCAGCAGCCCGCCGACACCGCCGGGACCGAGAACGGCGACGGTGATCCGGGGGTACGGGGCGGGGTCGTCGGGGGTGGCGGGGGGCGTGGGCACGGCGGGGACGTCCTTCCGGGCGGGCTGGACTTGCGACGGCGGTGGGTCGGCACCCCTCCCCCGTCCCCGGGCGCCGGTCCGGACCGGTGTCGGGGGTGGGGGACGGGTTGCCGCCCTGGGCCCTGTGGTGATGATCGATCAGGTCGGACACCCAAGTCAATCGTCAGGATTCCTTCACCGTACCCAAGCGATACCTTGGGGGTCATGACCCTTGACGACCTGCGGGTGTTCGTGTCGGTGTGCCGGGCGGGGAGCCTGAGCGCGGTGGCCAGGGATCTGTCGTGCACGCAGTCCGCGGTGAGTCAGCGGGTGAAACGGCTGGAGCGCGAGACCGGGACCCCGCTCCTGGAGCGCAGGCCGCGCGGTGTCGTGCCCACCCCTGCGGGGCGGATCCTGCTCACGGCGGCGGCGGACGGCATCACCGGACTGGACATCGCGCTGCGCCGCCTGGGCGAGTTCGTACGGGAGGAGGCCGGTTCGGTACGGGTCACGACGGGCGCGACGACCGTACGGCACTTCATGGCCGAGGCCGTCGTCGCCTTCCGGCAGCGGCATCCCCGGGTGAACCTGGAGTTCCAGACGGCGAGTTCGAGCCGGCACTGCTTCGACGCGCTCTCCTCGCACCTGCTCGACCTCGCCTGGGTGACCGTCGGCGCCCCGGTACGCGGGATCGAGCAGCGGACGGTCATCGAACTGCCGTGGGTACTGGCGGTCCGCGCCGACGACCCGCTCGCCGAACGCCCCCGGGCCGACGCCGACGACCTCGCCGCCGCCCGGCACATCCGGCTCCCGCACCGCTCGTCGTCCCGCGCCCACCTGGACGCCGCATTCGCCACGCTGGGCATTCCGCTGACGTCCGACACGAGCGTCGCCGACTGGGACACCGCCGTCCTGCTCGCCGAACTCGGCCTCGGCCACGCGGTCGTACCAGCGGTACCGGGCCGCTACGTCCCCGGCACGAACGGCCCCCTCCGCTTCCTCCCCGTACCGGACCTGCCGCCACTCCCGGTCGGCTGGGCGGTACGCCGCTGGGACACCTTGTCGCCCCTGGCGCGAGCGTTCGCGGACACGGTGAGCGGTATGGGCACGCTCAACGAATCAACAGGATGAGCGGTACGGCGACCCACTCGACGGCGACAAGGACTGTCCGCGCCGGCCAGTGCCGTAAGCCGTATGCGGCTCAGACCCGCTGACGCCACTGGCACACCTTCACCAACACGGCAGGCCGGACCGGACAGCGGATCGGCCCACTGAGCGGCACACCGACCAACCCGTCCGCGATGTGGGAGACCGCGCGGGCCGGCACGGCAGGCAGCACACCGCCCGGACCTACGGTCGCCACCGGCACGCCTTCGGCACACAGTCAGCGAATCAGCACGCCGAGCGGCACACCGGTCAACTCGACGGAGACGAGGGCTGCCCGCGCGGGCCAGTGCCGTAGGCCGTATGCGGCTCAGACCCGCTGACGCCACTGGCACACCTTCACCAACCCGGCAGGCCGGACCGGACAGCGGATCGGCCCACTGAGCGGCACACCGACCAACCCGTCCGCGATGTGGGAGACCGCGCGGGCCGACATGGCAGGCAGCACACCGCCCGGACCTACGGTCGCCACCGGCACGCCTTCGACACCACAGTCAGCGAATCAGCGCGCAGAGCGCGCAGAGCGGCACACCGACCAACCCGTCCGCGACGAGGACTGCCCACGCGGGCCAGTGCCGTAAGCCGTATGCGGCTCAGACCCGCTGACGCCACTGGCACACTGTCACCAACCCGGCAGGCCGGACCGGACAGCGGATCGGCCCACTGAGCGGCACGCCCGCTCCCCCGCCTCCCAGGCGAAATGAGCCTGGTCCGTAGGGCCGACACGGACTGCCGTATCCGTCAAGGCGATGCCCTCGCAGCCCAGCACCGTGAGCCGCGTGCCGGTCCGGCCCACTCTCTCCTCCGGCGGATGCCTTCGCCGACACCGTCAGCGGATCAGCCGCCGAGCGGCACACCCGCCCGCTCCCGCGCGGGTCGGACCGGTGAGCCGTACGCCACCCGGGACCGCTCTCCGCGCACCCGCCGACCCCCTCGCACCTCCGCTCGGGCCCACCCTCAGCGGATCAGTGAGCTGAGCGGTGCCCCCGCCAACTCCCTTACATCCCGGGCCAGATGAGCCTGGTCCGCGTAGCCGGCGTGTGCTGCTGTGGCTGCGAAGGGGGTGCCCTGGCGGGCCAGGGCGAGGGCTCGTTGGAGGCGGAGGATGCGGGCCAGGGTCTTGGGGCCGTAGCCGAACGCGGTGAGGGACCGGCGGTGCAGGCGGCGGGCGCCGAGGCCCAGCGCGTCGGCGGTCGCCGCGACGGACTGGCCCGCCGCGAGGCGCGCCACGACGGCCGCGAGCAGCGGATCGGGGGGCTCCGTCTCGGCTGCGCGGCGCAGCGCGATGGCCTCCAGCGCGGTCGCGGGGTCCTCGGCGCCGTCCACCTCGGCGGTGAGGCGGCGGACCTCGGCGGCGGGCCAGAGGTCGGCGAGGTCGACGCGGAGGTTGCGCAGGGTGTGGGCGGGGGCGCCCAGGAGGGAGGGGCCTGTGCCCGGGGAGAAACGGATCCCGACATACCGCCGGGCCCCGCGCTCCGGCCGGTACGCCCGCGTGTCCGGCCCGGCGACCATCAGCCGCCCCTCGGTCCAGATCAGGTCCATGCACCCGTCGGGCAGGACGGGGGCGGGGTCGTCGGCGTGGCCGGTGAGCGTCCAGACCACGCTCCCCGCCGTCCGCGCACCCCATTCGGCATAACCCACTCACCCACCCTAAGCCGCCCCACCGGACGACATGGCTACCTGCCCACCAGGTCAGCTCGCCGCCCGGTGGTCCGCCGGGCTCACCCCGTACTCCCGCTTGAACGCGCTCGACAGCGCGAAGGCGCTGCCGTACCCCACCTGCCGGGCGATCGCCGCGATGGTGTGGTCGCCGTCGCGCAGCAGGTCGGCGGCGAGGGCGAGGCGCCAACCCGTGAGGTACGTCATCGGGGGCTCCCCCACCATCGCGCTGAAACGGCGCGCCAGCGCGGCCCGTGAGACCCCCGCCTCCGCCGCGAGCGAGGCGACCGTCCAGGGGTGCGCGGGGTCGTCCTGGAGGAGCCGCAGGACCGGGCCCACGACGGGGTCGCCGAGCGCCCGGTACCAGGCAGGCGCCGCCGCCTCGGGGCGGGAGAACCAGGCCCGCAGCACCTGGATGATGAGGAGGTCGAGGAGCCGGTCGAGGACGACCTCCTGCCCCGGCGCGTCCCGCACCATCTCCTCCGCGAGCATCGGCATCAGCGGCGACCGCCACTGGTCGGCGGTGAGGGCGAGCATCGGCGGCAGCGCGTCGAGGAGCCGCCCGTTGATCTCGCCCCGCATCTGGTAGGTGCCGATGAGCATGACGACGGACCCGTCGGGGTTGTCGCCCCAGGTCCGTACGCCCAGGTCCATGGCCCCGTCGAGTGACCGCCCGTCGGGCGTTGCGCAGGCGCCGCCGGGGAGGATCAGGGCGCGCGGTGCGGTCGCCGGGTCGTCGGCGCAGACATAGGCGTCGGGGCCGCGCGCGACGGCGACGTCACCGGGGCGCAGGAGGAAGGGTTCGGCGCCGTCGGGCCGTACCCATGCCTCGCCCCGGGCCATGGCCATCAGGGAGAGCGGGGCGCGGTCCTCGATCCGGATGGACCACGGCGGATCGAAGCAGGCGCGGATCATGAAGGCGCCACGCGCGCGTGGCCCTTCCAGCAGGCCGGCGAGGGCGTCCATACGGGTCAGCGTAGACGTTCGTTCGAGCGGCCGACCCGCTCCCGGCGCCCCGCTCCCGACCCCCGCTCACTTGCGCGGTTCCGCCCCCGCGTCCCCGTTCGACCCCCGCGCCGGGTCCTCGTGCGTCCCCGGCGCCCCGGGATGGTCGCCGCCGCGTTTGACGTGGGTCCGCAGCCGGGAGCCGACGTCGTCCGGGGGCAGGAACTTCGACCAGCGCTCCGGGAACTCGGACGGCATGTCCCCATCGGCCGCGTCATCGGGGTCGTCGGGGTCGTCGGAGTAGTCGGCGTAGTCGGCGTCGTCCCCGCCGGCGCCGTAGTCGGCGTAGTCGGAGTACGCGGCGCCCCCGTGCCGCCGCCAGGCCGCCGCCCGTGCCACGTACTCGGCGGCCTGGGCCTGCCGCAGCCGCTCCTGCGCGGCGCGCGCGGCGGCGGTCGCCAGGGACGGCCAGACACGGTCGATGGCGGCGTTGACGGCGGCGCCGACGAGGACGGCGAAGGCGGACACGCCGATCCACAGGAGGACGGCGACGGGCGCGGCCAGGGAGCCGTAGATCGTGGGGCCTTCGACGGTGCTGGTCAGATAGATCCGCAGCAGGAAGGAGCCCAGGACCCACATGGCGAGGGCGACGAGGGCGCCGGGCACGTCCTCCACCCACGGCGAGCGCACCGGCACGGACACGTGGTAGAGCGTCGTCAGGAAGACCACCGACAGCACGATCACGACGGGCCAGTAGAGGATCTGCACCACCGTCGCCGACCACGGCACGATCGAGACGACGGCGTCCGGTCCCGCGACCATCAGCGGCAGCGCGATCGAACCGATCACCAGCGCCACGAGGAACAGCAGGAAGGCGAGCAGCCGGGTCTTGACGATGCCTCGGGCGCCGTCGAGTCCGTACATCACGGTGATGGTGTCGATGAAGACGTTCACCGCGCGCGATCCCGACCAGAGGGCGAACAGGAATCCGATGGAGATGATGTCGGGCCTGCCGCCCTTCATCACGTCGTCGAGGATCGGCTTGGCGATCTCGCGGACACCCTGGTCGGACAGGACGGTCCGGGACGCCTCCAGAAGGTTGGTCTGAAGGCTGGCGATGGTGCTGGCGCCGGTCCAGTCGTCCACGTAACCCAAGAGGCCGATGAGGCTCAGGAGCAGGGGTGGTACGGACAGCAGTGTGAAGAACGCGGCTTCGGCGGCCAGACCGAGGATCCGGTACTCCATGCACGAGTTGACGGTGTCCTTGAGCAGCAGCCAGGCGGTCCTGCGCATCGACACATTTCGGTAGAGGACCCGAGCCCGGTGAAGACGGCCGGTCGGCCGCTCAGGTGTTTCTTTTGCCTGGTGCACCTCCTTACCGTAGCGGCATGGCAGCGAGCACCCACACAGTGACCAACCAGGCTCCTCCCCTGGTCGGATATGACGTTTTTGGGGCCGACCGGGCCCTGTCCGAGGCCGTGGACCGGCACCTCGATCCGGGCCTGCTCGACGAGGCGCGGACCGAGCTTTCGGAGCTGGGCCGCACCGCGGGTTCCGCGCAGGCGCAGGAGTGGGGGTTCCAGGCGAACGAGAACCCGCCGAAGCTCCGCACCCATGACCGCTACGGCCACCGGATCGACGAGGTCGACTTCCATCCGGCCTGGCACCGGCTGCTCGGCAAGGGCGTGTCGGCGGGCCTGACGGCCGCCTGGTCGCGGCCGGGGGGCCATGTGCGGCGGGCGGCGGCGTTCCTGGTGTGGTCGCAGGTCGAGGCGGGCCACGGCTGCCCGCTGTCGATGACGCACGCGGCGGTGCCCGCGCTGCGCGCCGACCCGGAGCTGGCCGCCGAGTGGGAGCCCCGGCTGACCTCGCTGGTCTACGACGAGGGGCTGCGGCCCGCCGCGCGGAAAGCCGGCGTGCTCTTCGGGATGGGCATGACGGAGAAGCAGGGCGGCAGCGACGTACGGGCCAACACGACGGTCGCGCGTCCGCTCGCGGAGGCCGGGGCGTACGAGCTGACGGGGCACAAGTGGTTCTGTTCGGCGCCGATGTCGGACGGTTTCCTGGTGCTGGCGCAGGCCGGAGAGGGGCTGACGTGCTTCCTGGTGCCCCGGGTCCTCGCGGACGGCTCGCGCAACGTGTTCGCGATCCAGCGGCTGAAGGACAAGCTGGGCAACCGGTCGAACGCGTCGGCCGAGGTCGAGTTCGACGGGACGTGGGGGCGCCGGGTCGGCGACGAGGGCCGGGGGGTGCGCACGATCATCGACATGGTCGCGGCGACCCGGCTCGACTGTGTGATCGGCTCGGCGTCGCTGATGCGGCAGGCCGTCGCGCAGGCGGTGCACCACTGCACGTACCGGGAGGCGTTCGGCGGGCGGCTCGTCGACAAGCCGCTGATGCGCAACGTCCTCGCGGATCTGGCGCTGGAGTCCGAGGCGGCGACCACGCTGGCGCTGCGCCTCGCGGCGGCCTACGACCGTGCGGCCGAGGGCGACGAGCAGGAGCGGGCGCTGCTGCGGCTCGCGGTGCCGGCCGCCAAGTACTGGGTGACCAAGCGGTGCACGCCGGTCACGGCGGAGGCCCTGGAGTGCCTGGGCGGCAACGGGTACGTGGAGGAGTCGGGCATGCCCCGGCTGCTGCGCGAGTCGCCGCTGAACTCGATCTGGGAGGGCTCGGGCAACGTCCAGGCGCTGGACGTGCTGCGGGCGTTGCAACGTGAGCCGCAGTCGCTGAACGCGTTCCTGAAGGAGGTCGGCACCGCGCGCGGCGCGGACCACCGCCTGGACGGTGCGATCAAGGGCCTGCTGACCGAACTCGCCGATCTGGAGGGCGTGGAGGCGCGGGCGCGGCGGCTGGTGGAGCGGATGGCGCTGGTCCTCCAGGGCTCCCTGCTCGTGCGGTACGCGCCGTCCGAGGTCGCCGACGCGTTCTGCGCGTCCCGGCTCGGCGGGGACTGGGGCGCGGCCTTCGGCACGCTGCCGCACAGCCTCGACCTGGCGTCCGTGGTGGAGCGGGCCCGCCCGGTGGACGCGGGGGAGTGACACGCCCGGCGGCGTACGCGCTCAGTCGAGCAGGAGGCCGAGGGGCTTGAGGGTGAGGGGCCCGAGGGGAAGCCGCGAAAGGGGTGAGGTCGCAGGGGTGGTGCTGCGCCGACACGGCACCACCCCCGCGGCAAGCCTCCGGCACCGGAAGGCCGTTCACCAGAGTTGCAAGGGGTTGCAACGTCTCCGCCCGGGACCGGGGAGGACCCAGTGACGACGTCACCGATCGACGTGACGAAGCTCGCCGCCGTGGACGCGGCGCGCGCCGCCCGGCTGCTGAAGGAGATACGCGCGGCGGCGCTCACCGGGAAGCCGTCGCACGGTGCGCCGCGCCAGGTGATCGGCGAGTCGTGGAGCCGGATGCTGCGCGGCGGTGTGGACCCCGACCACGACCGGCGGTCGGGGCTGCTGAGCCCGGACGACCTGGCGGAGCGGCGGTGCCGCTCGCCGCTGCGCGAGATCCTGCCGGTGCTGCGGGAGGGTCTGGTGTCGGTGGCGGACGAGGCGCAGCACATCGTCGTGGTGTGCGACGCGGAGGGCCGGGTGCTGTGGCGTGAGGGCAACGCGGCGGTGCTGCGGAAGGCGGACCTGCTCGGTTTCGAACCGGGCGCGGACTGGGCCGAGTCGGTGGTCGGCACGAACGGGGTGGGGACGCCGCTGATCGTGCGCCGCCCGGTGTCGGTGTTCTCGGCCGAACACTTCGTACGGACGCATCACCCCTGGACGTGTGCGGGCGCGCCGATCGCGGATCCGAAGGACGGGCGGCTGCTCGGTGTGGTGGATGTGAGCGGGCCGCTGGACACGATGCATCCGGCGACGCTGGCGCTGGTCGCGGCGGTCGCGAAGCTCGCGGAGGCCCGGCTGCGAGAGCTGCACGTGGCCTCGCTGGAGCGGCTGCGGTCCGTGGCGGCGCCGGTGCTTGCCCGGGTCGGCGGGCGGGCGATCGCGGTGGACGCGGACGGCTGGACGGCGGCGGTGACCGGGATGGCCGCGGTGGACCGGCTCGCGCTGCCGCGCGGCCTCACGGCGGGCCGCGCCTGGCTGCCGTCGCTCGGCGCGTGCGCGGTGGAGGCGCTGCCGTGCGGCGGCTGGCTGGTGCGCGCCGACGATCCCGGCGCGGCGGAGGAGCGGCGGCGCGCGGTGACCCGGGTGGTGCTCGATGTGAGCGGGCCCCGGCGCTGGTCGGTGACCGTGTCGGGCGGGGCGGGCGACTGGACGCACGAGCTGAGCCCGCGCCACGCGGAGCTGCTGTACCTCCTCGCGGCGCATCGCGCGGGGCGCAGCGCGGCGGAGCTGGCCGGGGACCTGTTCGGGGACCCGGGGCGCCGTGTGACGGTCCGGGCGGAGCTGTCGCGGATACGCCGCTATCTGGGCGGCCTCATCGAGCACCGGCCGTACCGGTTCCGTGAGGACACGGAGGTCGAGGCGGTGCTGCCCCCGCACCCCGCGGACCTGCTGCCGCACTCGGCGGCCCCGGCGATCCTGCGTGCCCGGTCACTTTGAACCGGACGGTCCGCCCATGGTTCCCTGGCCCGCATGAGCATCACTGTGACCACCTGGTCCCTTGAGCAGACCTCGCCGGCCGATCTGCGCCCGGCGACGGCACCCCCCGGCGAGGTGACGGTCGTCCGGGCCGGCACCCCCTCGCCGGAGTTCAGCCGCTACCTGTACACGGCGGTCGGCCAGGACATCCGCTGGACGGACCGGCTCGCACTGACGTACGCGCAGTGGGAGGAGGCCCTGAGGCGCCGCGGCACCGAGACCTGGGTCGCCTACGACCACGGGACCCCGGCGGGCTATGTGGAGCTTCAGGCGCAGGACGAGGGCGCGGTCGAGATCGTCTACTTCGGGCTGATCCCCGCGTTCCGGGGCCGCCGCATCGGCGGGCATCTGCTCTCGTACGGGGTGGCGCGGGCGTGGGACCTGGCGGAGCGGTGGCCGGATCTGCCCCCGACCAAGCGGGTGTGGCTGCATACGTGCAGCAAGGACGGCGAGCACGCGATGGACAACTATCTGCGGCGGGGGTTCCAGCTGTTCGACACCAAGGTCGAGGAGGAGCCGGAGGTGGCGACGCCGGGTCCCTGGCCGGGCGCCTGAGCACACGCGGACCCCGTTTCCCACACCGGCGGACCCCGGTGTGACCGATACCACCCTTGTCCCACCATTCGGGACAAGGGTGTCCACATGATGGATAATGGTGGACTCCCCCGAGACCGCCGTGACACGCTTCCGTCATGTCCAGAGCTGGAATTGCCTTGGTGAGTCGGCGACACGTCGACCTCGGCCGCATGTCCAGCGCCATCTGTCCGGCGAGCTGATCTCTCCAGCACCGCCGTTCCGCTCTTCTCAGACATCCTCTGATTTCCTCAGACGCATCTCTGCGCACCGTGGCGCACGGATGGGCCCCGCCCACCGTGCCCTCTCCCTATGCGCACGTCAGTCGCAAGTCCGAGCCGCTTTCCTGCCTGTCCCGGAGGACGAATACCCATGGCCGCAACGCCGCAGAAGCCTGGCGCAGCCGCGCCCCGCCGCAAGGTGAGCCGTCACCGCGGCGAGGGCCAGTGGGCCGTGGGGCACTACACCCCGCTCAACGGCAACGAGCAGTTCAAGAAGGACGACGACGGTCTCAACGTACGGACACGTATTGAGACGATCTACTCCAAGACGGGCTTCGACTCGATCGACCCGAACGATCTGCGCGGCCGGATGCGCTGGTGGGGTCTCTACACCCAGCGCAAGCCCGGGATCGACGGCGGCAAGACCGCGATCCTGGAGCCGGAGGAGCTGGACGACAAGTACTTCATGCTGCGGGTCCGTATCGACGGCGGCCGGCTGACCACCGAGCAGCTGCGCGTGATCGGCGAGATCTCGCAGGAGTTCGCGCGCGGCACCGCCGACATCACCGACCGGCAGAACGTCCAGTACCACTGGATCCGCATCGAGGACGTCCCGGAGATCTGGCAGCGGCTGGAGGCCGTCGGCCTGTCCACGACCGAGGCGTGCGGCGACACTCCGCGGGTCATCCTCGGCTCCCCGGTCGCCGGGATCGCCGAGGACGAGATCATCGACGGCACGCCCGCGATCGACGAGATCCAGCGCCGTTTCATCGGCAACCCGGACTTCTCCAATCTGCCGCGCAAGTTCAAGAGCGCGATCTCCGGCTCCCCACAGCTCGACGTGGCGCACGAGATCAACGACATCGCCTTCGTCGGCGTCGACCACCCCGAGCACGGCCCCGGCTTCGACCTGTGGGTCGGCGGCGGCCTCTCCACCAACCCGAAGCTCGGCGTACGGCTCGGCGCCTGGGTCCCGCTCGACGAGGTCCCCGACGTCTACGGCGGCGTCATCGGCATCTTCCGCGACTACGGCTACCGCAGGCTGCGCACCCGCGCCCGGCTGAAGTTCCTGATCGCCGACTGGGGCCCGGAGAAGTTCCGGCAGATCCTGGAGGACGAGTACCTCCACCGCAAGCTCACCGACGGACCCGCGCCGCAGCAGCCCGCCGGCACCTGGCGGGACCACCTGGGCGTGCACCGGCAGAAGGACGGCCGCTTCTACGTCGGCTTCGCGCCGCGCGTCGGCCGGGTCGACGGCACCACGCTGACGAAGATCGCCGAGGTCGCCGACGCGCACGGCTCCGGCCGGGTGCGCACCACGGCCGAGCAGAAGATGATCGTGCTCGACGTCGCCGAGGACCGGGTCGAGTCGCTGGTGGCGGCCCTGGAGTCGCTGGACCTCAAGGTCAACGCGTCCCCGTTCCGGCGCGGCACGATGGCCTGCACCGGCATCGAGTACTGCAAGCTCGCCATCGTCGAGACCAAGGCGCGCGGCGCCTCACTCATCGACGAACTGGAGCGCCGCATCCCCGAGTTCGACGAGCCGATCACCATCAACATCAACGGCTGCCCGAACGCCTGCGCCCGTATCCAGGTCGCCGACATCGGTCTCAAGGGCCAGCTCGTCCTCGACCAGGACGGCAACCAGGTCGAGGGCTTCCAGGTCCACCTCGGCGGCGCGCTCGGCCTGGAGGCCGGGTTCGGCCGCAAGGTCCGCGGCCTGAAGGTCACGTCGGACGAGCTGCCCGACTACGTCGAGCGGGTCCTGAAGCGGTTCCAGGCCGAGCGCGAGACCGGCGAACGCTTCGCGACGTGGGCCGCCCGCGCTTCAGAGGAGGCCCTGTCGTGAGTGAGCGTGCGGCGCCCTTCTACTGCCCCTACTGCGGCGACGAGGACCTGCGGCCCAACGAGACCGGTCACGGCGCGTGGGAATGCGCGGCATGCAACCGCGCCTTCCAACTGAAGTTCCTCGGGCTGCTCGCCCGGGGCCTTCGGCGCCAGGACAGTGGAGGGGACGAGATATGACCGTCGCACACGACAGCACCGGCCGCACCGACCGCACGGAGACCGACCTCAGGGAGTTCGCCGAGCGGGCGGGCCGGGACCTCGAAGAGGCGTCCGCGTCCGACATCCTGCGCTGGGCCGCCGACACCTTCGGCCCGCGCTTCTGCGTGACCTCCTCGATGGAGGACGCCGTCGTCGCCCACCTCGCGTCCCGCGTCTTCCCCGGCGTCGACGTCGTCTTCCTCGACACCGGCTACCACTTCCCCGAGACCATCGGCACCCGGGACGCCGTGGAAGCCGTCATGGACGTCAACGTCCTGACCCTCACACCCCGCCAGACCGTCGCCGAGCAGGACGCCGAGTACGGCCCGAAGCTGCACGACCGGGACCCCGACCTGTGCTGCGCGCTGCGCAAGGTCAAGCCCCTCGAAGAGGGCCTCGCCGGGTACCAGGCGTGGGCGACCGGGTTGCGCCGCGACGAGTCGCCGACCCGCGCGAACACGCCGGTCGTCGGCTGGGACGAAAGGCGCGGCAAGGTCAAGGTCTCCCCGATCGCCCGCTGGACCCAGGACGACGTGGACGCGTACGTCGCCGAGCACGGGGTCCTCACCAACCCGCTCCTGACGGACGGTTACGCGTCCGTGGGCTGCGCGCCCTGCACCCGCAGGGTGCTGGCGGGCGAGGACGCCCGCGCGGGCCGCTGGGCCGGGCGCGGCAAGACGGAATGCGGGCTGCACGGCTGATGACCACGGAAGCGACGGCCGCCGTGACGGCAGCGACGACGGGAGGGAACCAGGTGACCGGTGCCACGGTCTGGCTCACCGGTCTGCCCAGCGCGGGCAAGACCACCATCGCCCATGAACTGGCGGACCGGTTGCGGACCGCGGGCCGCCGCGTCGAGGTACTCGACGGCGACGAGATCCGCGAGTTCCTCTCGGCGGGCCTCGGCTTCACCCGCGAGGACCGGCACACCAACGTCCAGCGCATCGGCTTCGTCGCCGAACTCCTCGCGAGCAACGGCGTGCTGGCCCTGGTGCCGGTGATCGCGCCGTACGCGGACAGCCGGGACGCGGTGCGGGGGCGCCACCAGGGCGAGGGCACCGCGTACATCGAGGTGCACGTGGCGACGCCGGTCGATGTGTGCTCCGTACGCGATGTGAAGGGGCTGTACGCCAAGCAGGCGGCCGGTGAGATCTCCGGGCTCACCGGGGTCGACGACCCCTACGAGGAGCCCGAGTCGCCCGATCTGCGCATCGAGTCGCAGCACCAGACCGTGCAGGAGTCCGCGGCGGCGCTCCACGCGCTGCTCATCGAGAGGGGCCTGTCATGACGACGACCGTGGCCGCCGTCCCCGGCGACACCGACAGTCCGTACGCGCTGTCGCACCTGGACGCCCTGGAGTCCGAGGCGGTGCACATCTTCCGTGAGGTGGCGGGTGAGTTCGAGCGGCCGGTGATCCTGTTCTCCGGCGGCAAGGACTCCATCGTCATGCTGCACCTCGCGCTGAAGGCGTTCGCTCCCGCCCCCGTCCCCTTCTCGCTGCTGCACGTCGACACGGGGCACAACTTCCCCGAGGTCCTGGACTACCGGGACCGCGCGGTCGCCCGGCACGGGCTGCGGCTGCTGGTCGCGTCGGTGCAGGAGTACATCGACGCGGGCACCCTGCGCGAGCGGCCCGACGGCACCCGCAACCCGCTCCAGACCCTTCCCCTCACCGAGAAGATCCAGCACGAGAAGTTCGACGCGGTGTTCGGCGGCGGGCGGCGCGACGAGGAGAAGGCCCGCGCCAAGGAGCGGGTGTTCTCGCTGCGCGACGAGTTCTCACAATGGGACCCGCGCCGCCAGCGCCCCGAGCTGTGGCAGTTGTACAACGGCCGGCACGCGCCCGGTGAGCACGTCCGGGTGTTCCCGCTGTCCAACTGGACCGAGCTGGACGTCTGGCAGTACATCGCCCGCGAGGGCATCGAGCTGCCGGAGATCTACTTCGCGCACGAGCGGGACGTCTTCCAGCGCTCCGGGATGTGGCTGACGGCCGGTGACTGGGGCGGCCCCAAGGACGGCGAGACCGTCGAGAAGCGGCTGATCCGCTACCGCACGGTCGGCGACATGTCCTGCACGGGCGCCGTCGACTCGGACGCCACCACGCTGGACGCCGTGATCGCGGAGATCGCCGCGTCCCGGCTCACCGAGCGGGGTGCGACCCGGGCCGACGACAAGCTCTCCGAGGCAGCCATGGAAGACCGCAAGCGCGAGGGGTACTTCTAGCCATGACCAGCACCACACCCGCAGCCGCCGGGCAGCTCGCCGGTCTCTCCGCGACGACCCTGCTCCGGTTCGCCACCGCCGGTTCCGTCGACGACGGCAAGTCGACCCTGGTGGGCCGCCTCCTGCACGACTCCAAGTCGGTCCTCACCGACCAGTTGGAGGCCGTGGAGCACGCGTCCCGCAGCCGTGGCCAGGAGGCACCGGACCTGGCGCTGCTCACCGACGGGCTGCGCGCGGAGCGCGAGCAGGGCATCACCATCGACGTCGCCTACCGCTACTTCGCCACGCCCCGGCGCCGGTTCATCCTCGCCGACACCCCCGGGCATGTGCAGTACACGCGCAACATGGTCACCGGCGCGTCGACGGCCGAGCTGACGGTCGTCCTGGTCGACGCCCGCAACGGCGTGGTCGAACAGACCCGCCGCCACGCCGCCATCGCCGCGCTGCTGCGGGTGCCGCACGTGGTGCTCGCCGTCAACAAGATGGACCTGGTCGACTACAAGGAGCCCGTCTTCGCGGCCATCGCCGAGGAGTTCACGGCGTACGCGACCGAGCTGGGCGTCCCCGAGGTCACCGCCATCCCGATCTCCGCGCTCGTCGGCGACAATGTGGTCGAGCCGTCCGCGACCATGGACTGGTACGGCGGCCCGACGGTCCTGGAGCACCTGGAGACCGTGCCCGTCAGCCACGACCTGACGACCTGCCACGCGCGGCTTCCCGTGCAGTACGTCATCCGCCCGCAGACCGCCGAACACCCCGACTACCGCGGGTACGCGGGCCAGATCGCCGCCGGCACCTTCCGCGTCGGCGAGCCGGTGACCGTACTGCCGTCCGGGCTGACCTCCACGGTCGCCGGGATCGACCTGCTCGGCACCCCGGTCGACGTGGCATGGACCCCGCAGTCGGTGACGCTGCTCCTCGCCGACGACGTCGACGTCTCGCGCGGCGACCTGATCGTGCCCAGCACGGACGCCCCGGCCACCACCCAGGACATCGAGGCGACCGTCTGCCATGTCGCCGACCAGCCGCTGGCCGTCGGGCAGCGCGTGCTGCTCAAGCACACCACCCGCACGGTGAAGGCGATCGTCAAAGGGATCCCGTCCCGGCTCACCCTGGACGACCTCTCGCTCCACCCCGAGCCGGGGCAGCTCGTCGCCAATGACATCGGCCGGGTCCGCGTCCGTACGGCGGAACCGCTGGCCATGGACGCGTACGCCGACTCGCGGCGCACCGGCTCCTTCCTGCTGATCGACCCGGCGGACGGGACGACGCTCGCGGCGGGCATGGCGGGCGACTCGTTCGCCGCGCGGCCCGCCGCGCCCGCCCCGGCCGCTGCGGCCTCTCCGGCAGACGACGACGGGTGGGACTTCTGATCATGGACAGTCCGATCACTGCTCACCGAACGGGTCCGACCGTCACGGACAGACGCGGCATGACGGGCATCGACATGTTCTCGACCTTCGCGAAGGAGGGCGGCCGGGTCGGCAGCGGCGCCCTCGGCAGCGGCCAGGGCGGGGTGGCTCGATGTGCGCGATGACGTACGCGCACTGCCTGCGCGCCCACCGGCTCCACCCGCACCGCTGTCCCCATCGCCGCGCCCACCGAGGGCGCCGCAGACCTGCCGACCTCCCGGCCACGACCTGACGTCGTGACCGCCGGGCCAACGAGAGGACCGCCTCCCGTGCCTGCCACCACCCGCTCCGTCGCCCTGCGCCGCGGCATCGCCGCCGCCACCGCGCTCCCGCTCCTCGCGCTCGCCGCGACGGCCTGCGGCTACGGCTCCAAGGCGGACGACTCGTCCGACGCCGCCGCTCCCGCCGCCGGTGCGAAGAAGCTCTCCGCCGACACCGTCAAGATCGGCTACTTCCCGAACCTGACGCACGCGACCGCGCTCGTCGGCGACCAGCAGGGCCTGTTCCAGAAGGAACTGGGCGGAACCAAGGCGTCGTACGCGCAGTTCAACGCCGGCCCTTCGGAGATCGAGGCGCTGAACTCGGGCTCCATCGACATCGGCTGGATCGGCCCGTCGCCCGCCATCAACGGCTACACCAAGTCCCAGGGCAAGAGCCTGCGCATCATCGGCGGCTCGGCGTCCGGCGGGGTGAAGCTCGTCGTCAACCCGGACAAGATCAAGACCCTGGACGACGTCAAGGGCAAGAAGATAGCGACTCCGCAGCTCGGCAACACGCAGGACGTGGCGTTCCTCAACTGGATCGCCGAGAAGGGCTGGAAGGTCGACGCGCAGAGCGGCAAGGGCGATGTGTCGGTGGTCCGCACCGACAACAAGATCACCCCTGACGCCTACAAGTCGGGCTCCATCGACGGTGCCTGGGTGCCGGAGCCGACCGCGTCGAAGCTGGTCGCCGAGGGCGGCAAAGTGCTGCTGGACGAGTCGGACCTGTGGCCCGACAAGAAGTTCGTGATCACCAACATCATCGTGTCGCAGAAGTTCCTCAAGGAGCACCCGGACGTCGTGGAGGCGGTCCTGCGCGGCTCGGTGCGCACCAACACGTGGATCAACGCCAACCCGGACCAGGCGAAGGCAGCGGCCAACGCCAAGCTCAAGGAGCTGTCCGGCAAGGCGCTGCCCGCCGACGTCATCGACCCGGCGTGGAAGTCCATCCAGTTCACGGACGACCCGCTGGCGTCGACCCTCGACACCGAGGCACAGCACGCCGTCAAGGCCGGCCTCCTGGAGCAGCCCGACCTCCAGGGGATCTACGACCTGACCACGCTCAACAAGGTCCTCAAGGCCGAGGGCGAACCGGCGGTCGCCGACGCCGGTCTCGGCGCCAAGTAGCCCGCACTCCCCGACTCCCAGGAGGTGACGACCATGGCCACCACACTCGCCAAGGCCGCCGACGGCACGGAAGCGGTGGAGCACGCCGCGCGGATCGAGCACGTCTCGAAGTCCTTCGGGGGGCCCTCGGGGCCCCAGCTCGTCCTGGACGACATCACCCTCGATGTCGCGCCCGGCGAGTTCGTCACCCTCCTGGGAGCCTCCGGGTGCGGGAAGTCGACGCTGCTGAACCTCGCCGCCGGTCTCGACCGGCCCAGCGCGGGCACCATCAGCACGCACGGCAGGCCCGCCCTGATGTTCCAGGAGCACGCCCTGTTCCCGTGGCTGACCGCGGGCAAGAACATCGAACTCGCCCTGAAACTGCGGGGCGTCCCGAAGGCCGAGCGCCGGGAGCGGGCCGAGGCGCTGCTCGAACTGGTGCGGCTGACCGACGCGTACGGCAAGCGGGTGCACGAGCTGTCCGGCGGGATGCGGCAGCGGGTCGCGCTGGCCCGCGCGCTCGCGCAGGACAGCAAGCTGCTGCTGATGGACGAGCCGTTCGCGGCGCTCGACGCGATCACCCGGGACGTACTGCACGACGAGCTGACCCGGATCTGGCGCGAGACGGGCCTGTCCGTCCTGTTCGTCACGCACAACGTCCGGGAGGCGGTACGGCTCGCGCAGCGCGTCGTGCTCCTGTCGTCCCGGCCCGGCCGGATCGCGCGGGAGTGGACGGTCGACATTCCGCAGCCGCGCCGTATCGAGGACACCGCCGTGGCCGAGCTGTCCGTCGAGATCACCGAACAACTGCGTGGGGAGATCCGCCGCCATGGGCAGCACTGAGACGACGGTCGGCAAGGACGGCCGGGCGCCCGGGGCCGACGGTTCCGGGTCCAGCGCGGGCGTGTCCCGGGGTGACGGGCACGATCTCGCCGGACTCGAAGCGGGGCTCGACGCCCTGGACACGGTCCACACCCGGCGGACACCGCTGCGCGAGACGCTGGTCCAGAAGGTGCTGCCGCCGGTCATCGCGGTCGCGCTCGTCCTGGTGGTGTGGCAGATCCTGGTCTGGGCGAAGGTCACCGACACCTACAAGCTGCCGCCGCCCGCCGACGTGTGGCAGGAGGTCGTGGGCGCCTGGGAGCAGGGCACCCTCCTCGACTACATCTGGACCAGCGTGTCCCGCGGCCTGCTCGGCTTCCTCCTCGCCCTGGCGATCGGGACGCCGCTGGGGCTCCTGGTGGCGCGGGTCCGGTTCGTGCGGGCGGCCATCGGACCGATCCTGTCGGGGCTCCAGTCGCTGCCGTCGGTCGCGTGGGTGCCGCCGGCCGTGATCTGGCTCGGGCTCAACGACTCGATGATGTACGCGGTGATCCTGCTCGGCGCGGTGCCGTCGATCGCCAACGGTCTGGTGTCGGGCGTCGACCAGGTCCCGCCGCTGTTCCTGCGCGCCGGCCGCACCCTGGGCGCCACGGGCCTGCGGGGCACCTGGCACATCGTGATGCCTGCGGCGCTGCCCGGCTATCTCGCGGGCCTGAAGCAGGGCTGGGCGTTCTCGTGGCGGTCGCTGATGGCCGCCGAGATCATCGCGTCGTCGCCCGATCTGGGCATCGGGCTCGGCCAGTTGCTGGAGGCGGGCCGGACCAACAGCAGCATGTCGCAGGTGTTCCTCGCGATCTTCCTCATCCTGCTCGTCGGGATCGCCATCGACCTGCTGATCTTCAGTCCGCTGGAGCGGCGGGTGCTGCGCGGGCGCGGTCTGCTGGTGAAGAGCTGATGTCCGTGCACGGGAGCGGCTACGGCCAGGGACACGGCTACGGCCCGGCGCTGGTCGTCGTGGCGCACGGCAGCCGCGATCCCCGCCATGCCGCGACCGTGCACGCCCTGGTACGGCGGGTCCGGGCGCTGCGGCCAGGCCTGCGCGTGGAGACCGGCTTCCTCGACTTCAACGTGCCGTCCGTGTCCGGCGTCCTGGAGTCGCTGGCCGCGGACGGCGTACGGGACGTCGTCGCCCAACCGCTGCTGCTCACCCGGGCGTTCCACGCCAAGGCCGACATCCCGGCCGTCCTCGGCGCGGCGCCCGCGCGGCTGCGGATCCGGCAGGCGGAGGTCCTGGGCCCGTCGCCGCTGCTCACGTCCGCGCTCGAACGGCGCCTGTACGAGGCCGGGTTGGCGCCCGGCGACAAGCCCACGACCGGGGTCGTCCTGGCCTCGGCGGGCTCCACCGACCCGGAGGCGATCGCGGTGATCGCAGCAATCGCGCGGGAGTGGCGGCACACCGGTTGGTGCGCCGTGCGGCCCGCGTTCGCCTCCGCGTCCTCTCCCGAGTCCCCCGCGGGCTTCCCCCGCACCGAGGAGGCCGTACGACGGTTGCGCGCCGAGGGCGTGCGCCGGATCGCGGTCGCCCCCTATGTCCTCGCGCCCGGGTTCCTGCCCGACCGCATCGCGCGGGGCGCCGTCGACGCCGGGGCCGATGTGCTCGCCGGGGTGCTGGGGCCCGCGCCCGAGGTGGCGCGGGTGCTGCTGCGGCGGTACGACGGGGCGGTGCGGGCGGAACACCGGATCGCCGTGGGAGCCTGAAGCGCCCCTCGGCCGCACCTTGGCCACCCCCCTGGTCCCCCCGGTCACCCCCTGGTGAGGCCGATCACCGGCGGGAACTCGTCACCGTCATTGTTGACGACCAGCCAGTCCCCGTCCCCCTCCGCGACGAGCTGCGGATACCGGCCGAAGCTGCCGTTCTCGTCACGGAATCGCGGTCGCCCCCTACGTCCTCGCGCCCGGGTTCCTGCCCGACCGCATCGCGCGGGGCGCCGTCGACGCCGGGGCCGATGTGCTCGCCGGGGTGCTGGGGCCCGCGCCCGAGGTGGCGCGGGTGCTGCTGCGGCGGTACGACGGGGCGGTGCGGGCGGAACACCGGATCGCCGTGGGAGCCTGAAGCGCCCCTCGGCCGCACCTTGGCCACCCCCCTGGTCCCCCCGGTCACCCCCTGGTGAGGCCGATCACCGGCGGGAACTCGTCACCGTCATTGTTGACGACCAGCCAGTCCCCGTCCCCCTCCGCGACGAGCTGCGGATACCGGCCGAAGCTGCCGTTCTCGTCACGGATCGGAACGCCTGCGTCGGAGTCCTTGGCACCTGTCCGGGCGTCCAGGTTCCACACCCGGCCCTCCTGGGTGAGCACCCCGAGACGGTCGGTGCCGAACGGCACCATCGCGTGGACCGAGTCGCCGACGCCCGTACGCCACAGTCGCTCGCCGTCCTTGAGCGAGTAGGCGGACACGGCCGTCGGATAGTCCTCGCCCGGCTTCTGCGAGGCGGCGATCAGGGTGTCGCCCCTGACGGTCGCGAGCAGCGGCGGGCGGGCCGGAAAGAGGCCGAGTCCGGGCTCCGCCACCAGGTCCTCGTCGTCGGACGTACGGTCCACGACCAGCGGATCACCGCCCTGCGCGGGGAAGACGAGGAAGGCGTCGATGCCGCGGTCGTCCTCCTCCTTCAGCCACAGCGTGAACGGCTCGGCCGCGACGACCCAGACCGACTCGACCCCGCTTTCCACGGGCAGCGGCTCGGCGCCCACCTCGTCACCGCTCTCGGCGTCGAGGGTCACGAGCCGGGCCTCCGGCGCGGCGGACCCGTCGGTGCCGTTCTCGGTGACGACACGGACCCGTCCGCCGGCCGCGTCGGTGAGGAACGGGCGCTGGTCGTCGCCGATGCGGTGCGTCCAGCGGGGCTCGCCGTCGCGCAGGCCGAAGGCCCGTACGCCGTCCTCGGTCACCGCGACGGCGGTCCCGCCGTCCGCCGCGACGAGCCCGTCGGAGGCGTTGGTGAACCTGGTCGTGCCGTCGAACGGCTTCTCCCACAGGGTGCGCCCGCTGTCCAGATCGATCCCGGCCACCGTGTCGCACGGCTTACCGTGCCGGTGGTAGGCGACGACGCCGACGCCGTCCGGGGCGCTCCGGCTCATCGCGCAGACCGACTTGCGGACCGGGGCCTTCACGGTCCAGCGCCGGGAGCCGTCACCGGGGTCGTACGCCACCAGCGCGTCGTCCTTGGCGCGGATCACCGTACCGTCGGCGCGCACCCACACCCCCTTGCCCTGGACCGATTTGGGCCGGTCGTGCGGGGTGTCCCAGGCGACGTCGAGGACGGGTCCGCGCATCCAGAGGTACGCCTGGTAGCCCGGCCACACCGCGAGGGCGGCGCCGACGCAGATCAGGGCGGGCGCGATCAGGAGGCCCCGGCGGAACGGGAGCCAGAGGCCGAGCGAAGTGACGATCAGGGGAAGTCCGGCGAAGGTGAACAGGAACGCGAGCAGCAGGGTGGGCCCCGTGCCGTCCGGGCACGCGGACCCGTAACGGCCGCCGCAGGAGCCGCCAGGGATCGACGTCCAGCCCAGCCAGTGGAATTCGACGGCCAGCGCGGCACAGACACCTGCCAGGAGCCCGAGGAGCACGGCGATCGGCCACCTCCGCGCTCCCGTGCCCGACAGCCTCGCTCCCGTGCCCGACGGTCTGCGGTCCTCCACCATGAAGCTTCCCCCACCCGAGATCCCCGGCGCTCCCCAGCACCGCCCCGCCGTTTCGCGGGCGTTGGAGCATATCCCGGACGGCTGTACGAGTCCGCCCCGGCTCAGGCGTGCGGGTCGCGTCCGCTGTGGGAGAGGGCTCGGGCGAAGGGGGGCGCGGACTCCTCGTCGGGCAGGGGTACGGGTGCGGCGAAGCCGTCGTACTGCCGGTACAGCTCGGCGTTGGCGTCGACCGTGGCGAGGATCAGCAGGGCCGAGGCGTCGGTCAGGCGGAAGTCCTGGCCGGTCGAGCGGGCCACGTCCCAGCCGTGCAGGGCCATCTCCTTGGTGACCAGCGCGGCGACGTCGGCGGCCGGCACCTTCGCGTACCCGAGGTCGATGTCGCCCTCCCACACGGCCGGGTCGGACCACACGGCGACGGCTCGTTCCAGTTGGCCGGCGTACCGCTCGGCCCAGTCCGCTTCGGCCGTGAAATCGCGCGCCGTCAGCTCGTCGGGGAGCGTCGTGCGGCGGGCGCGGTGCTCCAGGCCGTACGAGGTGTACAGGACCCAGTGGTTGACGAGGGTCCGGACGTCCCAGTCGGCGCAGCGAGACGGCTCCGGCAGCCGGGCGGGGTCGACACCACGGGCGACCCGGGCGGCCTCGGCGGCGCACTCCTTCATACAGGTGTAGTGCTCGTTCATAGGGGTGTCGTGCTCGTTCTCCATGCCTCCGACGCTAGGCGGGGCGCGGGCGCCGGGGCTTGAAGAAAAGCGACAAGGCGGCGGATGCGAGCGGGGGGCGGGGTCAGTCGGCGGCGTATGCCGATTCGGCGTCGACCAGGGCCGTCAGCTCCGCCACCGTCATCGAACCGGCCGCCCGGCGCTCCCGTGCGAAGGTGTTGGCGACGCGGCGCAGCACTTCGTTCACCGGGGTCGGTATGCCGTGCAGCCTGCCCAGGAGGACGATCTCGCCGTTGAGGTAGTCGGCCTCGATGGTGCCGGTGCCCCGGCTGAGGGACTGCCAGGAGGAGCCGCCGCCGCGTGCGGAGCCGTCGAAGGGCGCGAAGCGGATCTTGTCGGCCCTGACCCGGTGCTGCTCGTCCTCGCTCGTGGCCTCGATCCCGGCGGCGGCGAGCACGGCCTCGCCCTCCGCGCGGGCGCGCCGGTAGAGGGCGAGGCCGTCGTCGCCGGTGAGGACTCCGGTGACGGCTTCGACGGAGTTGGCGAGATTGCCGAGGAGTTTGGCGTACTTCCAGCGCATCACATCGGCCACGACGGGCGCCTCGAACGGGCACTTCTCCAGATCGCCGGCGATCCGGCGGGCGGTGTCGTCGGTGCCGGACGGGTAGCGGCCGATGTGCAGGATGCCGGTGAGCGGGGCGCCCGCAGCGGCGACGGTGCCCGGTTCGACGTAGGTCGCGGGCAGCCAGACGCACATGCCGTACACGTGCTGGAAGCGGCGCAGGGCCATGCGTTCCCCGGCGACGCCGTTCTGCGCGCAGACCAGCGGCAGCCGTTCGGCCGCCGTGGAGCCGCCCGCGACCGGCCGGTCGCACCAGGCGTCGAGCGCGGCGGTGCCGTCCTGGGTCTTCACGGCGAGCACGAGTACGTCGTCGGCGCGCAGCGGCCCGAGCGCCTCGGGCCCGTCGACGACGGGGAGCCGGTGCGTCCGTTCGCCGTCGGCCGTCCTGAGCCGCAGCCCGCCGTCGCGCAGCGCCGCGTAGTGCGCCCCGCGCGCGACCAGTACGACCTCGTGCCCCGCCTGCGCGAGACGTCCCCCGACGGTGCCGCCGACCGCCCCTGCTCCGATGATGATGTAGCGCATATGTCGAGCCTGGCACCTCGGGCAGACGCGTGTAGGGTCCACGGAATGATTTCGGAAACTTTTGCGATCGCCGGCGAGGTGTCCGTGGGGCGGCTCGGCTACGGGACGGCACAGCTGACCGGCCCCGGCTACTGGGGCCCGCGCGGGAGTACCGAGGACGCCGTCGCCCTGCTGCGGGCCGCCGTCGACGGCGGTGTCACGCTGATCGACACGGCCGCCAACTACGGCCCGTCGGTCGCCGAGGAACTGATCGCCGAGGCCCTTCATCCGTACGCTCCCGGGCTGACGGTCGCGACGAAAGGCGGTGTGGTCCGCACCGGGCCCGACGTGTGTCATGTCGACGGGCATCCGGACCGGCTGCGGGCGATGTGCGAGGCGAGTCTGCGGCGGCTGCGGGTCGACACGATCGACCTGTATCAACTGCACCGACTCGACCCCGGGATTCCGCTCGCCGATCAGCTCGGGGCGCTCGCGGAGCTGCGGCGGGCGGGCAAGGTCCGCCATGTCGGCCTCGACTCGGTCACGCCCGAGCAGTTCGAAGCCGCCGTGGATCTCGGCATCGTGGACATCGTGTCCGTACAGAACCGCTACCACGTCCTGGACCGGGCGTCGGAGCCGCTGCTGAAGCTGTGCGAGGCGCGCGGTGTCGCGTTCCTGCCGTGGTTCCCGCTGGGCAACGGCTCCCTGGCCGACGACCCGGTGTGCGCGGACATCGCCCGTGCGCGGGGCGTGAGTCCGGCGCAGGTCGCCCTGGCCTGGCTGCTCCAGCACTCACCGGTCCTGTGCCCGACGCCCGGGACGAGCACGGTGGCCCATCTGACGGACAACCTGGCGGCGGCCCGGCTGCGGCTGTCCCCGCAGGACGTGGCCCGGCTGGACGCGCTGGCCTGAGCCCCCGGGCCACCCGGCTGCTTGACCCTGCCCCTGGGGCAAGGCCGAGGTTTCCGGCATGACCTACCGCACAGAACCGGCTGCCCGGTATCTCGAACAGACCCCCTACACCGACCTCGGCGGACTCGATCTCGCGGGACTGCCGCGCGACCCCCCGGACTCGCCCACCTCGTACGCGGACTGGTCCTGCACACCCTGGAGGGCGACCGCTTCGGCCACACCATCCCGATGGACCGCCTCCGTGAGGAGCCCGAGTCGCGGTACGTCACCGAGATGCTGCGGATTCTCGGCGACCGCTCCCCCGCACCGCTCACCGAGAGCCGCCCGCCCGAGGACCGGATCGTCGGGACCTGCCGGGACTTCGCGGTACTGCACTGCGCGCTGCTGCGGGCGACCGGCACACCGGCGCGGGTCCGCTGCGGCTACGCCCGGTACTTCGGCGAAGGCTTCCACGACGACCACTGGGTCACCGAGTACCGCCTGCCGGACGGCGGGTGGCGGCTGGTCGACGCCCAGTTGGCGGACGGTGGCCACGATGTGCCGTTCGACCCCATGGACGTACCCCGCGATCAGTTCCTCGTCGCGGACGCGGCATGGCGCGCGTGCCGGTCCGGCGGTGCGGACCCGGCGACCTTCGGCGTGGGCCATATCGACGGGCTGCTCGGGCTGTGGATGGTACGCGGCAACATGCTCCGCGATCTCGCCGCGCTGCACGGTGTGGAGGTGCTGCCGTGGGACTGCTGGGGCATCGCCGCGCCGGAGGCGGCGGCGGAGGTCCCGGCGGACGAGCTGGACCTGCTCGACGCCCTCGCCGCCGCACACGAACGGCCGGAGGAGGCAGCCCGGGACGCACTCGCCAGGTTCGCCGCCGATCCGCGCCTCGCGCTGCCGCGCGAGATCATCTCGTACACCACACATGGCGGGGTACGGAAGGTCACGCTGCCCATCGAGGAATGAGCCCTCGGTCTTCTTGTACGTGAGCCTCAGTCCTCCTGCTCCGGGGTGAACGGTGTGCCCTGGTGGAAGTAGAGCCGCCAGCCGTCCTCGGTGCGGTGCCACAGTGAACTGCGGTGCGCCATGCGGCCGTTGTGCTCGGTGTCGAACGTGAGGTGCACACAGTCCGGTGTGAGCTGGACGCCCTTTATCCGGGACGTGGTGACGGGCCGGCTTCCGGGGCGGGCCCGCGCGGCGAGGGCGGCGATGATCGTCGGCCGGTCCCAGAGCCGCCCCGAGACGCCGATCTCGGCGAAGTCCGGGTGCAGCAGCGCGCCGACCTGCTCCGGGGAGCGGCGCACCTCGGGGTCGAGGAGGCGCAACTCCCCCTCGATGGCGGCCTCGACGGCGGTCCTCGGGTCAGCCACGGGTCATCTCCACGAGCTTGACGACGGTGTTCCAGTTCCGGCTGGTGGCGATCGCGCCCCGGTACGGGCCGGGCTTCGCGAGGGCTTCGGCGAGCTTGGACCGGCCGAGGCCGTCGGGTGTGTAGAGATACAGCGCCCGGTCGCCCAGGCGGAACGCCTCGGGGAGATACGCGTCCTGGTCGAGGTGGGCGAACCGGTCGGCGTCCAGGGGCTCGGAGAGGTAGGTGACATGCAGTTGCCTCCCCTCCAGTTCGGCGGCGGGGAAGGGGCAGGCGTCGGCTACGGCCCGCAGATAGGCGTGCCCGCGCACCAGGACGTCGACCCGGAATCCGCAGTGCTCCGCCAGGGCGTCCGCGAGGTCGTCGGCGATCCCTTGTTCGTCGCGCCCCGCGCTCGTGAAGACGGCATTGCCACTCTGCAGATACGTCCGCACGTCCCCGTACCCCAGACCCTCAAGGAGGCCCCGCAGGTCCGCCATCGGGAGTCTCCTGCCGCCGACATTGATCCCGCGCAACAGCGCCGCGTACGTCGTCATGCGCCCACGATAGGACGCGGGTACGACAGTGGACGGGTACCGCGACGGGCCGCCACGCCCCCTTGGGCCCTGAGGGCTAACCTCCGGTTACCCCGATAGATGTAGGGGCCCATCGTCCTTCCCCGAGGTGAGGGGGCGGGGTCCGGAGGGAGGAGACGGGGGCCGCCCGGTTCACCGGGGAGCACGACGAGAGACCCACCCCTGTGCCCGTAGCTTCTTCGGGGAGGCGGCGGCGAAGGGCGCTCCGCCGCACACAGGGGGGGCAATCCCGTCATGGGGAACCGAGACACACGCGTGCGGGGCGTCGCTGCGAGGGCCGGCGCGTGGAGCGCCCGCCACCGATGGGCCGCCGTCGGGATCTGGGTGCTGTTCGTCGTCCTGGCGATGGGTCTCGGTTCCGCCGCGGGCACCGTGAAGGTCAAGGACAGCGAGCAGATGTCGGGCGAGACCAGTCAGGCCGCCCGCATCATCGACGCGGCCGGCATCGACGAACCGGCCGGCGAGACGGTGCTGATCCAGGGCAAGAACGCGGGCACCAAGGCCACCGACGCGGACTTCAGGGCCGCCGTCGCCGATGTCATGAAGGCGGTCGAGGCCACCGGCAAGGTGACCGCCGTGACCTCCCCGTACGACGCGCAGACCATCTCCAAGGATGGCCGCAGCGCGCTGGTGCAGTTCGAGATGCGGGGCGAGGCGGAGACCGCGGGCCAGCGGGTCGAGCCGGTCCTCAAGGCCGTCGACGGCGTCCAGAAGAACCATGGCGACCTGCGGATATCGGAGATCGGCAGCGCCAGCATGAACAAGACGTTCGACGACGCGTTCGGCGACGACTTCAAGCAGGCCGAGTACTCGGCCGTGCCGGTCGCGCTGGGCATTCTGCTGATCGCGTTCGGCGCGCTGGTCGCCGCGCTGCTCCCGGTGGCCCTGGCGATCACCGCGATCATGGCGACGATGGGTCTGATGGGGGTCGTCAGCCACTTCCAGCCGATGAGCGACACGGCCAACTCCGTGATGCTCCTGGTGGGTCTGGCCGTCGGCGTCGACTACTGCCTGTTCTATCTGCGGCGCGAACGGGAGGAGCGCGAGGCGGGCCGTGACCCGGAGACCGCGCTGCGGATCGCGGCGGCGACCAGTGGCCGGGCGATCGTGGTGTCCGGTGTCACGGTGTGTGTGGCGATGGCGGGCATGCTGTTCACCGGGATCGCGGAGTTCGAGGCGATGGGCCTGGCCTCGCTGATGGTCGTGGCGGTCGCCATGGTCGGCTCCGTGACGGTGCTGCCGGCGCTCCTTTCGCTGCTCGGTGAGCGGGTCGAGAAGGGGCGCATCCCGTTTCTGCGGCGCGGAGCGCGGCGGTCCGGGGCGGGGGCGGCGCAGGGCGGTCAGGGCAAGGCGATCAACGAGAGCCGGTTCTGGAAGAAGGTGCTGGGCGTCGTCCTGGCCCGTCCCGTCGTCTCCTTGGTCGTCGCGACCGGCGCCCTGCTGGCCGTCGCGTCACCGGCGCTCGGTATGAAGACGCAGAACCTCACCATGGACCAGGAGTTCGGCGACTCGCTGCCGATCGTCGCCACGTACAACCGGCTCAACGAAGCCTTCCCGGGCGGTTCCCAGCCCGCCGAGGTCGTCGTCAAGGCGAAGGACATCAACGCCCCCGAGGTGAAGGCCGCACTCGCCGACTTCCGTGCCCAGGCGGTCAGCTCGGGCGCCTCGCGGGGGCCGGTCGACATCAAGGTGCACGACACGCAGAACGTCGCGCTGGTGTCCGTGCCGCTGGTCGGCGGCTCCGATCAGAGCCGGGCCGAGAAGAGCCTCGCACTCATCCGCGACGAGGTGCGGCCCGCGACGCTCGGCAAGGTCGACGGTGTGGAGGCGCCGGTGACCGGGCAGGTCGCCGGGTCGAAGGACTTCAACGACCAGATCGTGGGGTCCGTGGCCCCGATCTTCGCGTTCGTCGTGGTCTTCGCCTTCCTGCTGATGCTGCTGTCCTTCCGCTCCCTGACCGTCGCGATCACCTCGATCGTCCTTAACCTGCTGTCGGTCGGCGCGGCCTACGGCATCCTCGTCGCGGTCTTCCAGCACGGCTGGGGCGCGTCGCTGGTGGGCGCCGAAGGCGTGGGAGCGATCGTGAGCTGGCTGCCGCTGTTCCTGTTCGTGATCCTCTTCGGACTGTCGATGGACTACCACGTGTTCGTGGTGTCGCGGATCCGTGAGGCGCGGATGCGGGGCCGCGACACCAAGGACGCGATCACGCACGGGGTCGTGACGACGGCGGGCGTGGTGACCAGCGCGGCGGTCATCATGGTCGCGGTGTTCGCCATCTTCGGCACCCTGTCGATGCAGTCGATGAAGCAGATGGGTGTGGGTCTCGCGGCGGCCGTCCTGATCGACGCGACGATCATCCGCGGTGTACTCCTGCCGGCCGTGATGACCCTGCTCGGCGAGCGCAACTGGTATTTCCCGAAGTGGCTGCACAAGCTGCCCGACCTGACGCACGACGAGTCCGACGCGTCCGCCGCGCCGGTCGCACCGCCCCGGCCGCCGTCGGTGGAGGGCGAGCGGGTCGGGGTCTGACGGGCCCCTGACACAGAGATACGGCGGTACGGGGAGGGACGCGCGCGCGTCCCTCCCCGTACCGCCGTTTCCGTACCGCCGTGATCCGTGCCGCTGCTCAGGCGGTCGTGACGGGCATCTTCCGCTCGTCGAGGTCGAAGGAGTCCAGGGTGCGGGTGAAGTCCCGGGTGGACAGCAGGAGCTTGTAGACGATGGCGAGTTCGAAGACGAGCAGCATCGCGCCGGAGACGAGCGTCACGGGGATCACGGCGTCGAGGAGCGGGCCCACGATGAAGACGCCCATCTGGAACTCGATACCGCTGATGAGGTGGGTCCGGATGCGGTGGCGCAGCAGGAAGGAGCGGAACCGCAGGTAGGCGGGGAAGCGGTGGCGGAACTCCTGCTGGAGGTCGATGACCTGCTTGGGCGTGGCCGGCCCATCCGACTCGTCCGACTCCACCGTCTCGGCCGTAGTCACGGTGGCCGCCGTGGCCGGGGTTGCCGTCGCGCCCGGGGTTGCCGTCGCCGAGGTGGTCCTCTGCGCCGGGACCTCCGGAGTCGCGGCGGCTTCCGCGGCGGCGGTCTGTGCCGTCTGGTTGTCGTGCTCGATGTCCGCCTCGGGGTTGTCCCGGAGCAGGTCCTCCATGAACGCGACGCCCGACTCGTCCTCGGCCTGGCGCGCGGCCCGCATACGGGCCTTGATCTGCTTGCGCATGTTGTGCCGGGTCTTGAAGATCTCCAGCGCGTTCAGGTACCGCAGTCCGTCGAGGAACACGACGCCCGCCGCGAGCCAGATGTACACGGTGTCGCCGGTACGGTCGTACTGGCCCCACATCAGGGCGATGGCGCAGGCCATGACCCGTATCCGGTCGAAGATGTAGTCGAGCCAGGCGCCGAACACGGAGCCCCGGCCGGTCAGCCGGGCGACCTTGCCGTCCATGCAGTCGAGGATGAAGCTGACGTGATAGAGGACGGCGCCCACGATCAGCCACCGCCAGTCCCCCATCGCGAAGAAGCCCGCCGAGACGAGACCGAGCAGCAGGGCCGCCCAGGTGATCTGGTTGGGCGTGATCCGCGTCCACTTGGCCGTCACCCGCACCAGAGGCGTGGCGACGGGGTCGACGAGCAACACCGTCCACCACGCGTCGCGCTTCTTCTGGGTGATGCGGCGCACCTCATGGAGGGGCGGAATGTCTCGGGGCATGGTCAACTTCCTGGCGTTCGATCTGAGTTCTTCTCACGCTAGAAAGAAATTCACACCAAATTCAAGAAGCTGCGTGGGCAACCTTTGGTGAGGGGTACTGGTCTCACTGGACAACCGGGTCAATGGCCATGGCAGGTTGTGTGCGGCGTTATCCGATGGTTATGAATAAGTGGCGGCCACCGGGCAACCTTTCGAACCGGTCGGCCATCTTGGTTGCACAGGGCACCTTCATCCCTCGCCCTGCCCAGGCCGAACCGCCCTCGCCGTTCCGCTTGCCGTTCCGTTCGCCTTCAGGCTTGCCGAAAGTTCCGCCTCGATCAGGTCGGCGGCGCGCGGAGTGCCGCCCTCGGTCGCCATCTCGTGCTGGATCGCGGCGAGTTGGCGGGCCACCTTTGGATCGGCGACCAGATCGAGCACGGCGGCGCGCAGCGTCTCGGCGGTCGCCTCATCGGCCGGTACGTGCCGGGCGACGCCGAGCCCCTGGAGCATGTCCGCGTTGCCGAACTGGTCGACGGCCTGGGGAACGGCCACCATCGGGGTCGCCGTGGCGAGCCCTTCCTGGCTGCCACCCGCACCTGCGTGTGTGATGAATGCATCAGCTTCCCGCAGAATCGCGAGTTGCGGAACCCAGTCATGCACTTCGACATTGCGAGGAATCTCTCCCAGCTCCGCCGGGTCGACATGCTTGCCGATCTGGAGCACCACATGCCACCCGGGGAGATCGCCGAACGCCTTCAGGCACTCGCGGTAGAACGCCGGTTGCTTGGTGAAGGTCGAGCCGAGTGAGATCAACACCACATTCTTGTTCTCGGCGCCGGCGGGCCGCCGCCACGCCCCCTGGGCCGCGCGGTCGCCCTGGCAGGCGCCGACGAAGGTGTAGCGCTCGGTGTCGACGCGGTCGGCGTGCGGCTGGAGCGCCTTCGGGATGAGGACGAGACAGCGGTCGGGGCGGCCCATGAAGTCCTCGACGCCGATCTCGAAGCCGTTCTCCGCGATCCAGCGGCCGAAGGTCTCGTAGAACGCCTTGCCGCGCGGGGTCTGCTTCAGCGGCTCGAACATCGGCCTGCCGACCTCCTCCTCGTACCCCTCCCAGGCCACCAGGTTCGGCGAGAGCTGCACGAGGGGGACGCCCCAGCGGTGGGCGAGGACGCGCGCCGGGTACGACGTGATGTCGTGGAGGACGAGGTCCGGCTCGTCCCCCGCGTACGCGTCGGCGAGTTGCGGGAGGGCCTGGAGGGCGTCGGTGAGGAACGGCTCGATGTGGTCGATCAGCTCGGTGCCCCACGCCTCCGGTTCGTCGTCGGTGGGCAGGACCGAGGTCCACAGCTTCGGTTCGGCGCCGGTCTCGGCGACCTTCTCGGCGAAGGCGGGCGGGATCGCATAGGTGACCCGGTGCCCCCGGGCGACCAGCTCCCTGATCACGTCGAGGCTCGGGTTCACATGGCCGTGCGCGGCGATGGAGAACATGGCGATGTGGGCGGGTCGGGACGCGCCGGGGTTACGGGGGGTGGTCATGCCCGTGACCCTACGCGAGACGAAACGTCTCGTGCAACCGATTACCTGGACAGGCGCTCCGCCCGGCCACCTCACCGCTGATAGCGCGCCAGCACCAGATTCCCGTCGTCGACCAGCCGTTTCCGCAGCTCCTCCAGGCCGATGGCCCCGCTGTAGTACTCCTGGAACGCCGGGGTCGCCACCTTGTCCTTCCACTCGGGATAGCCCCGTACGGACTGCGCGGGCGCCGGGCGCAGCCCTTCGGCGAGCGCGGTCCCGGTCGCCCAGTCGTCGCGTTCCGTGCGCAGGGCCGGGTCCTTCAGCGCCTCGGTACCGGTCGGCAGCATCCAGTCGCCGAGCGCGAGCCGCACCATGTTCGCGGGCCGCAGCAGGAAGTCGACGAACGCGGCGGCCTCCTTCTTGTGCGGGCTGTCCTCGGCGATGGACAGCGTCTGCGGGCTGACGCCCTGGGCGAGCCCGTCCGCCCCGGCGGGCGCGGGCAGCACCTGCCAGTCGAAGCCCTTGGGCGCCTGCTGGACGATCTGCTGCCGGTAGGAGAAGCCGAGCGGGACCATCGCGTACTTGCCGCCGAAGAACCCGGGCAGCGTGTCCGAGCCGCCCATCCCGAGCGTCGCGCCGGACGCGCTCCCGTCCGCACCGACCTGGTCGTGGACGGTACGGGGCATGACGGCGTCGGCCGCCTCGAACCGGACCTTCACCTTGCCGTCCGGGCCCCGCACGAACATCCGGCCGCCCGTGGACAGCGACAGGTTCAGCGTCGCCGACACCGGTTCCTTCAGCGGCCACGCGATCCCGTACCGGTCCTTGCCGCTCAGCTCTTTCGTGATGGCCCGGAACTCGTCCCAGGACCAGGGGGCTTCCGGGGTCGGGATGCGTACACCGGACTCCTTCAGCCAGGTGGCGTTGGCGATCAGGACCCGCGGTTCCTGGAGGAACGGCACACCGTAGATCCCCTCGCCGAACGTCACCGTGTCCCAACTGCGCTGCGGGATGTCGTCCTTGAGCCGCCGGGGCAGCAGGTCGCGCAGATCGGCGAGGTAGCCGCCGTACGCGAAGTCCGCGAGGTCGTCCGACGCGTCATGGATGATGTCGGGCGCCTCGCCGCCCTCGAACGAGGTCAGCAACTGGTCGTGGACGCTGTCCCAGCTCCCCTGGACATAGCGGACCTGGACGTCCGGGTGGGTCGCGTTCCACTCCTCCACCAACTGCTTGTTGGCGTCCACGGACTCCTTCTGCCAGGCCAGCGACTGGAAGTCGAGCGTGATCCGGCCGCCGTCGTCGCCTCCGCCGTCGCCGCCGGAGCAGCCGGTGAGGGCGAGCGGGAGGAGGAGGGCGAGGACGGCGGCCAGCGCGTGGCGGCGCATCAGCCCTTCACCGCCCCGGTGACCATCCCGCCCGTGATCCGCCGCTGGATGATCGCGAAGATCACCAGGGACGGGATGGTGGCGAGGAACGCGGCGGCGGCGAGCGGCCCGAGGTCGGCGGCCCCCTCCGCGCCGATGAAGTGCGTGAGGACGACCGGCAAGGTCTGTTTCTCCGGGGTCTTGAGCAGGACGAGCGCGAAGAAGAACTCGTTCCACGCGGTGATGAACGCGAACAGCGCGGTGGCCACGATGCCCGGCGCGAGCAGCGGCGCGGTGATCGACAGCAGCGTCCGCAGCCGCCCGGCCCCGTCGACCGCCGCCGCCTCCTCCAACTCGACCGGCACCGCCCGTACGTACCCGACGAGCATCCACAGCGCGAACGGCAGCGCCCACACCACGTACACCATGATCAGCCCGGGTACGGAGTTGATCAGCCGGAGGTTCTTCAGGACGAGGAACAGCGGGATGATGACCAGGACGAACGGGAACGCCTGGCTGACCACGACCCAGCCGGTGGCCGCCCGCGCGAACAGGGTCCTGCGGCGGGCCATCACATACGCCATGGGTGTGGCGATCACGACCGCGATGACGGCCGCGCCGACCGCCGCGACCAGCGAGTTCAGCGCGGCCTGCAGCAGCGGCTGCTCGTCGAACGCCTGCCGGAAGTTGGCGAGCGTCGGATCCTCCGGAATCCACGTCGGATGCAGACTGCCCAGCTCACGCGGCGGTTTGAAGGCCGTCGAGATCAGCCACAGGAACGGGAAGGCGAGGAAGACGAGATACGCGAGCAGCGCGAGGTACTGCCCGGTGCGGGCCACGGTCCGGGGCGCGGTCACGCGTCGAGGTGTCGTCACGCGTCGCCTCCCCTGAGGCGGCCGGCCAGGAAGCAGGCCAGGAACACCGAGATCACGGCGACCATCACGCAGCCCATCGCCGCCGCGTAGCCGAACTGGCCGTAGCGGAAAGCCTCTTCGTACGCGAACAGCATCGGCAGCCGGGTCCGGCCGCCGGGTCCGCCGTTGGTGAGGACGTAGACCAGGGCGAAGGCGTTGAAGTTCCAGATCAGGTTGAGCGCCGAGATGGCCAGGGCCACGGGCCGGATCGCGGGCCAGGTGACCGTACGGAACCGGCGCCAGGCGCCCGCGCCGTCCATCGCCGCCGCCTCGTGCAGTTCGCGCGGAGTGTTCTGGAGTCCGGCGAGCAGCGCCACCGTGGTCTGCGGCATGCCCGCCCAGATCCCGACGACTATCACGGCGGGCAGTGCGGTGCCGAGGCCGGTCAGCCAGTCGCGGCCGTCGCCGAGGCCGAGATCGCGGAGGGTTTCGTTGAGGACGCCCGCGTCGGGGTGGTAGACGAGGCGCCACATGATGCCGACGACGACCTCGGGCATCGCCCACGGCACGATCGCGAGTGCCCGCGCCAGCCAGCGGAACCGGAGGTTCTGGTTGAGGAGCAGCGCCAGTCCGAGCGCCAGCAGGAACTGGGGCACCGTGACGCCGACGGCCCACAGCAGCCCGATCCGGAACGAGTCCCAGAACAGGGTGTCGTGCAGCAGGTCCCGGAAGTTCAGCAACCCGATCCACTGCGTGGGCTGGGTCCGGCCCGACTGCGCGTCGGTGAACGCCAGCGCGATGCCGTAGAGGAGGGGTCCGACGCTGAGGACGAGGATCGGGATCAGCGCCGGGAGCACCAGGAACCAGGCGCCGTGGTCGACGAACCTCCGGTCCTTGCCCGATCCGCCACCGGGTCCGCCACCGGGTCCGGGTCCGGGCGCGCCGCCCGGTAAGTCCGCTCGCTTCGCGGGCCGCGTCGTCGCGGTCGCCCAGGTCACTGCATCGGCTCCTTCTCGGGCGGCTGATCCAGATCCGGCCGCCCTGGCGGCCCCCGTCATCGTGCTGACGGACTTTCCCGCCGTCAAGGCACCGCGCACGCCCCAGGCCATGTCCCGACCAGTACGAATGCGACACTGACCGACGAACGGGTACGGCAGCGGGAGCGGGAAGCGGGTGGCACGGGATGGACGAGGTGCGGGCACGGGAGGTGCTGGCCGGTGTGGCGCGGGACGTCCTGCCCGCCGGGGTGTCCGGCGCGCGGTTGCTGTCCCTGGGCGAGAACGCCGTCTTCGCGGCCGGCGACCGGGTCGTCAAGGTCGGCCGGGGCACGGATCTCCTCGACCGGGCACGCCGCGAGGTGCGGGTCGCCCGGTGGCTGGCCGCGTCGGGCGTCCCCGCCGTCCGGGCGGCCGAGCCGGACGCGCTGCTGGTGGACGGTCACCCGGTGACGGTGTGGCACCGCATGCCGGACGCCGTCCGCCCCGCCGAACCCCGCGACCTGGCCCGCCTCCTGCGTCTGGTGCACGCCCTGCCGTCGCCCGATGTCGAACTGCCCCGCCGTGAACTCCTCGGCGGTGTCGAACGCTGGTTGCGGCTGGCGGGGGACGCCGTCGACCCGGCCGACGCGGCGTTCCTGCGGGAGCGCCGGGACGGATTCGCGGCAGCCGCCGCTGCCCTGACGCCGCATCTGCCGATGGGCCCGATCCACGGGGACGCGCTGCCCCGCAATGTGCACGTCGGCCCGGACGGTCCGGTCCTGGTCGACCTGGAGACCTTCTCCTGGGACTTCCGCGAGCACGACCTGGTGGTCATGGCCCTCTCCCACGACCGGTACGGACTCTCCGACGAGGCGTACGACGCGTTCACCGACGCCTATGGCTGGGATGTCCGGGCGTGGGAGGGGTGCGCGGTGCTGCGCGGCGCCCGGGAGACGGCGAGCTGTGCGTGGGTCGCCCAGCACGCCCCGAGCAACCCGAAGGCCCTGGAGGAGTTCCGGCGCCGCGTCACGTCCTTGCGGACGGCGGACGAGACCACTCGCTGGCACCCGTTCTGATACCCGGGGCCCCCGCTCACCGCGTCACCCGGTTGTCCGGTCGGCCCCCGGAACCGGGTCCGGCGCCGGATCCCGCAGGGGCCACGACGCGTCCACCACCGCCGTCTCGTCCCCCTTGCGGCGCAGGAAGCTCTGGAAGTCGGCGGCCCACTCCGCGTACCACTCGATCTGGCGGCGGTGCAGTTCGGCCGGGCCCGCCGAGGCGACCTTCGCGTGGCGGACGGCTATCGCGCAGGCGAGGCGGGCCGCGGCCAGGGCGTCGGCCGACGCGTCATGGGCGGCGGTGAGCACCACGCCGTACTCCGCGCAGACCGCCTCCAGATTCCGCTTGCCCCTGCGGTACCGCTCGACGGTCCGGTCGATGGTGTAGGGATCGATGACCGGCGCCGGGTCCCGGCCGCCCAACCGGTCGCGCAGGGACGGCAGTCCGTGCCGCAGCAGCTCTGCGGAGAGCAGCGTCAGATCGAAGGCGGCGTTGTACGCGACGACCGGCACGCCCGCGTTCCAGTAGGTCACGAGGGTGTTCGCAATGGCGTCGGCCACTTGGTCGGCCGGTCTGCCCTCGGCCGTCGCCCGCTCGTTCGAGATGCCGTGCACCGCGACCGCGTCCGCCGGGATCGGGACCCCCGGATCGGCCAGCCACTCACGCCGCCCCAGTTGCTGACCCGCCCTCACCTCGATCACGGCTCCCGTGACGATGCGCGCCTCGCGCGGATCCGTCCCGGTCGTCTCCAGGTCGAAGCCGATCAGCAGCTCCTGGTGCCACCCCATGCGGCGCCCTCCTTCGTGGTGCGTTCCCCCGGTGACCACCACCCTGTCACGGGCCACTGACAATCCGACGGCCGCATTCCGCTTAGCCCCCTGGGGCGCCCCTCGTCTGCCCGGAAGACCGGCCGGTGCGCCTCAGGACACCGGCCGTGAGTCGGCCCACGCCGACTCGAACTCCTCGCGGTAGGTCTCGAAGAGTCCGCCCTCGCCCAGCTCGCCGGCCTTCACGACCCGGCCGCCGCCCCGCAGCACGAGCACGGGCGCCTCCATCCCCCGGGTCCGCCGGAGATAGCTCTGGACGACGGCGATCCCGTCGGGCCCGTCCCCGTCGACCAGATAGGCCATGAAGCGGGGGGTCTCGTCGAAGACCTGGATCTCGAACGCCCCCGGATCGCGCAGCCGCGCCCGCACCCGCCGCATGTGCAGGATGTTCATCTCCACCGAACGGCTCAACTCCCCGCGCTTCAGCCCCAGTTCCCGCTCCCGCCGCTTGACGGCGCTGGACGCCGGGTTGAGGAACAGCAGCCGCACCCGGCACCCCGACTCGGCGAGGCGTATCAGCCGCCGCCCGGAGAAGTTCTGCACCAGCAGATTGAGGCCGATCCCGATGGCGTCGACCCGGCGGGCGCCGCCGAAGATGTCCTCTGCCGGGAACTGGCGCATCAGCCGCACCCGGTCCGGATGCACCCCCACCACGTCCGCGAACCGGTCGCCGACGAGATCCTCGACGGCGTCCACGGGCAGTCGGCGCGCGGACGGCACGTCCGAGCCCGTGGCGAGTATCTCCAGGAGCCGCGCCGATGCACGCTCGGCCTGGGCGAGGACGGCCTCGGACAGCGCGCGGTTGCGTGAGACGACGTTCCGGGTGACCTCCAGCTCGTCCAGGGCGAGTTCGACGTCGCGCCGGTCGTCGAAGTAGGGCTCGAAGCACGGCCAGTGCTGCACCATCAGCTCCCGTAGCTGCGGGAGCGTCAGGAAGCTCAGGACGTTGTCGTCGGCCGGGTCGAGGAGGTACCCCTTGCGGCGGCTGACCTCCCGTACGGCGACGGCGCGCTGGACCCACTCCTGTCCCGCGGGACCCGCGGCGGCGACCACCCAGTCGTCGCCGTGCACCGGCTCGTACACCGGACGCAGCACGGCGGCGACGACCGCGCGGAGCCGCTGCTCGACCAGGTTCAGCCAGATGTAGGCCCGCCCGGCGCGCCGCGCGCGGGTGCGCACCTCACGCCAGGCGTCGGCGCCCCAGTCCAGTTCGGGTCCGATCTGCGATCCCATCTCCATCGGCCTGGCGAGGGAGACCGTTCCGGGTGGGACGTCTGCGGAGCCCTCCTCGTGACCACCGTCACCAGGGGGCAGCTCCAGCCCTCCCGCGCTCACCCGCGCACCGCCTTCCGCACCCCTGCGCACTCCCCCAGTCAACGATCAAGGAAGGGTACTCCGGGAGCGGTCGGCGGTGCAGCCGGATGGCCAGGGTCGTTTCTCAACTCCCCGCGCGCGGCCTGCCGTTCTGGTCGGCGAGGTCGGCGGGAGTGAGCGGATTCATAGCGGTCACGTCCCGCGGGGCGAGCGAGAAGCCCTGCCAGTGCACCGGCATGGGCTGCTGGTCCTCGTCCCGGGCTATGTGGTGGAACCCGATGTTGACCCAGGTGATGGGGTGCTTGAGGGTCTCTCCGTTGACCCATTTGTCGACGCTGGTGGGGGCTCCGGTGGCGCAGCTCGGGTTGTTGCTCGCGTACTTCTCGCACTTGGCGTACTGGGTGAAGTACACATCGTGCTTGGTGTACGGGCGTCCGGAGAACTTGGCGGTGTGCCCGGGGACGATCTCGTACGAGCGCGGGTGGCCGTCCTTGTTCTTGCCCGCGGTGCTGACGACGCGCCACCAGCGCAGCGCCTTGGCGTCGCCGGCGAGTTCCTTGGTGACGGGGGTGCGGGTCGTCTTCGTGGTGGGGCTGCCGTTGCCGCGCGGCGGGGTCACCGCGGAGTCGTACTGCTCGACCTTGTTCTTGGTGGAGCCGTCGAGGCCGAAGTCGAGCCGCCAGAAGACGTTGTGGCTGTGGCTCTCGGCGTAGTCCCGGGCGCCCTTGCCGATGGGCCAGCCGCGGCTGTCGCCGCCGTCGTAGTCGTAGGGCGAGAGGCTGCCGGTGGCGCCGACGTTGGAGGTGATGGTGCCGTCGGACGAGAAGCGCCACTCGGTGATGTACTCGTACCAGGACGCCTTGTTGACGCTGTACACGAGCAGGTCCTTGCCCTGGGCCTGCCAGACCTTGGTGCCCTCGTCGTTGGCGAGGCGGTAGGCGTGGCCCCGCGCGCGCGTGGTGGTGCACAGGCCCTTGACGTCGCCCCGGTCGGGGACCTTGACGGTCTTGACGGTTCCGCCGGGGCACTCGGCGGGCTTCAGGTTCTGCAGGGCGTACCCGAAGTCGGTGCCGGTGATGTCGTCGTACTCGGCCTCGCCGTCGTCATAGGGCACGTGCACCTGGGCGAGGCGGGCGCTGTTGAGGACCGGGATGGGCTTCGGTTCGCCCTTGGGCTGGTAGCTGATCTTGTCGAGGACGAGCCCGGACAGGGTGTTGTAGTGCCAGCACATGCGCCAGGTGGTGCCGCCGTCGAGGGTCTGCTGGATGCGGTAGGCGGCGCTGCAGTCGGCCGCCGGGGCGGGGGCGGCGGGTGGGGCCGCGGGCGCGGCCTGGGCGGGTCCCGCGGCGGCGGCGGTGCCGAGGAGCGCGGCGGTGGCGAGGGCCGCGCCGGCCGTCTTGCGGGCGCGCGACAGTCTGCGGACGTGCATGCGGTGTGACTCCCTCTGGGAGAGAAGCTGATCGGGAGAAGAAGAGGGCGGGGCGGCTGCCCCGCGGAACGGCTAGCCCAGGCGGCCGACGGTGCGGGCGCTGAGGTCGACGACCATCGCGCGCGTGTCGATCCACGGGCCGTTCTTGACCTTGACGACGATCCGCAGGCACCGGTGGGTGCCGCAGTCGGCGAGCCCTGCCGGTACCCGCTGGGTGGTCTCCTTGCGGAACACCATGCCGCTGAGTTCCAGCTGGCCCGGGTCGGTGAGCTGCTTGCCGGTCGCGTGGCGGTAGTCGGCCTTGAGGTCCTTGCCGAGCCGGTCGTCGATGAGCAGGCGCGCGGCCTCGGTCAGCTCACCCTGGCCGGGCGGCGGCTGCACCCCGCGCGCGGTGGTCGATTCCGCGACCTTGCCGGTGGTCAGGTCGACGGTCCTGGTGATGACGGCGTCGCTCTTGTAGTCGTACAGGACGATCTCGGCGAACCGGTGTCCGTCCTTGCCCGGCGCGTCGGACGGGTCGGGTTCGCCGAGGTTCGTGGAGAGCCGCTCCGGTCCCCGGTCGCCCTCGACGTTCCGCGCGCTCGCGCGCAGGCCCCCTGCCATGGCGATCTGTTCGGCCCGCCGGAGTTCGTCGTCGGTGAGCGGGTCGCTGCCCGTCCCGCGCTCGCCCTCGTCGGGCGCGTCCTCGACGACGCCGTCCGGGGGCGCCTGCTCCCGCTGTCCGGATCCGGCGGCGGGCGTGCCGGACGCGGCGGTGCCGCCGGTGTCCTTGGCCTCCCCCGCCCCCGCCGTGCCCGGCAGGGTCACCGCGACCATCAGGGCGGTGCCGGCCACGGCGAGTGCTCCGCCGGCCACCACCTTCCCCAGATGGCGTCTGGCCCATTGGCGCACTTCTTCCCCCAAAGTCCCCTGTGCCCGGTGTGCGGGCATACCGAGTATGTGTGGTCACCCGGTAGGACGGACCGAAGTCCTAGGAGGTTCACTCACTTTCGGGGAGACTCTGCCCCCAGTGGCCCCCAGACCACGGGCCGGAAGTGGAAGAGTCGTATCCATGCAGGTCTGGCCTGGACAGGCGTATCCCCTAGGTGCCACGTACGACGGCGCCGGCACGAACTTCGCGGTCTTCTCGGAGGCCGCGCACCGCGTCGAGCTGTGTCTGTTGCACGACGACGGCTCCGAGACGGCCGTCGAGCTGCGCGAGAGCGACGCCTTTGTGCGGCACGCGTATCTGCCCGGCATCATGCCGGGGCAGCGGTACGGCTTCCGTGTGCACGGCCCGTACGCGCCCGAGCGGGGGCTGCGCTGCAACTCGGCGAAGCTGCTTCTCGACCCGTACGCGCGCGCGGTGAGCGGTCGGGTGGAGTGGGGCGAGGAGGTGTACGGCTACCACTTCGGCGCGCCCGACAGACGCAACGACCTCGACTCGGCGCCGCACACCATGACGTCGGTCGTGGTGAATCCCTACTTCGACTGGGGCGACGACCGGCCGCCCCGGACGGACTACCACCGCACGGTGATCTACGAGGCCCATGTGAAGGGCCTCACGATGCGGCACCCGGCGCTCCCGGACGAGCTGCGGGGCACCTACGCGGCGCTGGCGCACCCGGCGATCCTGGAGCACCTCACGGAGCTGGGGGTGACCGCGCTGGAGCTGATGCCGGTCCATCAGTTCGTCAACGACCACCGTCTGGTCGAGATGGGCCTCAACAACTACTGGGGCTACAACACCATCGGTTTCTTCGCCCCGCACAACGCGTACGCGTCCTGGGGCGACCGGGGACAGCAGGTCCTGGAGTTCAAGTCGGCGGTGCGGGCGCTGCACGAGGCCGGGATCGAGGTGATCCTTGACGTGGTCTACAACCACACGGCGGAGGGCAACCACCTGGGTCCGACGCTGTCCTTCCGGGGCCTGGACAATCCCTCGTACTACCGGCTGGCGGACAATCCGCGGTACTACATGGACACGACGGGCACCGGGAACTCACTGCTGATGCGGTCCCCGCACGTCCTGCAACTGATCATGGACTCACTGCGGTACTGGGTCACCGAGATGCATGTCGACGGGTTCCGGTTCGATCTGGCGGCGACGCTGGCCCGGCAGTTCCACGAGGTGGACCGGCTGTCGTCGTTCTTCGACCTGGTGCAGCAGGACCCTGTGGTGTCGCAGGTGAAGCTGATCGCGGAGCCGTGGGACGTCGGCGAGGGCGGCTACCAGGTGGGAAACTTCCCGCCGATGTGGACGGAGTGGAACGGTAAGTACCGGGACACCGTGCGCGATCTGTGGCGCGGTGAGCCGCGTACCCTCGCGGAGTTCGCGTCCCGGCTGACGGGCTCGTCGGACCTCTACCAGGACGACGGGCGGCGCCCGCTGGCGTCCATCAACTTCGTCACCTGTCACGACGGCTTCACGCTGCACGACCTGGTCTCGTACAACGACAAGCACAACGAGGCGAACGGCGAGGACAACCGGGACGGCGAGAGCCACAACCGGTCGTGGAACTGCGGCGCGGAGGGCGACACGGACGATCCGGACGTCCTCGATCTGCGGGAACGGCAGATGCGCAACTTCATCGCCACGCTGATGCTGTCGCAGGGTGTGCCGATGCTCAGCCACGGGGACGAGTTCGCGCGCACCCAGCGCGGCAACAACAACGCCTACTGCCAGGACAGCGTGCTGTCGTGGGTGAGCTGGCCGGACGAGGTCGGGGCGGGCGAAGGCGGGTCCGGCAAGGGGGTCTCCGAGGGGCGCGGGTCCGCCCGGTCCACCGGGTCGGCCCTGGAGGCGGAGGCCGGTGCGGGGGTTGCGGCGCGGCGGCTGGCGTTCACGCGCGCGATGGTGTGGCTGCGGCGGGACCATCCCGTGTTCCGCAGACGGCGGTTCTTCCACGGCCGGCCGGTGGAGGGCACCCACGACGAGCTGTCGGACATCGCCTGGTTCACGCCCGAGGGAGGCGAGATGGCGCAGCGTGACTGGAGCGCGGCACAGGCACGCGCGCTGACGGTGTTCCTCAACGGAAACGCGATCTCGGAGCCGGGTCCGCGCGGCGAGCGCATCGCGGACGATTCGTTCCTGCTGATGTTCAACGCGTCGCCGGAGCCGCTGGAGTTCGTCATCCCGGTCAACCACGGCCGGCAGTGGCAGGTGGTCGTCGACACGGCACGCGCCGAGGGGGTGCCGCCGGGCACGGGCCGGAAGGTGGCCGCCGGTGACCGGCTGACGCTGCTCGACCGGAGCATGACGGTGTTGCAGCGGCCGGCCTGACGCGGGGCCCGGCGAAGGGCGGGGGGCGCGTCCCGGCGAAGGATGGGGCGTCCCGGCGGAGGGTGGGGTGGCGTCCCGTGCGCCACCGCCCGACGGGCGAGGCACGCCGCCCGTCCCACCGATGGCCTACGCCGCCTGCCCACCCGATGAGACGAATCGCGCCCATGCGGGTACGTACGTTCGCATGACGTCTGCGCCCGCCGAGCCCGTGCTCCCCGTACCGCCCACCGCGACCTACCGGCTTCAGCTCCAGCCCGCGTTCCCGTTCGCCGCGGCCGAGGCGGCCGTGCCCTACCTGGCCGCGCTCGGCGTGTCGCATCTGCATCTGTCGCCGGTGCTCGAAGCGGTGCCGGGCTCCACGCACGGCTACGACGTCGTCGACCACGCGCGCGTACGCGGCGAGCTGGGCGGTGAGGAGGGGCTGCGGTCGCTGGCGCGCGCGGCGCGGGCGCACGGCCTCGGTCTGGTCGTGGACCTCGTGCCGAACCACATGGCGGCGGTGCCCCGGCTGAACCGGCCGCTGTGGGAGACCCTGCGCGAAGGACCCGGATCGCCCTGCGCGCGCTGGTTCGACATCGACTGGGAGGCGGGCGGTGGACAGGTGCTGCTGCCGGTGCTGGGGCAGCGCGTCGGGGAGGAGTTGTCTGAGCTGCGGGTCGACGGGGACGTCCTGCGGTACCACGAGCACACGTTTCCGCTGCGGAAGGGCACCCAGGACCTGCCGCTGCCGGCGCTCCTGGACGCCCAGTGGTACCGGCTCGGCTGGTGGCGGCTGGCCAGGACCGAGCTGAACTACCGGCGCTTCTTCACGATTTCGGAGCTGATCGCGGTCCGTGTCGAGGATCCGGAGGTGTTCGACGCGACGCACGCGAAGATCGTCGAGCTGGTGCGGGACGGTGTCGTGGACGGGCTGCGGATCGACCATCCGGACGGCCTCGCGGATCCGGGCGGGTATCTCCAGCGGCTGCACGAGGCGAGCGGCGGGTGCTGGACGGTGGTCGAGAAGATCCTCATGGACGGCGAGCGGCTGCCCGCGTCGTGGCCGGTCGCCGGGACGACGGGCTATGACGCGCTGCGGCAGATCGACGGGCTGTTCACGGATCCGGCGGGGGCGGGGGAACTCCTGGGCCAGTACCGGCGTTTCACCGGGGCGCCCGCCGACCGGGGCGGCCAGTGGGAGGCGACGGTACGCAGGGCGTCGTACAAGGTCGTCACGCATGAACTGGCCGCCGAGGTGGACCGCCTCACGCGCGCGTGCCACCGCCTGTGCGCGGCCGACCCGGCGCTGCGCGACCACGCGCCGTGGGCCCTGCGCACCGCGATCCGGGAGCTGATGGTGCGTCTACCGGTGTACCGGCCGTACAGCACCGGGGATGCCGCGCGACTGCTGAGCGAGGGGGCCGTGCGGGAGGCGAAGGGCGCGTTCACGGTGCCCGACGAGGCGGCGGCCGTCGACGTCGTCCGGTCCTTCCTGACCGGCGGGTACGGGCACGGCGCCGAACAGGACGCGTTCCGCGCGCGGTTCGCGCAGACCGCGTCGGCGCTGCACGCCAAGGCCGTCGAGGACACGGCGTTCTACCGCTACACGCCGCTCCTGTCGGCCACGGAGGTCGGCGGCGACCCGGGCAGCCCTGCGGTGACACCGGAGGACTTCCACGCCTTCTGCGCGCGCGTGCAGCGCGACTGGCCGCTCACCGGCACGGTCCTGTCGACGCACGACACGAAGCGGAGCGCGGATCTGCGGGCCGGGATCGCCGTGCTCACGCAGTGTCCCGGGCGCTGGGCGGCCCTCCTGGCGGACGTCACCGCGCGGACGGCAGGGCTCGCGGGGGTGCGGGCGCCGGATCCGCAGACGGTGTGGGCGGTGTGGCAGACCGCCGTCGCCTTCGGGTTCCCCTCCCGCGAACGGCTGGACGAGGCGCTGCTGAAGCAGGTGCGGGAGGCGGGGCTGCACACGTCGTGGACGGAGCAGGACCCGGCGTACGAGCGGCTCGTGGCGCAGTACGTGGAGGCCGGGCCGGCCGGGCCCCCGCTCTACACCGTCGCCGAGTTCGCGTCCGCCCTCGCGCCCCATGTGCGGGCGGCCGTGCTGGGGGCCGCGCTGCTGCATCTGACGATGCCGGGGGTGCCGGATCTGTACCAGGGCACGGAGCGTGAGTACCGCGCGCTGGTCGACCCCGACAACCGGCGGCCCGCGCGGTTCGTGCCGGAGCTTCTGACGGAGGCCCGTGAGGGCTCGGGGCGCCGTGATCTGTCGGCCGAGAAGGCGGCCCTGACGACGGCAGCGCTGGAGCTGCGCCGGGAGTGGCCCGAGGTGTTCGGTGACGCGGCGGCGTACGAGCCGCTGTACGCCTCCGGGACGGCCGCCGGGCACTGTGTGGCCCAGGTGCGCTCCGGGAGCGTCCTGGCGGCCGTCACGCGCCTCTCGCTGCGTCTGGAGGAGTCGGGCGGCTGGGGCGGGACCGTACTCGCGCTGCCGGAGGGGGTCTGGGGTGATGTGCTCACGCCGGGGCGGGAGTTCACGGGGAGCGTGCGGGTCGCGGACCTCTTCGCCGAGCAACCCGTCGCCCTGCTGCGGCGCGCCCCTCGTACGGGTGAATAAAGGGCCCGTGGGAACGGCCCGCGGACCGGGGACGCACTCGCGGGCCGGGGCCGCGCCCCGCCCGCTGCCTGCGGCTCCTCACGGCGGCCCGGTCGGGCGGCCACCGGTACGTCCCCCTCCGCCTCTCTTGCCTCCGGGGCACACGGGGGCAACTCCTTGACAGGTGCCGCCGTCCGTGGAGTACTGCGGATTGCGACGCCGGGCGGGCCAGACGGGGGTGAGTCACCTGACGGAGCAGCGCTACCCCACAGTGACGGAACTGGTGTCGGCCGCCCGGACGTTGACGGCCCTCCACCCCGGTCTCAGCAGGCTGAGACAGATCGGCACCTCACGCGCGGGGCGCCCCCTCCACCTTCTGTCCGTCGGTCACGCGCCCGCCGCCGTCCTGGTCGTCGCGGGCGCCCACGCCAATGAGCCCACCGGCGGCTCCACGGTGCTGCACCTGGCCGAACGGACCCTGCACGAACCGGTGTTGCGCGAGCGGACGTCCTGGCACTTCCTGCTGTGCGCCGATCCGGACGGCGCCCATCTGCACCGCACCCCGGCGCCCCGCACCCTGCTCGACTACCACCGGCACTTCTTCCGCCCGGCGGGACCCGAACAGCCCGAGTGGTCGCCCTCGGTGCTGCCGCCCGACCGGCTGCCGCCCGAGACGCGCGCGTTGACGTCGGTCATCGACGACGTACGGCCGTACCTCCAGGTGTCCCTGCACGGCACCGATCTCGGGGGCAGCTGGGTGCAGTTGACGAAGGACGTGCCCGGTCTGGCGGAACCTTTCGCCAAGTCGGCGGCGGAGCTGCACATCCCGGTGGAGACGGGCGCGTCGGACGCGGCGGGCTGGCCGGCCTCGGGCCCCGGTGTCCATGTGATGCCTGCGCCGGGTTCGCACGCGGCGTTCCCGAGCATGCCCGACGACGCCCGGCAGAGCACCTGGCACTACGCGCACCAGTACGGCGGGCTGACCGCGATCGTCGAGGTGCCGATGTGGGCGAGCGACATCGTGGACGACCCGGCACCGCATCCCGCACCGGCCGAGGAGATGCGCCGCCTGTCGCTGCGCCTGCGCCAGGACACGCACCGCGTGGAGGAGATCCTCAGGGAGGTCACCCCCCGCCTCCCGCGCGCGGACGGCGCACTGCTCCGCGCCACCCGCTGGGCCCTGGCCCTGGTCCCGGGCCTGGCGGACGACTGGATCCAACCACCGCCGCCGGAGACGACGGTGGCCTTCGTCGGCAGCATCGACGCCTTCGGCCGGCGCCTGCCGCTGCGGGCCGCCGCGATGCTGCTCCGCGTACTCGACGACCTGGACGACGCGGCGGCCCCCCGCCTGGAGGCCCTGGTCACCGACTGGTGCACCTCCTTCGCCACCCACTTCCGGGCCCGCTGGGTCCCCCTGGAACACCAGGTCGAACACCAGACCCGCACGGTCCTGGCGGCGGCCCGCCACGCGCGCGGGGTGGGGCGGTAGGGCCCGGCGCATGGCCACGCACGCGTGCGCGGAAGGGTTTCGCATGGCCACGCGCGCGTGCGCCTGAGTTCGCCGCTCAGCTCCCGGAGAGGCGGAACATCAGGTGGCCGAAGCTGACCTGGTCGCCGGACTGGACTATGACCGCTCCGATGACACGGCGGCCGTTGACCGATGTGCCGTTGGTGGAGCCGAGGTCGCGGAGGACCCAGAGGCCGCCCTGGCGGGTCAGTTCGGCGTGGACGCGGGACACCGTCTCGTGGCTGAGGCAGAGGCCGTTCGCCGGGTCACGGCCTATCCGCAGCGGGTAGGCGCCCATGAGCGTCGGCAGCAGCAGTTTCGGCAGCCGCTCCGCCTGCCAGGCGCGGCGCAGCCGGACCGTGAACCCGGAGACCGCCTCGACCGTGCCGAACACGGCCCGTGCCCAGCGGCCCTCGGTCTGCAGATCGGCGGTGAGGACGGCGAGTTCGTCGGCGCGGCGGGCGGCGAACACCAGCTCCATGCGCCGTACGTACGTGTCGTGCGACAGCCTGCCCTCGGCGACGCCCTCCCTGAGCATCCGTAACGCCCGGTCGCGTTCGGCGTCGGACAGCCGCCGAGCGGGGTACGTGGAGAACTCGGGTGAGGTCACGTCCGCGATTGTCGGACAGCGCGCGCCGGGTGTCCAGAAAATCGGTGGGGGCACGGGCGGCCCCGCTGTTACCGTCACCCGGCCACGGCGCCGACGTGGCGCTCGCGTACCGACACCCCCGAGGGGAACACCATCACTTTGTCTTCACTGGCCGTCCGCGCGCTCACCGAGTCCGACGCCGAGCTGTTCCACACGCTCGACGACCCTGGTCTCGTCGGCCGGGCCGTCACCGGCACCGACTACCGCACCGTGACCCAGGGCGGCGACTACCGCCCCGAGTGGACCTGGGTGGCGATGCGCGAGGGCCGCGTGGTCGCACGGGCCGCGTGGTGGGGCGGCGCCGACGACGACAAGCCCGTGAACCTGAACTGGTTCGACTTCGCGGACGGCGAGGAGGACGCCGCGGTGGAACTGCTCCGCCGGGCCCCCTACGACGTCGAGTACGAGCTGATCCTGCCCGCCGACTGGCGTGAGCGGCCCGAGGCGCGGGAGGCGGGCGAGGCGCGGATCCGGGCCGCGGAACGGGCGGGCATGACGTTCCTCGTGGAGCGCATGCGGTACCGCTGGACCCCGGACCGGGGGCTGCCCGAGCGCCCGGGGCGGCTCGTCTTCCGCCCCGAGCCGGACGACGCCGTGGTCCTGGAGGTGCTGAAGCGGGTCCACTCGGCGACGCTGGACGCGCACGCCCTGGCCACCACCGCCGCGTCGGGGCTGGAGGCCGCCGCCCAGGAGGAGCTGGACTTCTTCCACTGGTGCCCGTCCCCGCGCGCGTGGCTGCGGCTGGCGTACACCCCGGAGGGTGAACTCGTCGGCATCGAGGTCCCCGCGCACAACCCGGGCGGACCCTGCATCGGCTTCATCGGCGTCGTACCGGAGCAGCGCGGCCACGGATACGCGTACGACCTGCTCGTGGAGGCGACGCACTTCCTGGTCGAGCAGGGCGCCGAGTTCATCGCGGGGGCCACCGACGACGGAAACGTTCCGATGGCGGCGAACTTCACCCGCGCCGGATATCCCGTGACGGAGAAGCGAATCAATCTCGTCTGACGCACGCGTGCCCCACCATGGACAGGAGTCACTGTCGGGAGACGAGGGGATACCGTCCGTGCAGTTCGAGGTGTGGGCACCAGAGGCCGACCGCGTCGCACTCCACCTGGAGGGCACCACGCGCGCGCTGGAGCGCGACGACGACCGCCCGGGGTGGTGGTCGACCGAGGCGGAGGCCGACGACGGGGCGCGCTACGGGTACTCCCTCGGCAACGCGGCCGAGGGCGCGGGCGACGGGCCCGTCCTGCCCGACCCCCGCTCCCGCCGCCAGCCGGACGGCCCCGACGGCCTCAGCGCCGTCGTCGACCACGGACGCCACATCTGGCGTACGGAGTGGGCGGGGCGCGGGCTGCCGGGCGCCGTCCTGTACGAGCTGCACGTGGGCACCTTCACGCGCGCGGGCACCTTCGACGCGGCGGCCGAACGTCTGGAGCATCTGGCGGGCCTCGGCGTCACCCATGTGGAGCTGATGCCGGTCTGCCCGTTCCCCGGCCGCCACGGATGGGGGTACGAGGGGGTGTCGCTGTGGGCGGTGCACGAGCCGTACGGCGGCCCCGAGGCGCTGAAGCGGTTCGTGGACCGCGCCCACGCCCTGGGGCTCGGCGTCGTCCTGGACGTCGTACACAACCACCTGGGCCCCTCGGGCAACCATCTGCCCGCCTTCGGGCCGTACTTCACCGAGACGCACCAGACGCCGTGGGGCGCCGCCGTGAACCTGGACGCGCCCGGCTCGGACGAGGTGCGCGCGTATCTCGTCGGCAGCGCGCTGGCCTGGCTGCGCGACTACCGGCTCGACGGACTGCGGCTCGACGCCGTGCACGCGCTGCGCGACACGCGCGCGTGCCACTTCCTGGAAGAGCTGTCGCACGCGGTCGACCGGCTCGCGGGCGACCTGGGCAGGCCGCTGTTCCTGATCGGCGAGTCGGACCTCAACGACCCCCGGCTCATCACCGCGCGCGAGAGGGGCGGTCTGGGCCTGGACGCGCAGTGGAGCGACGACTTCCACCACGCCCTGCACACAGCCCTGACGGGCGAGTCGCAGGGCTACTACGGCGACTTCGCCGAGGCACCCTTCGCGGCCCTCGCCAAGACGCTCAGCGGCGGCTTCTTCCACGACGGGACCTATTCGAGCTTCCGGGGACGCGGCCACGGACGGCCCCTGGACCGTACGCGCACCTCGGCGCACCGGCTCCTCGGCTACTCCCAGACGCACGACCAGATCGGCAACCGCGCACAGGGGGACCGTCTCGCGGCGACCCTGTCCCCCGGGCTGCTGGCGTGTGCGGCGACGCTGACGCTGACCGCCCCGTTCACGCCGATGCTGTTCATGGGCGAGGAGTGGGCGGCGGGCACGCCCTGGCAGTTCTTCACCGACCACACGGATCCCGCGCTGGCCGAGGCCGTACGGCGGGGCAGGCGCCGGGAGTTCGCGGCGCACGGGTGGGCCGAGGAGGACGTACCGGATCCGCAGGACCCTGCCACCCGCGACCGGTCCTGTCTCGACTGGTCGGAGCCCTCGGACGGCCACCACGCGCGCGTGCTCGCCTGGTACCGGGATCTGCTCGCGCTGCGGCAGTCGCAGGCCGATCTCTCGGACCCGGATCTGGCGGCGGTCCGGGTCGCGTACGACGCGGACGCCCGCTGGCTCGCCTTCCGGCGCGGGGACGTCCGGGTCGTCGTCAATCTGGCGAAGGACACGGCCGCGATCCCGTTCGGCACCCGCCCCGCGCGCGTACTCGCCGCCTGGGAGCCTGTGGAGCCGCCCGGCGCGGACGGCATGCTGCGGGTGCCGGGCGAGTCGTGTGCGGTGCTTCGGCAGGTGTGAGGGGGTCCGTCTGCGGGTGTGGGTGGTCCGTCGGCGGGCTGGTCGGCGGGTCCGTCGGCGCGGCACGTAAATCGGTTGCCTTCGAGCGCACTTCACCTCCTAGCGTGCCCGAAGACGATCCGAAAGGACTGGACCATGAAGCAGCGTTATCTGGGTGGCACCGGACTGCGGGTCAGCGAGCTGTGCCTGGGCGCCATGACGTTCGGTGCGGACGGGGGCGCGGACGAGGCGACCTCGCACCGCATGCTCGACGCGTTCACCGAGGCCGGCGGCACCTTCATCGACACGGCCGACGTGTACACCAAAGGCGTGTCCGAGGAAGTGCTCGGCCGCTGGCTCAAGGGGCGGCGCCGGGACGAACTGGTCATCGCCACCAAGGTGTTCGGCACGATGGGCGACGCCCCGAACGCAGGCGGCCTGAGCCGCAAGCACATCCTGTCGGCGGTCGAGGCCAGCCTGCGCCGCCTGGGCACCGACTACATCGACCTCTACCAGACGCATGTGTGGGACGCGCCCACACCGATCGAGGAAACCCTGGGCGCGCTCAACACCCTCGTCCAGGCGGGCAAGGTGCGCTACATCGGCGCGAGCAATGTGTCCGCGTCACAACTGCAGAAGTCACTCGACGTGGCACGGACACATGGCTGGGAGCCCTATGTGTGCCTTCAGCCGCTGTACAACCTCCTCGCGCGCGAGGTGGAGTGGGAACTCCTCCCGCTGAGCGAGGCGGAAGGCGTCGGCGTCATCCCCTGGAGCCCGCTCCAGGGCGGCTGGCTCTCCGGCAAGTACCGCCGGGGCATGGAGGCGGCGCCCAGCGGTTCACGCGAGTCCCACGCCCAGGAACAGCAGGGCCGTGAGACGTGGCGGGACCGCGACCACGAGAACACCTGGCGGGTCGTCGACACCGTGTTCGCGGTCGCCGACGAGGCCGGCCGCACCCCGGCCCAGGTCGCGCTGCGCTGGCTGCTCCAGCAGCCCGGGGTCACCGCCCCGATCGTCGGCGCGCGCACCATGGAACAGCTCACAGACAATCTCGGCGCGGTGGGCTGGGAGTTGACGGCGGAGCAGGAGCGGCGGCTCACGGAGGCGAGCGCGAGGCCGCTGCCGTATCCGTACGACGTCCTGCACCGCTTCCGCGCCCGGGAGCCCCAGGACTGAGCCCGGGTCGAGCGGGCGACCGGGCCGGAGCCACGAGAGGCCCGGTCTGCCGGACCCGGTCTCCCGCCGGGATCAGCGCGATGAGCGCGGGGAGCGCTCGATCAGCTCGTACGACACGGTCGCACCTTCCGTCCGGGTCCACCGGTCGCGCGCGAAGTGCCAGAACACCGGCGGCCCCTCCCACCCCGCGGGGTCGCCGGAGAACCAGACGCCGCCCCGGCCGTCCCCGCTCAGGGCGTCCGGGGAGATGTCCTTGATCGGGCCGGTCACATCGCGCCAGGTGGCGCCGTCCCAGTGCAGGACCTTCGGCCGGAGGCCGTCCTCGCCGACGGGTGAGGTGTAGCCGCTCACCCAGACGCTGCGGGCGGACTCCGCGTACACGTCGGCGAGGCGGATCCCCGGGAAGGGCAGCGGTACGTCGGTCCACCGGGCGCCGTCCCAATGCAGGGCGACCGGGCGCGACGGCTGCCCGACGAGCGCGAACCCGCCCACGGCCCAGGCGTCCCGCGCGGAGCGCGCGTAGACGTCCGTGACGACCGTGCCGACACCGAGGTCGGTCGTCGTCCAGGTGCCCCGCGCGTGGGTGCTGATCCAGCGGCCACCGGCGAACCAGGTGCGGCCCGGCACGGCGGCGAGTTCCGAGAAGCCGTGCTGCGCGCCCCCGGGCAGTTCGGGAAGGGCCACACGGCGCCACTGACGGCCGTCGTAGCGCGCCATGGTCTCCTCGGTCTCGTCCCAGCCGTACGCCCACACGTCGCGCGCGGAGACGGCGCTCACGGCGTGCCAGTACTTGACCTCCGGGAGGCCGGGCGCGGAGTCCTCGGTCCAGGACCTGCCGTTCCACTTCAGGACGGTGCCGGTGGCGCTGCCCGCGAAGCCCTGCTGCCCCACGGCCCAGGCCGCGTCCTCGCCCGCGGTGGTGACGGCGGTCAGACCGGCCTCAGGGGACAGCTCGCCCGCCCGGCTGATCCGCCAGCCTGAGCCGTGGTCGGCTTCGGGGGCGGGAGCGGGAGCGGCTCCGGCGGCGGAGGTGACCAGCGCGGTGGCCGTCGCCACGGCGGCGACCATGACGGTCCGGGCGGACAGTCGGAGGCGCCGGCGCCTCGGGCCCCGGGTGCGCATGCCAGTACTCATGACGGTCTCCTCACGCGTGACGTCGGCCCATATCACGGAAGACCCGTCACCCTGGGGGATCGTTGTCCACTACGGCGATGACGAATGGACGAACTCCTGTTGAACGCATGGACTGTGACGCATCGTCAGCCATCGCCGTCAGCCGTCACCTTCAGGCTTCGTTCGGATCCGGTGCGTCCGGTTCCACGTCCCCCAGGCGCTCCAGCAGAATCGGCTCCCACGCGCGCTGGAGCTGTGTCCGTAGCAGCGGCAGCGGGCTGTCGTCCGTGCCGTACAGGCGGTCGGCGAGCCGGATCACCGTGTCGCAGCGGGCGAGCCACAGCCCGCGCAGACACTCGCGCGGCCCGGACCCCGCCAGGGTCGCCGCGCGCACGGCGGCGGGCGCGCCCACCGAGAGGGCGAGGCCGCCGATGTCCTCGGCGGGGTCGCCGACGACCGCGTCCGTCCAGTCGAGTACGCCGCACACGCGCCCGTCGCCGGTCACCAACAAGTGCTCGCCTTTGAGGTCGTGGTGCACGACCACCGCCCCCGCGCGCGGGGTGAGCCGTTCGGCGGTGTGCGCGGTGAGGCGGGTGAGCCGTCCGGCGTCGAACTCGCCGTCGGCGGTGAGCAGTCGGGCGGGCCGTTCGGCCTCGGCCCGCAGCCGGTCCAGGGAGCGCGGCGGTGCCTGCGGCACACCGAGCGCGGCGGCCTCCCGTACGGGGACGGAACGCAGCCCGGAGAGAAGTCCCGCGAGATCGGGCTCACCGGCGACCGAGACGGGCCTCTCCTCGCCCGACGCTCCGAACAGCCGCTGGTCCAGGGTGTACCCGAGCCCGGGACCCCACGTACCGGACGCGATCCGGGAGGGCACCGGCACACCGATGTACGGGCGCACGAGATCGCGGAGCCGGATCTCCCGGCGCTGCCGGACGGTGGCGTCGCGGTCGGGCGCCAGCCGCAGCACGTGCCGGGAACCGACCCACCAGGAGAAGTGCTCGCCGCCCTCGTCGATGAGGCTCAGGGCGGGCAGGGACGCCGGTTCCGGACCCGGAGCAGGACCCTGACCGAGGGCGGCGCCGGCGAGCGCGGCGCGCACGATCTCGCGTACGGCCTCCTCGGCGGGGGCTCCGATTCCGGTTCGGGGTTCGGTTCGGGCCTCGGCCCCTGAGTCGGGCTCCGGGGGTGGCCGGTCACGGTCGGGTACGGGAGGTCGCTGCATCGCTCGCTTCCAAGGGCGCGGGTCCGACGCCCGGTCAGTGCACGATCGCCATCTCGCGCGCGGTGTCGTTGAGCCGCCGGCCGCCGTCCTCGGTGACGGTCACGATGTCCTCGATCCGTACGCCGAAACGGCCGGGCAGATAGATGCCGGGTTCCACGGAGAAACACATGCCCGGCACCAGGGGCTGCTCCTCGCCCTCGATCATGTAGGGCGGTTCATGGGTGGTGACGCCGATGCCGTGTCCGGTCCGGTGGATGAAGAAGTCCCCGTAGCCGGCGTCGTCGATGACCGCGCGGGCCGCCCGGTCGACCTCCTGGCAGGCCACTCCGGGCCGTACCGCGCGGACGCCCGCTTCCTGGGCATCGCGGACGATGTCGTGGACCCGCTGCTCGGCGACGCCGGCCTCTCCGACGTGGACGGTACGGGAGGTGTCGGAGCCGTATCCGTGCATCAGGCCGCCGAAGTCCAGGACGACCATGTCGCCGCGCTCGATGACGCGTTCGCCCGCCTCGTGGTGCGGGTTGGCACCGTTGGGTCCGGAGCCGACCACGGTGAAGTCGACCTGCGCATGCCCGAACCGGCGCAGCAGATCGGCGAGGTCGCCGGCCACGTCGGTCTCCCTGCGGCCCGCGAAGGGAACCTTCTTGATCTCCTCGTACGTTGCGTCAGCAGCGGCACCGGCAGCCGCGAGACGTTCGAGTTCGGCCGCGTCCTTGACGGCGCGGAGCATCGGCAGGGCTTCGGTGAGGGAGACGTAGGAGGTGTCGGGGAGCGTGCTGTGGATACGGAGCAGGTGCAGGGCCCAGGCGTTGTCGCTGATACCGAAGCGGCCCTTGGGGTCGAGCAGGGACGCGGTGGCGGCGTAGGGGTCCTTGCCGTCGGTCCAGTCGCGCAGGGTGAGAGCGGGCGCGCCCGCCGCCTTCGCCGCGTCCGGGGCCTCAAGCGCGGGCACCACGAGGACGGGGTCCTGCCCGGGGACGAGGACGAGGGTGGTCAGCCGCTCGGTGGCGGCGGGGGGCTGATATCCGGTGAGCCAGACGAGATCGGGGCCCGGCGCGACGAGCAGTCCGGCGAGCCCGGCGTCGGCGGCCGTCCGCGCGGCCCGGTCCATACGGGCCTTGTAGTCGTCCGCGGTGAAGGGCTCGGGCGTGCTGGTCATGCGGTCTCCCTCTGGGGGTCTGTGAGGTCGGGGGTGGGGGGTGGGGGGGCCAGGGGGGGCGGGGAGCAATGGGGTCTTGCGGGGTCTCGAACCCTTCGGGCCCGACGCGGCCCACGAAAGGCATCCTGCCCGGCGGCCGGGGCCGACGCGAGGCGGCTCCGGCGCCGGTCAGCCCTCCAGAGCCAGACGGGCGCCCAGCAGGAGCAGCACTCCCCCGGACACCTGCTCCAGCCGGCGCCGCACCCCCGCACGGGACAGCACGCTCTTGAGGCGGCTCACGAACCACACGTACAGGCCGTAGTAGCCGATCTCGAAGACGGCCCACAGGGCGGCGAGGCCGACCATGGTGGGGAGTTGGGGCGCTCCCGCCGGTACGAACTGAGGAAGGAAGGACATGGCGAAGATCGCCGCCTTGGGGTTGGCGAGGTTGAGCAGGAGCCCGCCCCGGTAGCTCGCCCAGGCGGACTTCTCGGGCGCGTCCCAGCCGTCCGCCGACGCGCCCTTGGCGCGGCGCGCGTTCCAGAGGGCCTGGGCGCCGAAGACGACGAGCACGACGGCGCCCACGATCCGCAGCACGTCGTAGGCGATCTGTGAGGCGGCGAGCAGCGCCGTGAGCCCGAGCGCGGCGACGACACCCCAGACGAAGACCCCGCTCTCGTTGCCGAGGACGGTCAGGAAGCCCGACCGTCTGCTGCGCAGCGACTGTTTGATGATCAGCACCGTGCTCGGTCCCGGGGACGCGGCGATCAGCAGACAGGCGCCGAGGAAGGCGGCGAGGGTGCTCAGCATGCGGTCATCGTGGGGGGCGGTGGCTTGGCGGGGCCACCGGTTTTTCCGGGCGTTCGCCCGTACGTCTCCCACGCGCCGCATCTAATGGGTGCGCGTTGCTCGGGCGTTAGGGGTAATGGTTAGATCTCAGCAGACCGTTAACAGGGGCCCGTTGCCGATGGTCCCGTGGTCCTTGACGCTGGACACGGGAGGGGCGTACGACGATGCCGGTACTGGCGCACATCAGTGACCTGCACCTGGACGGAACCGACCGCGCGACGGAGCGTGCGGAGCGGGTGATGCGCCGTCTGCGGGCGCTGCCGGGGCGGGTGGACGCCCTGCTGGTCACGGGCGACATCGCGGACCACGGGACGGAGGCGGAGTACGAGGAGGCGGCGCGGATCCTCGGGCTGCACGACCCGGACTCGCCCTTCCCGGTGCTGACCTGCCCCGGCAACCACGACAGCCGCGGCCCCTACCGCAAGGCCCTGCTGCGCACCGCACCGTCGGACGGCCCGGTGAACAGCGCGCACCGCATCGGCGGGGCCGTCGTCCTGATGCTGGACTCCAGCGTGCCGGGCTCCGACGACGGGCTGCTCGACGGCGAGACCCACGCCTGGCTGGAGGACACCCTCGACGGCCTCGACGGGGACGCGCCCGTGCTGCTGGCGTTCCACCACCCGCCGGTGGCGCTGCACCACCCGCTTCCGGACTCGTACCAGCTTCGCCAACCCCGTTCGCTGGCTGCCCTGTTGGCGCGCCGGCCCGAGATCGTCGGGGTCCTGACCGGCCACGCGCACACCCCGGCATCGACCGTCTTCGCCGGGCTGCCGCTGGTCGTCGGCCCGGGTGTCACCTGGACGTTGCGGCTGCCGTGGGAGGGGGCGGATGTCGCCGACCGGGAGGCGCCGCCCGGGTTCGCCTTCCACGTCCTCGACGACGAGCGCCGGTTGACCACGCATTTCCGGGTGGCGGATTGATCGCGCCGGACAGCCTCGGGTGACCGGTCTCAGGTGACGAAGCCCGGGATTGCGGAGAGCACCTGACGGACGCCGTTCTCGTGCCGGACCTTGAGCGAGACGCCGGCGCCGGGGCGGGCGGCGGCGACGGCGGCTGCCAGGTCGGCCGCCGATCCGACGGCGGTCCCGCCGAAGGCCACCAGGACGTCTCCCCGTACGAGGCCCGCCGCGTGGCCGGGCCCCGGTACGTGGATTCCCACGAGCAGGGCGCCCGCGCCGTCCGGGGCGTCGACGGCTTCCACGCCGAGGGTCGCGCGGGCGCCGGTGGAAGGGGCCGCGCCCGTACCGGCCTTGATGTCCGCGGCGGAACTCGCGGCTCCCCGGGACGGTTCGGCACCGGTCGGCTGTCCTGGTCGCTGAGCGCCGGGAGTGCCGGGCGTACCGGGATCTCGGGCGCCGGGCTGCTGGGCGCCCGCCTGCTTCTGAAGGTCGGCGAGTCTGCTCATGCCGATGACGGTGGCGCTGACCGTGCCGAGGCCGGTGCCCGACAGCAGTAGGACCACGCCGAACAGCAGCCCGAGAAGCAGGGCGATCAGCCGCCTCCCGCGCCGCCGGGCGGCATGCTGTCGGCGCCCGGAGCCGGATGTGGGACCGTTGCCGGACGTGCCGGGCATCGGCTTGGGACGCAACGCGGTCTGTTCCATGGCTCGCCTCCGGCAGACGATCTACCCGGCGCGCCTGTTCACCACGGTCCCCGAACGAGTGACGGTCAGATGACCGAGCGCCCCCGAACTCACCCCCGCACACCGAAACCTCACCCGCGCCTACGAGCCCGCACGGCGCAGGGACACACTGCGCGCGCACGGGCTGCGGTTCACCGGAGCGGACGAGAACGGCCGGGCCCGGCCGCCCCGGAACCCGTACGTCAGGCGGTGACGTGGAAGTCCCCGGCGAAGGTGAAGACGTTGTTGGACATGGTGTACGTCTTGGCGATGTAGCCCTTGCCCTCGGTGAGGTCGCCGGACTTCCACGGGCTGCAGTAGGGGGCGTTGTGCCCCTGCGTCGTGGCTATGCGGTCGACGGACCCGTTGACGATGAGGCGGGCCTCCACGCCGCGGCCGTCCCCGGAGTAGGTGTCGCAGACCCGGATGGAGTCGCCCTTGCGGCCCGACGCCGCGTCAGGGTCCTGCTGCCACTGGACGAGTCCGCGCTGGACGCCGCCGTACATCACGGGCACCGAGTGGGGATCCGCCAGGATCCCGACGGACTCCCCGACGCCGTCGGATGCGCTCTGCGCGGCGGCGGCCGGTAACGCCGCCGCGCCCCACAGTCCTACGACCGCGACCGCCAGCGCACTTGTCCGTCCGATGCGATTCATGGAAACCTCCAAGAGATCCGAAATGGTGATCGATGATCTTTCGGATGGAAGCTTCCACAAATAATCATGAGTCAGCCGTCGAGATACGCATTCCTCGCAAGCTCTTCCCAAACGGACCGATGTCGTCCGGCGGGACCCGTGCGGTTCCGGCTACCCGAGCGCCGCGATGGACACCGTCTCGGCGGGAACCCCGGCCGGCCGGGCGCGCCAGGCGAACGGCAGTGCGGGCGCCGCCCCGGCCACCCCGGCCGCCCCCGCGACCCCGGACAGCCCGAACACCCCAGCCGCCCCGGGCGTCCCGGTCATACCAGTCACACCAGTCACCCCGGGCACCCTTGACGCCCACGGCTCCCCAGCACCACGCACCAGGTTCTCCTCCTGATAGCGCCCACACTCGCGGTGCCAGGTGAGGATGGCGGCCATCCAGTCCTCCAGCTCCTTCACATAGCCGGCCAGGACCTCCCGCGCGTCCTCACCGAGGTCGAAATCGTCGTACAGGACGGGCAGTTCGTGCTCGGCGACGTGCTGGAACTGGCGCAGCCGGGCGTTCATCAGGTCATGGACGATCGCGACGCCCGTCGGGTAGTCGCAGCCGAAGAAGTTCTGTACGACCAGGACGGCGTTGTGCACCTCGCCCTCGAACTCGATCTCCTTCTGGTAGGAGAACAGGTCGTTGAGCAGGCCGCCGTAGTCCGCGGCGGCGTTCTCCAGGGAGCGCATCGGGCCGCTGCGGTAGATCTCCGGGGGAACCGTCTTTCCATGGGAGAGGCGCGCGAGACTCATCGTCAGGTCGGAGCCGTACGTGTCCCGGCGCATCTCGATGTAGTCGACCGGGTCGGGCACGCGGTGCGCCGCGGTGTTCCCCAGCTCCCACATCCACGCGTCGAGCATGACCTCCACCGATGTACGGAACTTCTGCCGTGCCTCCGCGCCCATCGGGCCCGCCGTGCGGGTCCACAGATCGGCGAGACCACGCTCCAGGGCGTTCAACGGAAGGCCCGCCGGCGCGGCTCCGTCCAGGGGCAGCAGGGACTTCAGGCGCTCGGTGCACGCCTTGGCGCCGAGCAGGTCACGAGTGCGCCCGTACACGGCCGGGTACCAGTCGTCCCCGTACGTCCCCCAGGTCAGCCACGCCGACTCCAGGTCCAAGTCTTCCTGAGAGGCCTCCGGGTGCAGCCCCGCCGCGCAGAGCGCGAAGTCGAAGCGGCGCAGGGCGGCCTCGTCCCACAGCCCCTCGCCGAGCAGCCCCATCTCGCGCGACCAGTCGACCAGGCTCTCGCGCGCGGTGGCCAGATGCGGGCTGAGCGTGGTCTTGTACGGCAGTTCGAACTCGGGCAGCAGCGACGGGCCCACCCGCTGATGCGGTACGTGCGTGTGCGCGCGCAGGCGCTCCGCCGCAGCGGCGGTGAACAGGGCGGCGACATCGGTCGACGCGGTGCCGATGCCGGTGGGGCCGCCGAGCGGGGAACGTTCCTTCAGGGCGCCTTCGTTCATGTAGCGACTGGACCGCATGTGCCATTCGTGACCGCCGGACTGCCAGTCCTGAAGGCCCTTCACATAGGCGGCCACCGACGCGCACTGCGCCGGGTCGAGCCCCTTCTCGACGCAGATCGCTGGCGTCTCGGTGAGCGCCGTGTGCTCGAACTGGTGCAGGCGCGAGGTGAGGATGTCGTTGACCGCGTCGGCGGCCTCCTGCGTGGTGCAGTCGAAGAAGGTCTCCAGGACGAGCACACCATTGCTCAGCTCACCCTCCTCCTCCACCTCCCGCTGGTAGGAGAACAGGTCGTTGCGCAGGTGCACGGCGTCCGAGAACGTCTCCATGAGCACCCGCAGCGGCCGGGTCCCCGCGACGGCCGCCGGGACCTCCGCCGTCGCGTATTCGACGAGCCCCGCCGACCAGGGCGCGCCGCCGACCTTGCGCCGCATCTCGATGTACTCGACGGGGTTGGCCACCCGTCCTTCGTTGATGTTGGACAGCTCCCACAGCGACTCGTTGAGGAGGTTTTCCGTGCTCACAGCGAAACGTTCCCGCCACTCCTGGGACATCGCGGGGACCGTACGTGCCCAGAGGTCCGCCAGTCCGGCCTCGACCGGGTTCGTCGGCTCGGGCACGGGCGTCGACAGATCCATCGGCATGAACAGCGGCAGCCGGTCCAGATACTCCTTTCCGCCCTTGCGGTCCTGGCTCCGCTTGAAGATCTCCAGGAAGTGGTCGTCGAAGAAGAACACCCACACGTACCAGTCGGTGATCAGGGACAGGGCCGGACCGTCGCAGTCCGGATGCGTGTACGAGCACAGCAGGGCGTAGTCGTGGGCGTCGAGGTCGCGCTGCTCCCAGACGCCGGAGCCCTCCAGCATCCCCATGTCACGGGCCCACTCGCGGGAGTGGACACGGGCCTCTTCGAGATGCGGGTTCAGGGTCGCGGGGTACGGCATGTAGAACCGCGGGAGTTCAAACGGCTGCGTCATGGCCGGGCCCTACCCGTGGGCCGAACGGGGCATCCGCGACCGGGCGCATGATCGCACCATCGCGTGAAACGACGAGCAGGTCCGCCTAGGACGGTTCCGACGGGGAAAGGCCCCGCCTCCGCGCCGGCCCTCCACTCCATCAGCCCTTGCATCGACCCCGTATAGGAGTAATGTCAATTACATGATTACAGCGGAACAGAACGAGAAACTTCGCGGCTGGTTCGCCGGCCGTCTGCCCGACGATCTCTTCGAGACCCTGCTGGAGGTGACGGTCGACCGCGAGGAGATCACCGTCATCGGCCGCGTCCCCGAGCCCAGGACCACCGCCGGCGCGTCGGACGCCGAGAAGCGGGCCGCCGTGGAAGGGCGCGTCCAGGAGTTCCGGGAGCGCACCCGGGACGAACGCGTCGCGGTCGCGCGCGAGGCCGAGGACCGCTTCCGCAGGAAGGTGTCCTGGGGCGTGGAGTGCGGCTCCGAGCGCTTCCTGTTCACCCATGTCGCGGCGCCCGTGATGACCCGGCTCCGGCAGTCCGAGCGCCAGGTCCTGGACACCCTCGTCGCGGCCGGTGTCGCGCGCAGCCGCAGCGACGCGCTCGGCTGGTGCGTACGGCTGGTGCAGCGCCATGAGGACGACTGGCTGTCGGAGCTGCGGGACTCCCTGGAGGCCGTCCATCGCGTGCGCGCGCGGGGACCCGACTCCGACGCGCCCGACGCCACCGAAACCACGGAAACCACGGAAACCACGGAGAAGGGTGCGGCCGAGGAGGGGAGCTGACGGGTTGCTGACGGGTAGCCGTCGGACGGCCCGTCACCGGCCGGACCCCGCACGCGAGTCGGTGCACGCGAGTCGCCCCCGCCCGCCCGGCGGGCGACGATGTGCGCATGACGGGCACGCACGCCGCCGACGATCCGGACACCCCGCAGGGGGTCACCGGACGGCTGCGTTCCTGGCTGCTCGAAGGTCTGACCACGACGACGGCCAGCCATCCGGGCCCGCACGCCACGCCCGCCGCCGACCACGAGGGCCACGCCTGGTGGCGCGTCACGTGCCTCACCGGCGTGGACTACTTCTCCACCCTCGGCTACCAGCCCGGTATCGCCGCGCTGGCCGCCGGGCTCCTGTCGCCGCTCGCGACGCTCGTCCTGATCGGGCTCACCCTGTTGGGCGCACTGCCCGTCTACCGCAGGGTCGCGCGCGAGAGCCCGCACGGCGAGGGTTCGATCGCCATGCTGGAACGGCTCCTTCCGTGGTGGTCCGGGAAGATCTTCGTCCTGGTCCTGCTCGGCTTCGCCGCCACCGACTTCATGATCACGATCACGCTCTCGGCGGCCGACGCGGCGGCGCACGCGGTCGAGAACCCCTTCGCGCCGCACTGGCTGAGCGGTGAGAACACCTGGCTCACGCTCGCGCTCATCGCCGCCCTGGCCGCCGTGTTCCTCAAGGGGTTTCGCGAGGCGATCGGCGTCGCGGTGGTCCTCGTCGCCATCTATCTCACGCTCAACGTGGTCGTCCTGGCCGCATCGGCCTGGCAGATCCTGACGAAACCCGTACAGATCACCGACTGGACGCAGGCCCTGTCCGCTTCGCACTCCTCACCGCTGGCGATGATCGGGGTGGCGCTCCTCGTCTTCCCGAAACTGGCGCTCGGCATGTCCGGCTTCGAGACCGGTGTCGCGGTGATGCCGCAGGTGCGGGGCGGTGCGGCGGACACGTACGAGAAGCCGGTCGGGCGGATCCGTGACACCCGCAAGCTGCTCACCACGGCCGCCCTGATCATGAGCTGCTTCCTGCTCCTGTCGAGCCTGGCGACGACGATCCTCATCCCGCAGAGCGAGTTCAAGGCGGGCGGCCCGGCGAACGGGCGCGCGCTCGCATACATCGCCCATGAATACCTCGGACAGGCGTTCGGCACGGTGTACGACGTGTCGACGATCGCCATTCTCTGGTTCGCCGGTGCGTCGGCGCTGGCGGGGCTGCTGAATCTCGTACCGCGCTTCCTGCCCCGCTACGGCATGGCGCCCGAGTGGACCCGCGCCGTGCGTCCGCTCGTGTTCATCTTCGGGGCCATCGCGGTCGGCGTGACGCTGTACTTCGACGCGAATGTCGACGCCCAGAGCGGCGCGTACGCCACTGGTGTACTGGTCCTGATGCTGTCCGCATCCTTCGCGTCGACGGTCGCCACGCATCAGCGGGGCCAGCCGCGCGCCGCCGTCGGATTCGGTGTCATCACCGCCGTGTTCGCGTACACCCTGGTCACGAACGTCATCGAGCGGCCCGACGGCATCAAGATCGCCGGGCTGTTCATCTTCGCGATCCTCGTGACCTCGTTCAGCTCACGGCTGCACCGCGCGTTCGAACTGAGGACCAACTCCGTCACGTTCGACGAGACCGCGGCCCGGCTGATCGACCATGTGGCGAGGGCGGGCCCGCTGCGGATCATCGCGAACGAGCCGCAGGAGCACAGCAGGGCGGAGTACCACGCGAAGGAGCACAGCCAGCGCCTGGAGACGCATATCCCCCGACGGGGGCCCGTCCTCTTCCTGGAGGTCTTCGTCCAGGACTCGTCCGACTTCACGGAGGACGTGTTCGTGCACGGCGACGAGAAGCACGGAGTACGCCGTCTCCGTGTCGGCAGCGCCGTCGTACCGAACACGATCGCCGCGATCCTGCTGCAACTGCGCGACCGCACCGGCGAGGTCCCGCACGTCTACTTCAACTGGACCGAGGGCCATCCGGTGAGCCACTTCTTGAGGTTCCTCGTGTTCGGCGAGGGCGAGGTGGCGCCGGTGGCGCGTGAGGTGCTGCGGCGCGCGGAGCCGGATCCGGCGCGGCGGCCTCGGGTGCATGTGGGGTGAACCGGGCGTTGCGTGAACCGGGTGTTCCGCCGTGCCGCTGAACGCTGGGCGCGCCACTCCCGTACCCCTGCGCGTACACCACGTACGCCCCGTGCATCCCATACGCAGGACAGAACAAGACAGGAAGGGTCACGTCCGGATGACCGCACACCGCACCGCCGCCGTCGTCGCCCTGGCCGGAGCCGTCCCGCTCCTGTGCGTACTGGGGGCGGCGGGCCCGGCCGCCGCTCACGGGGCTCCGACCGATCCGGTCAGCCGTACGGTGGCCTGCTCGCCGGAGGGCGGCGCCGCCGCGCGGTCCGCCGCCTGCCGGGCCGCCGTCGCCGCCGGAGGCAGCGCCTTCACCGACTGGGACAACCTGCGGATCGCCGATGTCCGGGGCCAGGACCGGCGGGCCGTCCCGGACGGGAAGCTGTGCAGTGGAGGGCTCGACGCGTTCCGGGGGCTCGATCTCGCGCGCGCGGACTGGCCGTCGACCAGGCTCACGCCCGGCGCCGCGCTCACGCTCACCTATCGGTCGACCATCGCGCACACGGGCACCTTCGAGCTGTACCTGACACGGAACGGATACACCCCGACACGGCCCCTGACCTGGTCGGACCTGTCGCCGAAACCGTTCGCCACGGCCGTCGACCCGCCGCTCGTGAACGGCGCCTACCGCATCAGGGCGACCCTCCCGGCCGACCGGAGCGGGCGTCAGGTCCTGTACACGGTGTGGCGGAATTCCAGTACGCCGGACACGTACTACTCGTGCTCGGACGTGGTCTTCGCGACGGCCTCCGCGTCCGGATCAGGCAGCCGGGCCACGCCGGACAGCGCCACCACCCCCACCACCCCCGCCACGCCCCAAAGCCCCGCCACCCCGGACGACGCGCGCCCGGCCCCGGCGGCGGCCGACACCACCCCGTCCGACCCGTCCGAGGGACAGGGACCGGCTCTCCCGCTGCTCGCGGGCGGACTGGCGGCCCTGGGACTCACCACAGGCACCGCCGTCGCGCTCCGCCGCCGGCGCCGGGAATGACGCCGACGACCACAGCTCAGGCCCCTTGAGGCCGCCTGAGACCCCGTAAGGCCCCTTACTGGTCGTCGGTCCTACTCGCCGGACGGCTCCAGCCTCAGCGAGATCGAGTTGATGCAGTACCGCTGGTCCGTCGGGGTCGCGTAGCCCTCACCCTCGAACACATGACCGAGGTGCGAGCCGCAGCGGGCGCACCTGACCTCCGTACGGACCATGCCGTGCGAGCGGTCCTCGATGATCTCGACCGCGTCCGTGTCCTTGGGGTCGTAGAACGACGGCCAGCCGCAGTGCGACTCGAACTTGGTGTCCGAGGTGAACAGCTCGGCACCGCACGCGCGGCAGGAGTACACGCCTTTGCTCTTGGTGTCGGTGTACTCACCGGTGAACGCCGGCTCGGTGCCCGCCTGACGCAGCACCGCGTACTCCGCCGGGTTCAGCTCGGCGCGCCACTGCTCGTCGGGCTTTTCGATGTCGTACGCCATGAAGATCGTCCTCACTTCTGTCGGCGGACCGCTGTCGGACCCCCCGCGTCACTCCGCGAGGCGGTCCAGGATCCGCGGGCCGAGATCCGTCACGTCACCCGCGCCCATGGTGAGAACGAGATCACCGGGCTTCGCCATTCCCGCGAGCACCTCGGGCGCGGTGACCTTGTCGTGCGCGGCCCGCACATCGGCGCCCGCCGCCCGCGCCGCGTCGATGATCAGAGCACTGGTGACCCCGGCGATAGGGTCCTCGCGCGCGGGGTAGATGTCGAGGACCACGGAGGCGTCGGCGAGCGCGAGGGCCTGGCCCATCTCCTTGCCGAGTTCCTGGGTGCGGGAGAACAGGTGCGGCTGGAAGAGGACGAGGATGCGGGCGTCCCCGGCGGCGGCGCGCATGGCCTCCAGGTCGGCGGCCATCTCGGTGGGGTGGTGCGCGTAGGAGTCGATGACCTGGACACCGGCCTGCTCGCCCTTGAGCTGGAGGCGCCGCTTGACGCCCGTGTAGGAGGCGAGGGCGGGCGCCAGGTCCGCCGCGGGGATGCCGAGCGCGGCGCCCGCGGCGAGCGCGGCGACGGCGTTGTGCGCGTAGTGGCGGCCCGGGACGGAGACCGTGAAGGTCAGCTGCTCGCCGTCGAGGAGGACGGTGACCTCGCTCTTGAGGCCCTGCGCGACGACCGACAGGACGCGCACGTCGGCGTCCGGGGCGTCTCCGTACGTCACCACGCGCGCGGGGGCACCCTGCTCACGCAGGCGGCGGGTCAGCTCGCGGGCGCCCTCGTGGTCCGCGGAGACGACCAGGGTGCCGCCGGGGACGATCCTGGCGGCGAAGGTCTCGAAGGACGCGTAGATCTCGTCCATCGAGGCGTAGTTGGCGTGGTGGTCCAGCTCCACGTTGAGCACGATCGCCACCTCGGGCGCGTACTTGTGGAAGCTGCGGTCGCTTTCATCCGCCTCGGCGACGAAGATCTCGCCGTCGCCGTGGTCGGCGTTCGATCCGGGCTCGTCCAGGTCGCCGCCGATGGCGTACGAAGGGTGCAGGCCGAGGGTCGACAGGGAGACGGCGAGCATGGACGTGGTGGTCGTCTTGCCGTGGGTGCCCGCGACCGCGAGGGGGCGCAGTCCGTCCATGAGCGAGGCGAGCGCGTCGGACCGGTGCACGACGGGGATGCCGCGTTCGGCGGCGCGCGTCAGCTCGGGGTTGTCGGCGCGGATCGCGGAGGAGACGACGACGCAGGTCGCGTCGGCCGCCAGGTGCTCGGCGGCGTGCCCGATGTGGACGGCGACGCCCCGCGCGCGGAGGGCGTCGACGGTCTCGGAGTCCTTGGCGTCGCTGCCGGCGACGGTGGCGCCGCGCTGGGCGAGGATCTTGGCGATGCCCGACATTCCGGCGCCGCCGATGCCGATGAAGTGAGGTCGGTCCATGGCGGGTGGAATGCCGGGTGCCATGTGTGTCTCCCCTGGTGCTCGCGGTGCCGTAGTGCTGTGGGTGCCGTGGGTGGTGTGGGTACTCAGGTGCCGTGGTGCCGTGGGGGCGGGCCCTGGTGCCGGGGACGGCTGCCGCCCGGCCGTGGTGCGACGGCCGGGCGGGCCCACCCTATGCCGTACGGGCGCCGGTCCGTGCCCGTCGGCCGGTCCCGCGCGAGCCGGGCCCTCGCGGGCCGTCCGCGCGCCACACCCGCGTAACCCGCACCACACCCGCGCCCTACCCGTGGGCTACCTACCCGCGCCCTACCGTTGGCCTAAGCCTTGCTGTGCGAGAACAGCTTCAGTACCGGGACGCCGACCTTGTGCCGGGCGCGTGACGCCCAGTCCCGATGGAAGAACTCCTCCACATAGTGCGGATCGGTCAGCACGATGACTTCGTCGGCGCCGGTCTCCTCCACGAGGGTCTTGAGTGCGTCCAGCGGGTGGTTCTCGATCAGTCTGCCGTCCGCCTCGGAGCCCGCCGCGTGCAGGGCGGTGAGGGAGACCTGGAGTGCCTGCTCGGCGGGGCCCGCCGCCTCGGCGCCCTCGGGCGTCTCCCGTTCGTGGGCCGCCTCGTCCAGCTCCCCCATCGCTACGTCGTCGATCGCGCGCAGCAGGCGGTCCGCCTGGTCCCCGCGGGGCTGTAGCAACACATGGAAGGCGACGTTCTCGTCGCCGTGCAAGGTCGTGACGAACTCCACGTCGGCGGACGTCAGGGCCTTCTCGATCATCAGTACGCTCGTGAACACGACAGGCGCCCTTCTCATCCGTGGGCCCGTGGCCAGGCCCCCTGCGGAAACCATCCTGCCCCGTGACCGCACGGGGTCTGCGAGATTTAGTGTGCCCACAGGAAGCTAACCGGAACGAATCATTCCGCGGAATGTCGACCTCGGTGGTACCGGCCGAACAGATAGCCGTCCTCTTCGAGCAGCGAGCCGAGGGCGAATCGTTCCGGCACCGTCAGGGCGGGGCCTCCGGCGATGCGTTGCGCGTCCCCGGCGGTGAGCATCGGCGAAACGGTCAGGCACAGCTCGTCGAGCACCTGTGCGGCCACGAACTGTCCGAGCAGCCTGGGGCCGCCTTCGGTCAGCAGTCTGCGCAGCCCGCGCGCGGCCAGCTCGTGCACCACGCGCGCGGGATCGACGCGGGCGCCGTCACCGGCGAAGACCACCTCGGCGCCGGACTTCCGGGCTTCGGCCACCCGGTCGGCGGGGGCGCCCGAACCGGTCACCACGAGCGTCGGCACCAAGGGTTCGGTGAAAAGCGGAAGCGAGAAATCCAGGTCGAGGCCCGCACTGACGACCGCGATGGCGGGCGCCGGTCCCTGCCCGGCGGCGGCGCGCCGCGCGGCGAAGGCTTCCCGCGCGCGTGCGGGCCCGTAGCCCTCCTGGCGTACCGTTTCCGCACCGGCCACCACCGCGTCCGCGAGACCGCGCAGGGTGCCGAAGACCCGCATGTCGGCGTCGCTGGAGATGGCCTGCGAACGGCCGTCGTGCTGGGCCGCGCCGTCGAGTGTGGAGACCATGTTGGCGCGCAGCCAGACCTCGGCGTCCACCGGATAGGCGTACGCGTCGGCCAGCTCGTCGAGGCTCCACTGACGGCCCACCGGGGACGCCGCCCCGGTCGTGGCCACTGTTTCATCGGTCACAGGGAACAGGCGTCGCATGTCAAGCAGTCTCGCACGGCCCTTAAAGTAAGCAATCGTGTCGTCCTCCACCGCCGCCCCCGGGCAGAGCCCCATAGCCGACCCGACCCCGCTGTCCCTGTGTACGCGTGAGCCGCGCGTCCCGGCGGACCGTCTGGTCGCCGAGATGGTGCCGCCGCCGCGCTTCGATGCGGTCCGCTTCGCGACGTACGTGCCCGATCAGGCCCAGCCCAGCCAGACGGAGGCGGTGCGGGTCCTGAGCGGCTTCGCGGCCGGGCTCGGCGGGGCGCACCCGACGGGCGAGGGCAGGCGCCGCTGGTTCGGCGGCCGGGCGAGGGCCGCGGCGCCCGCGGGCCCGCGCGGTGTGTACCTGGACGGCGGCTACGGCGTCGGCAAGACCCACCTCCTGGCGTCCCTGTGGCACGCCACCCCGGCCGCGCCCGAGCAGAAGGCGTTCGGCACCTTCGTGGAGCTGACCAACCTGGTCGGCGCGCTCGGCTTCCAGGAGACCGTACGCACGCTCAGCGGGCACCGGCTGCTCTGCATCGACGAGTTCGAACTGGACGACCCCGGCGACACGGTCCTGGTCTCGACGCTGCTCGGGAAGCTGGTCGACGCGGGGGTCGCCCTGGCCGCGACCTCGAACACACTGCCGGGCAAGCTCGGCGAGGGCCGCTTCGCGTCGGTCGACTTCCTGCGCGAGATCCAGGGCCTGGCCGCCCACTTCCGCGCCCTGCGCATCGACGGCGACGACTACCGCCATCGGGGGTTGCCCGAGGCGCCGGCCCCGTTCTCGGACGAGCAGGTCACCAAGACGGCGTACGCCACCGATGGCGCCTCGCTCGACGACTTCCCGCATCTGCTGGCCCACCTCGCGCGCGTGCACCCCAGCCGGTACGGCGCGCTGACCGACGGGCTGAAGGCCGTGTGCCTCACCGGGGTCGAGGCGGTGCCCGACCAGTCGACGGCGCTGCGGCTCGTCGTCCTCGCCGACCGGCTGTACGACCGGGAGGTGCCGGTGCTCGCCTCCGGGCTGCCGTTCGACCGGTTGTTCAGCGAGGAGATGCTCAACGGCGGATACCGGAAGAAGTACTTCCGGGCGATCTCGCGGCTGACCGCGCTGGCGCGGGACGCCAAGGAGCTGGTCCGCGCGGCGTAGGGGGACCGTGGTCCGCGCGGCGTAGTGGCGTCGCAGTCCACGCGCCATGGCCACCGCACCCGAACAGGCGTGGCAAAACACCGCTCTTACGTACGCATCCCGGGGCGCTTTCGGCCAGCCATTCGATCGAAGACGGTCACTTTCGGTCACTCATCTCCGCGCAACGTTCTGGTAACCACATAGGACGCTCGCCGCGTTAACGTATTGATTGCCAAGGGGAACGCGCCGTCCAGAACCGGACGACGCTGATCCGGCCATTCCCTGGCGATCGGTACGCACCGTGCGACGGGGAGACGAGCCCATGTGGACAGGGACGACGGTGCGCGGGCTGCCCGCCGTACTCGCCGTCGTGCTGCTCGCGTTACAACTCATGACCCCGACCGCGCCGTTGGCATCCGCACACGAAGAGGCGGTCGCCTTCACCACGGCCGAGATGGTCACGTGCGGTGACCATCAGCCGCCCGTGGAGTCCGCGCCGCGCTTCCGCGCGCGGGTCAGCCTCCGGTGCGAGGACTACGTACCCGAGCCCCCCGGTGCCGCCGGGGACGCCCTGAGCGTGACGGCGGCGCGGCATCACGCGCCGGCGCCCGCAGCCGGGTCGTCGTCGGCCCGGCGGAGACCCGCCGAGGCCACCCTTCCCTCCATGCTCCAGGTGTTCCGCTGCTGAGCCGGCCACCGGGCGAGGAACCACGTCGGAACGCCACGGCGCCGCCCCTGTGCGAAACGGCCGCCACGCGCGCGTAGAACCCCGACAACCATGCGCCGACGTACTTGAGTACGCGCACACCCGCGTCCCGTACGCCGTACGCCTGTACGCCCGTACTCACGCACTCCCTGCCCCGTACGCCTCTGTGCGCGTACCGCACGGCCGGGCGTGCGCTCCTCATCGCCTCGCTCTCCGCACCGACTCCCCCACGCGTAAGAACCACGCGCCCGCGCGGGCGCGCGCAGGAGGCATCTCGACATGCACCGCACCCTTCGCTCCACCACCCTCAAGATCCCCAAATCCCCCAAAACCCCCACCCTGCGGCAGGACTTCGCCGCGTCACTCGTCGTCTTCCTCGTCGCCCTGCCGCTGTGCGTGGGCGTCGCCGTCGCGTCCGGCGTACCGGCCGAACTCGGCCTGGTCACCGGCATCGTGGGCGGTCTCGTCGCCGGAGCGCTGCCCGGCAGCAGCCTCCAGGTGTCGGGTCCGGCCGCGGGCATGACCGTCCTCGTCCTGGAAGCCGTCCGCGCCTACGGCCTGGCCGTGCTCGGTGTCATCGTGCTCGCCACCGGGCTGCTCCAGTTGGTCATGGGCGCGCTGCGCTGGGGCCGCTGGTTCCGCGCCATCTCGGTCTCGGTCGTCGAGGGCATGCTCGCCGGGATCGGACTGGTCCTGATCGCCGGTCAGCTCTACGCGATGGCGGGCACCGAGGCCCCCGCCACGGGGCTCGACAAGATCGCCGGGCTGCCCGGACTGCTGGTCGACGCGTTCTCCTCGTCCGGCGCTCGGGCGTCGTTCCTGCTCGGCCTCGGCACGATCGCCGTCCTGGTGTTCTGGAGGCGGCTGCCGCGGCAGGTGCGGGCCGTCCCCGCGCCGCTCGCCGCGGTCGCCGTCGCCACGCTCGCGTCGGCGGCCTTCGCCCTGCCGGTGGCCAAGGTCGAGGTCCACGGACTGCTGGATTCCGTACGGCTCCCGCAGGCCGGTGACTTCGCCGAACTGGCCGGTCTCGGCGTGATCGGCACCGTGCTCGCGTTCACCCTGATCGCGTCGGCCGAGTCGCTGTTCAGCGCGGCGGCCGTCGACCGGATGCACGACGGACCGCGCACCCAGTACGACAAGGAGCTGATGGCGCAGGGCGCGGGCAACACCCTGTGCGGGCTGCTCGGCGCCCTGCCGATGACCGCGGTGATCGTGCGCAGCGCGGCAAATGTGCAGGCGGGCGCCCGGACCAAGGCGTCCCGGATCCTGCACGGTGTCTGGCTGCTGCTGTTCGCGGCGCTGCTGCCCGCCGCGCTCGCCGTGATCCCCCTCCCGGCGCTCGCGGCCGTCCTGGTCCACGCGGGCTGCAAGCTCGTTCCCGTACGGGCGCTGGCGGCGCTCTGGCGTGACCACCGGGGCGAGGTGCTGGTCCTGACCGTGACGGCGGTGTCGATCGTGGCCGTCAGCATGTTCGAGGGCGTACTGATCGGCCTCGCGCTCGCGGTCGCCAAGACGGCGTGGGACGCCTCGCACATCCGGCTCGACGTCACGGACAAGGGCGCGGGGCCGATCCAGGCGCGGCTGTCCGGGAACGCGACGTTCCTGCGGCTGCCGAAGCTGCTCGACACGCTGGAGTCCCTGCCTCACGACCGTCCCGTGGAGCTGGACCTGTCAGGGCTGCAGCATCTGGACCACGCCTGCCGCACGGCCCTGGAGAACTGGGCGGCGCGGCACGGTGGGGGCGGGGCGGAGCGGGTGAAGGTCACGTCGGCCGTGATGTCGGGGGCGACGGGGCGGGTGATGGCGGGCGAGCCGAAGGCGGTGCCCGGGGTGTCAGGGGCGGTGCCCGGGGTGTCCGGGGCGGTGTCCGAAAAGGCACGGGAGTGACGCGGCCGGTCGCGGGGTAACGGAGGTCTCCCCGGGGCGCGCGTGGTTCCCGTGGTCCCGGGGGCGTGCTACACACGTGCGGGTCACATTCCTGTCCGCCAACAGGAGGTAACCCCATGTCAGACTCCACGACAACAGCTTCGGGAACACCGGGAACACCGGGAACACCGGGAACTCCGGGAACTCCGGGAACATCGGGAACATCGGGTACTTCGGGTACTTCGGCCTCGCGCCGCCAAGTGCTTGCCCGTACTGGTGCGCTGGGCGCCGGAATCGCCTTCGCGGGCACCCTCTCCGAGCTGTTCGCGGGGACGGCCGCCGCACACGGAACCGGAGCGTCGGGTTACGGCCCGCTCGTCCCCGACCCGGACGGACTCCTCGACCTGCCGCGCGGCTTCCGCTACAAGGTTCTCTCACGGGAGGGCGACACCCTGCGCTCCGGCGAGGGCCGGGTGCCGAGCAACCACGACGGGATGGCCGCGTTCGCCGGCCGGAGCGGACGCGTCCATCTGGTCCGCAACCACGAGAACCGTGTCACCGCCGCGACCCCCGTCCCGACCGTACCCGAACTGACGTACGACCCGATGGCCAAGGGCGGCTGTACGGCCCTGACGCTCGACCACCGGGGCGATGTACTCGATGAGCGCGTCGCCATCGCGGGTACCGCCGTCAACTGCGCGGGCGGCCCCACGCCGTGGGGTACGTGGCTGACCTGCGAGGAGACGGAGGATCTGGCCGGTACGAACGGCTACACCAAGGACCACGGTTTCGTCTTCGAGGTGGACCCGGTCGACCCGCGCCGCACCGGGGCCGTCCCGCTCACGGCGATGGGCCGCTTCCAGCACGAGGCCGTCGCGGTCGACCCGGTCCACGGCATCGTCTACGAGACGGAGGACGCCTTCCAGCGGCCGTTCGGCCTCTTCTACCGGTTTTTGCCGCGCAAACCCGAGGGTGGCCGGGGTTCGCTGCGCGCGGGCGGGCGGCTCCAGGCGATGCGGGTGCCCGACGTGCCGGACCTGTCGTCGGTCCAGGAGCCGGGTGCGGAGTTCGACGGCGTCGAGTGGGTCGACGTTCCCGATCCGCTCGCGGTGCGTACGCCGATCCGGAACCAGGACTTCGGCCCGCGCGGCATCACCCACGCGCAGAAGCTGGAGGGCTGCTACTGGGGCGGGAGCTGTGTGTACTTCGTGTCCTCGTACGCGCGCAGCCGCGAGGGCTCGGCCGGCGACCACTTCGGGCAGGTCTGGCGCTACGACCCCCGGCGGCGCCGCCTCACCCTGGTGATCGTCTTCGGCCCCGACACGGATGTGCAGCTGCCGGGTTCGGAGCCGGACAACATCTGTCTGGCGCCGAGCGGCGGGCTCATGGTCTGCGAGGACGGCGCGGGCGCGCAGCATGTGTTCGGGGTGACGCGGCGGGGTGAGGTGTACGCGATGGCGCGCGGACGGCAGAACATCGGGACGCCCGAAGAACCGGAGTGGGGCGAGTTCGCCGGGGTCGCCTTCTCGCCACGGCGGGACACGATGTACGTGAACTGCTACACGCCGGGGACGACCTTCGCGGTGACGGGGCCGTGGCGGTGAAGGTTGTGGTGACGTCGCACGAGTAGCGGACCTTTCCGGAGCCCCGCAGGATCGAGGGGGCAGACCGGAAGGGGTGCGCGATGGGCAACAAGGCGAAACGGGGCAAGGGAGACAAGGGGCGCAAGGGGGACGGCGCTCCCTTGCTGCGGGACGTGCTGCGCGTTCCGGAGGGTGAGCGCGTGGATCTGTCCACTTACGACGCGGGGGCGACGCCCGGCGGCCCGCACGACAAGGCCGCCGGGCTCGCCGCGACCGCCCTGATGGGTGAACGCCTCGCCGACCTCCAGGAACGTCTGTTCGCTTCGAGCACCGGGGGTGACCGGCGGCGCGTGCTGCTGGTGCTGCAAGGGATGGACACGAGCGGCAAGGGCGGCACGGTCAAACATGTGATCGGCCTGTTCAACCCGTCCGGTTGCCGGATCAGAGCCTTCAAGTCTCCGACCCGGGAGGAGTTGAGCCACCCTTTCCTGTGGCGGATCAGAAAGGCGCTGCCGGAGCCGGGCGAGATCGGCATCTTCGACCGGTCGCATTACGAGGACGTACTGATCGCGCGGGTACGGGAGTTGGTACCACGCAGCCAACTCACCCGCCGCTACGGCCAGATCAACCGCTTCGAGGAATCCCTGACGGGGGACGGCACCACGGTGGTGAAGTGCTTCCTGCACATCTCGTACGAGCAACAGCGACGCCGCCTGCTGGAACGCCTGGACAACCCGAACAAACACTGGAAATTCAACCCGGGAGACATCGCGGAACGGTCATTGTGGCCGGCGTACCAGGAGTCCTACGAACTGGCCCTGGAACGCTGCACGACACCACACTCCCCGTGGTACATCATCCCGGCAAACAGGAAATGGTACAGAAACTGGGCAATCAGCACGCTACTCCTGGAACACCTGATTTCCCTGGACCCGCAGTACCCGAAGGCAACGTTCGACGTGGAGGAATCCCGGCATCAGCTTCTTGCGGAGGGGTGAGGGGGGCGATTCTTGGACTCCGGATTATGCCCGCCCTCCTCAGCCAGAGAGCATCGTTCGCACTCATCTCAGAGAGAACTGCCGCTTCCCCGGGTTCTTGCAACATCCAAGTCAGAGCTGCGGGCACTCAGTCGCAATTGACCTCCCGAGGTGTACCCGCCCGAGACCACTTGCAGTTCATCACCTTGGGTGGGCCATTCAGACGATCTCAACGGAAGGTCATGCATCAGCACGCGATCAACGACGCCGATCTCTCCGGATGGCACTCGAACCCTAAGGCCGTATGGCATCTGCTCGACCACCACTGCTGAGACGATCTGCCACTTCTCCAGACGCGGAAACTCGCTGGTCATCTGCCACTCCAAGGGAGCCTGGGGAATGAGTTGAGCTCAGCGAAGAGCTCGCGTGGGACCACGTACTCCATGTGCTGCTCAGTCATCCCCTCCCACTCCTCAATCCGACCTGCATTAACGTGCTTCTGAAGCCACATTGTGGGAACTTCGATTTTTAGGCCCACGCCGTGAGTGTCAACAGATCCACGCGCCCACTCGCTCGCGGTTTTCTCATTTCCAAAGTGCGCAGCGCCATCGAAGGAGCCGTCATCAGAGCGAGGGAAGTGTTCGGGATTCAGACCTCCATCAAGCTCCGAACTTCCTCGCCCGATTGGCGAGGTACGGTAGATCGTAGTCGTGCCGCAATTGTGGACGAGAACCGGCGCAGCCCCCGCCACCACATAATACGTATGCACCCCCTCAACCGTCAGGTTGTGCACCGTTTCCCGAGGGGCTGTGTGCCTCTGGACTGCTGTGATCTGGACCTTCGTGCCCGCGCTCGTGCGGAGCCAGGTGCCCGGTGACAGATCCGTCGCGTCGATCCACGCGTTCAACTCCGGGACCCAGAACGGGTGGCCGTCGGTGGCTGTCACCGATGCCGTTTTCTTGCCCTTTTTCCCGTCCGTGTCGACCGTGACCTTGACCAGGTGCTTGACGCCCTCGCCCTTGATCTCCGCGGTGACCGTCCGGGCCGTGGTCCGGCCTGTTTCCGGGTCTGTCGCCAGGACCTTGTCGCCTATGTCGACGTCCTCGATGGGCTTCGTACTGCCGTCCGCCATCAGGACTTTCGTCCCGGGAGTGAAGCTGTTCCGGACGGGGCAGCCCGGTGACGATGTGGCCGCGTCCGCCAAGTCGTCGGCTTTCCGCTCCAGTTTCAGCCAGGCTCTGAAGTCCTTGACCAGACCGCCGACGAGACCGCCGATGCGTTTCGCGAGGGCGATGCCCTTCTTCCAGTTCCACGGCAGCCCGTACTTCGTGCCGAGTTTCGCCACCAGGCCGCCCATGAAACTCGTGGCGACGTTGAAGATGGTCGCCCCGCACGCGCCCAGGCTGCCCGTCGTGAAGCAGTCCAGGGCGTCGGTGATACCGAGTTCGTCCGCGATGATCCCGGCGAGTTCCTTGGCGGCCTGTTTCATCCGGCGCTCCCGCGCCTCCGCCTGGGAACGGGCCTCCACGGCCTTCCGCTCCGATTGCGTGAGCGGCTTGTAATAGCTGTAGTACGTCGAGGTGGCCTTGACGTCCCACCCACCGTTCCCGGTCGGCTTGCAGGTGATGCCCACATATGTGCAGTCGTCCGGCTTCATCCCCGAGGGATCGGCCATCGAGACAGGGTTGTTGTTGCCGTACGCGTAGCCGTTGATCTGCTGGGGATCCGTGAAGTCGATCACCGGGTCGGCGGAGATGAACCGCCCGTTCTCCGTCTCGTACTCACGCGCCCCGACATGGGTGAGCCCCGTGGACGCGTCCACCGATTTCCCGAGGAACCCCTTGTCGTCGACCCAGGGCGCCGAGCCGGTGCCCCGCTCCTTGCCGAACGGGTCCATCCGCCGCCGGATCACGTCACCGGTCTTCGCGTCGATCGCGATCGACATGGTGCCCTGGTGGTCACCGGCGAGGAGGTGGACGCCCTTGGGCGTACGCATCGCCACGGTCTGCGAGCCGAATCCGTAGTACCGCGTCGCCTCCACGGCCCGCGTGGCGGTGTCGAGGTTCAGCTCCATACCGGGCAGGTACAGCGTCTGCCGGCCGGCCTCGCGCCGCAGGACGCGGGTGCCGTCCACACCGTACAGATACGACGTGTCGGTACCGGCCGCGGCGAGCTTGCCCTCGGCGTTCCATGTGAGGTCCTGGGTGGTGCCGCCCAGGACGCGCGCGTCGGTGTTGCCCGCCTGGTCGTAGGTGAAGGTGTCCTGGCGCAGGACCGCGGGATCGCCGCCGGAGGCCGGCGTGTTCTGCTCGACCGCGGTCAGGGTGTGCGGTCCGCCGTTGCCCGCCGCGTCCTTTCCGTAGGTGTAGCTGCGGGTGACGTCGGGCGCCCCGGCGATCCCGTGCAGGAGCTGCCGCTCACGGTTGCCGTGCCGGTCGTAGTCGAAGGACTGCCAGTACGGCGCCGCGCCGCCGAGCGTGCTCGCTGTGGGGTTCGGCGTGCAGGCGGCGTTCTTCCGCTCCGAACCGGCGGCTCCGTCCGAGGGGTTGGAGGTCGCCCAGGCGTCCTTGAGCCGCCGCTGCCAGTCGTAGGTGAAGCACTGGACGTCCGACTGGCCGCCGGTCGGGGTGTCCGCGATGGAGGTGACGTTTCCGGTGGCGTCGTACGTGTAGTGGGTGTCCTGCGTCTCGCCGGTGACACCTTCCACCCGGACCCGCGTCCCGGTCAGCCGGTCGGTGCCCTTCTCGTAGTCGTAGGCGAGAGCGGCCATCCTGCCGGTCGTGCCCAGGGCTCCGAGGGTCAGGGTCTGGAGCTGCGACGTCGGGGAGTAGCCGGCCTCCGAGACATAGGTGCCCGCCCGCGCGCCGCCGAGCAGGGAGGTCATCGAGACGGGTCGCTGAATCTCGTCGTAGGCATAGGTCAGCGTCTCGCTCGCCAGACCGCCCGCCGCCGGCATCCGCTGCGACTGCACGGTGCCGTCGTGGTTGTACTGGGTGCCGAACTCGTAGGTGCCCTTCAGCTCCGTCGCGGTGGCGCCGCCGAGGATCACCCGGGTGGTCACCGGGCGGTACATCGTGTCCAGTTGGGTGTTGATCGTGGCGACGGTCGAGACACCGCCCTCGTAGCGGTAGGTGCCGTACGGCTGGCCCTTGCTGACGAAGTCATAGGTGCTGACGGTCAGCCGCGTCCCGGTGTCCGGCTCGCCCTCCCAGGTGGAGACGGGCCGGCCCAGCACGTCGTACTTCGTCGAGATCTTCTTGCCGCGGGAGTCCTTCGTGAACGTCATACGGTCCAGCGCGTCGTAACCGAAGTCCGTCGTGCCGGTGTCCGGGTCGCTCGCCGCGATCTTGCGTCCGCGCTGGTCGTAGCCGTAGTCCCAGACGCTGCCCGCCGCGTCGGTGACGGTGTCGAGCTGACCGCCGGGTGTGTAGGTGTAGCGGATCGACTCGTAGTCGGCGGCCGTACCGTTCGGCAGCGGCTTGTCGCCCTTGTAGCGGCGGATCTCCGCGGTCTGGCCGCGACCGTCGCTGATCGTGGTCGAGGGTGCCGTGCCCGCGGGCGGGTCGACATGGACGCGGTCGCCTCCGTAGGCGTACGTCGTACGCCACTTCTCCGCATTGGCGACCTTGAAGATCTCGGCCGTAGTGCGGCCCGCGCCGTCGTACTCGGTGACGGTATGGCCGTCCACTTCCGCCGTGGGCACGACGAAGGTGTCGGCGGGGGCTTTCTGGACGTAGTAGTCGGCGTTGGCCTCGACGATGTTGCCGAGCCCGTCGTAGAACGTGTCCGCGACGATGCTGCCGCCGCCGGGGCCCTCGCTCTGCTGCTGGCGTGGCCGCAGCAGGCCGTCGTACAGCGTGTATTCGGTGCCGTACGACACGCCGTCGTTCTCGATCCGTTCGGTCTTGACGGCGACCGCGTCGTTCTTGCGGATGAGGTACGTGTACTTGACCGACGGAGTGCTGTTGGGCTTGTCCCGGTCGGGGAGCCACACGGAGGTGAGCCGGCCGAGAGCGTCGTAGGCGAGGTCCGAGCGCTTGCCGTTCATGTCGATCTGCGCGGCCGGGGCACCCCAGGAGCGGACGTACTCGGTGGTCGTCGTCCACCCCAGCGGGTTGGTCTCCAGCTTCTCCGTGGTGAGGCCGTCCGTCTCGGTGTACTTCATCGAGGTCGGGCTGCCGGCGGCGTCGGTGACCTTCAGCGGCCGTCCGTAGGCGTCGAAGTCCGCGACGGCGGAGGACGTCACGGTCTCGTACGTGGCCTTGGTGCCGTCGTGCGAGGCCAGTCGCTGGACCTTGGTGGTGTCCCCCTTCGTGGGGGCCTCGCCCAACGCCTTGCCGTCGTAGAAGGTGAGGTCGTCGGAGATCACCTGGCTCTTGCGGTCCGGCGTGGTCGCGCAGGACACGGCGACCTTCTCGACCCGTGAGGTCAGTGCGAGCAGGTTCTTGCCCGGGTTGTCCGCGTACTCGGTGCGGACGCACACGTTGTCCTGGGCGTCGCCGACCTTGCCGTAGTCGTCGGTCTCCACGGGCCGGCCGGTGGCGTCGTCGTAGCGGGTGGTGGAGCTGACCTCCTGCTGACCGCCGTTCTCCAGCGTGGTGTACGAGGTCGTGGTGGCGGGCCGGACGTAGAAGGCCTTGTTGGTGCCCCAGGACTCGGCGCGGGTGGCGGTGGTGCGACGCCAGGTGGTGCTGATGCTCTTGGAGACGATCTTGTCGGCCGTGTAGGCGCCGTCGTAGGTGACCGTCTCCAGTTCCTGTCCGGACAGTTCGTTGTCGTCGGGATGGCTGGTCCCGGTGGAGTCGGTGACCTCACCGCCCAGTCCGCGCAGGAAGACATGCTCGGTGCGCTGGTTCGCGGGGCTGACCGTGCCGCCGGACTTGGTGACCCGGACCTTGCCGTAGCCGCGCCAGTCGCTGCGGGTGCGGTACTCGTCCTTGGTGATGCCGTCCGCGCGGGCCTTCTTCCAGCCGGCGCCGCCCAGATACTCGTAACTGCTGACCATCTCCGGCGCGTGGCCGGTGAGGTCGGTCTGGGTGACGCGTTCGACGAGGTATTTGTGGAACCAGTCCGTGAGGGGGTCGGTCGCGCCCGGCGGGCTCCACTTGACCGGGTAGCACGCCTTCGTGGAGGTGTCGGGGTCGGGCAGCGCCGCGGCGGTGCACTCGGCCGCGCGGTAGCCGATGTCGAGGCTGCCGCCGGTGTCGTTGACGACGCTCGTGAGGCGGAAGCGGTTCATCGCCTGGATGTTGTCGCCGGCCTTGTCGACCCGGTTGGGCAGTTGCGCTCCCCCCAGCTCGACGGTCGGCATCTCCACGGTCCCCGAACCGGCGTGGCCCGTCTGCTTGATCGTCTTGAGCCACAGCGACTTCGAGCTGTCACCGTTGTCCGTGAAGAGATGGCCCAGGGTCCAGGAGTCCACGTCGGCGTAGCCGGTGCCGTAGCGGATCTGCGTGGTGACCTTGCTGAGCTTCTTGCGGGTCCAGAACGTCGGGGAGTTCTGCCCCGGGCACTTGGTGTCGGCCTTGCAGTTGAGGTCCCAGGGCACATCGGGCCAGCGGGTGGCCGTCGCGTCGGTCAGGTCGCCCGGTTCGCAGTCGGTGGCCGCGCCGAGGCACCGTTCGTCGGTGTCGAAGACCATGCGGGCCGAGGCCGGGGTGTCATAGACGGCCTGGTCACGCTGTCCGTAGTCGATGCGCTTGAGGTGGCCGCCCCGGATGTAGGGCTTGCCGTTCTCGCCGGTCTTCAGGCCCTGGGTGTAGTAGTTGGTCTCCTTGCCGTAGAAGTACGACATGGCATTGCCGTGGATGTCCACGACGTAGTCGAGGTTCCATCGCCAGGCCTGGGTGCAGTAGGCGTCGGCGAAGGCCGCCTTGTAGCAGGGTTCGCCCGCGTCGTCGCCGTAGACGGGCACCGTCCAGGTCGAGCCGGTCTGTTCGTCGCCGGAGGCCCAGCCGGGCAGGCTGTCCAGGCCGAAGTAGTACTGGGTGCCGTCGGTGGTGGTCAGGCGCCAGTGCTCGCCGTTGTCGTCACCGTTGGCGGCGCCGGTGATCTTCTCGACCTTGGTGTTGTCGTCACTGCTGAGGCGCCACTGCTTGGTCGTGTCGTCGAGGATCAACTCACCGGAGGGGCCGCCCGCGAGCTGCACGGTGGCGTTGTCGAAGGCCCAGCACTGGTCGCCGTTGGCCTTGTCGTGTCCGTCGTCGGCGCACGGCTTGTAGCGGCGCTCGATGAATCCGGCCTCGTAGCCGAAGCCCTGGCCGATCCAGGACCCCTGGCTGTTGGTGGCCGCGGTCTGACCGTCGACCGCCTGGGAGTTGTAGCCGAGCGACACGGACGGTGCCAGACCGCCGGGAGCGGGCGGAGTGCGCAGCGGATACGACCAGTTGAAGGCGCCGGAGGAGTTGGACACGCTCCACTCGGCGGACGGCGAGAGCGGTGTCGCGCCGAACGAACCCTGATCGCCGGAGGCACCGGCCGCCGCGGCGAGCACGGTCGGGGTCGCGGCGCCGGACGTCCGGGCCGCGACCGGCACGTCCGCGCTCAGGGCGCGGGCGGCGGCGTCGTGGCTGGTGGGCAGCTCGCGCGGGGTCGAGCACCCCTTCGCCGCCGGGGTGGTCAGGACACACGCGGGGTACTGGAGGAACCGCAGCCGTGATCCGTACCCCGCGCCATAGGCATCGGCGAACCCGGAGTAGTCGAGTTCGACGCGGGCCGCGCCCTTCTTCGTGGTGGCGTCCGCCGGGGAGACGGTCAGCAGGACGCCGTCCACGCCCGCGGCCTTCGTCCGGGCACGGTCGAGGACTTCTACGTCGACTGCGTCCGCCGCCGGTCTGGCCTCGGTGGCCTTGCGGGGCGGCCCGATCCGCAGCGGAAGACCCGGCAGCCGCTTCGGCTTGTCCCCCACTGTGACCTCTTCGTGGGCGGCCTTCGGCCACGTGACCTTCGCCGGGCCCTTCACCCGCGCCTTGTCGACCGGATTGGTGCCGGGGCGCCCGGCCTTGAGCGCCTTGACCGGTATCGGCTTGCCGAGGTCTTCCTGCACCTCGGGCCGGGTCAGCCCGGTGTCCGACGCCGATGCCGTCGCCTCGGGCGCGTACTGCGGCAGCAGCCCGACGGCCAGGGAGAGCCCCAGCGCGACGATCAACTGCCGGCGGAGGCCGGGCCGGGTGAGGCGCGAGGACGTGCGGAACCAGCGGGGGGTAGCCATGACACATCTCCATCAGGTCATGTGGTGCCGGGCGGAGGACGACGGGGGCGACGGGCGGACGGCGAGGCCGGGGGGGACCGCTCGGGGCCGTCAGGGCACGGATCCGCCCAGGTTCTCGCCGGATTCGAGTCCGGCCACCTCCGTCACCAGGGACTGGTCGAGCGCACCCTCGAAAACGCGCACCTCGTCGAGGGCGCCGGAGAAGTACTGGAGGCCCGTCGAGCCGATGCCACCACGCCCCACCTGCACGGCCGCCTTGGTCAGGTCCCAGGTGGTGGGCCACTTCAGGACTTCGCCGGTCCACTGACCGTCGACGTACAGCCGCACCTCACCGAAGAGGGCGTTGTACGACAGCGCCAGATGGTCCCCGTCGCCCTCGGTCGTGGCCGGGAATCCGGAAGCGGTCAACTCGGTGACCGTCGCGTTCGCCGCGTCCTTGTCCGTCAGCGCGAACTGCCACCGGTTCTGGTCCGTGTCGAACCGCACGAGGGCCGCTGTGCCCGCCGTGCCGGGGAGCGACAGCACGGTCTGGTCCGTCGTGGAGTCCAGCGTGGTGGGCCTGGCCCGCGCGGTGACGGTGAAGCTCGCCTTCGCCTTCAGCAGTCCGGCCGCGCGGTCGGCGTAGCCACCGGTACCACCGGTGCCACCGGTGCCGCTCAGGGCGAGGTGTCCGTCGCCGGACAGCGGCTGCTCCACGACGCAGGTGGGATCCAACGGGTCGCAGGTGTCGTCGGGTTGATAGACGGAGGCGGTACCGCTCAGGGTCAGGCCGGTGCCGCCCGACGACTCGGGGACGAGACCGCTCTGGGCTTCGTTCATGTCCCAGTAGGCGAGTTGGAGGGGTGCGACACCGCCGAGGCTTCTGGTCTCGGATTCGGTCACGACCCGGTCGAGGACCTGGACACCGGCCACGGTGCCGTTGAGGTTCGCGGTGTATCCGGCGGGCTCAAGGGCGCGCCCGATCTGGAGGGCTCCGGTCGCGTTCCAGGTGGTGGGGCGCTGCTGGATGTCACCCTTCACGAGGGTTCCGTTGACATACATGCGCAGGGTGCCCGGCGTGCCGCCCGGCGTCGTCGGCTCGTCCTTGTCGTACACGCCGACCAGATGGGTCCACTCCCCGGGCACCGGCTGGGGGCCGAGTACCTGCCACGACATCATCGAGTCGATCTCGCTGTCCGGTGCGAGGAACGACCACTTCTTGGAGAGGGCGTCGTAGCCGAGGGAGAACCCCGACTGGGCCGAGCCGTCCTGGCTGATCACGCTCATCGAGGTACTGGGCAGTTGGGGGAGCATCACCCAGGCGGCAACGGAGAACGTCTTGTCGGTGTCGACGACGTGCTGTCCGGTGTTCAGGTAGGCGCCGGAGCTGCCGTCGAGCCGGGCCGCGGTCAGTACGGAGCCGTGCGGTCCGTCCACACCGAACGTCACACCGGGCCCCGCCGCGGCGCCGGGCGCACCGTCGGTCCCCACGGCCTGGGTCGATCCCTCCGCGTCCGACAGGGCCCAGGAAGCCTTGGGTGAGCGCCCCCTGGCGACATCGAAGACGTAACTCTCCGTCACGTACTCCTTGTTGCCCGCCTGGTCGACGGCTTCGACGTACAGGATCTTCGAGCCGAACGATTTCGGCATCCACCGCACGACCGCGGGCCGGCCCGGTTCGACGGGCACGATCTCCTTCGTCGTCTCTCCGGAGAACTGGTAGCGGTATTTGGTGATGTCCGTCCCCGGCGAGTACAGCGAGAAGGAGCCGTAGTCGCCGACGCCGGTGTGCCACGCGTCGTCGTTCGGGTACTCCGCCGAGGTGACCGTGGGCGGGTCCGGCTTCTGCGAGTCCAGGATGAACTCGCAGCGGGTACCGGCACCCGCGCTGCTCCAGGGGCCCCATGCCTCGCCGTCACTGCCGCGCACCCACCAGCCGATCACCGTGTTCTGCGCGGGCGTGAAGGCGCCGGTGCCGTCGCCCGGGATGTCGGTGCCGACTTTGTAGGTGAACCGCTCCCAGCCGCTGTCACGGTCCGGGTCGCTGTTGGACGCCTTGGCGGCGGTGGTGACGGTGTAGGTCTTCACCGTTCCGTCGGCGGCGGTCCAGAAGATCTCGAACTGGGCCCGCAGGCTCTCCGTGTTGCCACCGGCGTCGCCGTGGTCGGGGTCCCAGATGATCGCGGACAGGGTCGGCGCCTTGTTCACGTAGTGCTTCGCCGCTTCTCCGTAGGCGCACTTACCGCCAGGGGACATGGCCAGTTCGTCCATGCGGGGCTGGTACGGGGGCCGGTTGTAGGTGACCTCAAGTGCGGCGTTGTTGCAGAACCTCTTCCAGGAGGCGTACGCGTCCTCGGAGGCGGCCTGGAGACCGAAAGTGGTGGTGTCCCAGCCGCTGGAGGCCGCCTTCTGCACCGTGCTCTTCACGTCGAAGCGCACGTTCTGATTGGTCGTGGAGCACGAGCCCGCCGGGTTGGCCGGCGAGGCGGAGGTGAGGTGCTCCTTGCTGGACGGTCTGCTCGACCAGTTCGTCCGCGCGTTGATCGCGCTGCCGCCCTTGCTGTTGACCCGGTGCAACTGCACGGACCGTGCCTCGCTGTTGTACGTGTGCACCAGGGTGATCGCGAACTCCGCCTTGAGGATGGTCTTGCCCTCGAAACTGCCGGTGGGCAGGGCGTAGTACTGGCGCTGCACATCGTTGGTGCCGGTGCAGCGGACCGATACGTCCGCCGGGCAGCGCCCGACACCCTTTCCCGCCTCGACGCCGTCCGCGGAGTTGGAGAACTTCCAGCCCTCCAGGCCGGGGTTCCCCGAGGACACCCAGGTCCAGCCGGTACGGGTGGCGGTCTTGGTGACCGGGTCGATGACGACCGGGTACCGCGTGTCCTTACCGCGGAGCAGTCCGAGGTCCGGGCGCAGCGACATGCTGTTCTTCCGGAGTCCGAGGCGCACATCGGCGACCCGGGCGCCGTCCGACGGTCCGGATCCCGTGGTGCGCGGTGTGACGGGTCGGGACAGTGGGGCGCCGCTGGAGTCCCACATCACGGGTTGCGGGGCCTCGAAGAGGGTGCCGCCCGTGGCTCGGTCCCTGGCCGTGAGCCCGCCGCCCGCGTCCTGCCGCAGGTCGAGTCCGTCGGCGGAGAGGGGGAGTTCGAGGTCGGCGAGCTTCGGGTTGGCCGCCGCCTTCGCCGACTTGACGACCAGCAGATGGGCGAACCCGTCGTTCTCCGCCCGTACGACGAGATCGACGCCCGGCAGTACGGACCGGTACGTGGCGGTGTCGCGGACGACCTCGGGTTCCGGCAGGTCGGCCGGCCAGGAGACGGACATCGTCCGGCCGTCGCGGACCAGGGTGCCGAACACGCTGTCCCCGCCGCCCGACAGGGACATGGCGGTGGTGGTGGCCCTGGGGACGAGGCGGCCGTTGGGCTGCCGGATCAGTGTCGTGTCGATCGGGATCCACTTGCCGTCCTTGCGGGTGCGGACAGCCTGTGTGTACTCCCTGACAGTGAAGGTGCCGTCCGGGTTGGCGAACGTCTCGCTGCGCTCGTCGCGAAGGGACAACACTTCCACGCGCCGACCGGAGGCAGCCGCGGCATCGACGGCCTGGCTTTCGTCGGCGGCGCTCTTGCCTGTGTGCGCCGACCCGTCCCGGGCTGCTTCGCCGCGTGCCGTCGTCTCGCCGCGTGCCGTCGTTCCGGCAGGCGCCCCGACGGCATCCGCCACCGCCGCGCCGCTGACGCCGCCCGCCAGCAGGGGCAGCACCACGCAGGCGACGACGGCGACCCGGCCGCGCAGCCAAAGCCCACTCCTCGGACGGAGCCCTCGCCTCTGTAGGAGTTGTCTCCGCGGACGGAGTTCTCTTCTGCTTCCCACTGTCCCCACCCCGGGTCCGTGTGCCGTGTGCCGTGCGCCGTGCGCCGTGCGCCGGTCAGCGAATCGACGAGCCGAATGCCTTGCCCTCGTCCGGGACCCCGTCGGCGCCCGGCCTGAGGGTCCTGACCGTCCCGGCACCGCCGCCGACGACGCTCCACGGAGCCGCGTACACCACGCCTTTCTGTGCCCCCGCCGACTTGCTGTACGGCACTCCCACATAGAGGTCCGTGGCGGTGGCCCACAGGCCCAGGCCCGTGAAGTCGCGGGCCTCGGCCGTGTCCGGCAGCAGACCGTCACCCCGGGTGAGGATCCTGTCGCCGGTCCCCGGCGCGCCAAGTCCCGGAAGGACATGGACGGCTCCGGCGTTCTCGGCCGGTCCGACCTCCTGGTTCGGGACGCCGACCGCCAGCTTCACCGTCGCCGCCGTACCCACGGCTCCCGGCTGCGTGTGGGCGAGGGCGACGCGCTGACCGAAGAAGTCCCCCACCACGGGGTCCCCTTCGACGTTCGGCGAGAGACGGTCGATCAGGTTCACCTCGGAGAGGTCTCCGGAGGGCGTCACGCGGACCACGGTGACGGCTCCGGCATCGGCGACGTTTCCGACGTCTTCGTTGGGGGTCCCCACCGCGAGGAGGGCGTCCGTCTCGGACGAGGCGCCGGAGGGCCGGTAGGGCAGCAGCGACAGGGCTGTCCCGAAACGGTCGTCCTTCTCGGCCGTGCCCGACGTCAGAGCGGCGTGGTCCTCGTTCGCCCCGACCAGGTAGGTGGGCCGGGAGTCGGTCAGCGTGTGCTGGAACAGGAGCACGCCTCCCGCGAAGGTTTCGACGCCGATGGCCTCACCGGGTGTGCCCACGGCCACATAGCGGCTCGTCGCCGCGAGGGAGGCGCCGAAGCGGTCGTTGGTCTCCGGTGCGCCCGGCACGCCCACGTCGTCCTGGTTGACCGAGCCGACCGAGGTGCCCTGGGCATAGGTGAAGCAGCCGGCGTCCTCGACCGCGCCCACGGCCTCGCCGGGCGCGCCGACGACGAGGTAGGGCTTTCCGCCCGATGTGTTGCCCGCGGCCAGCGCGAATCCGAAGAGGTCGGTGGCTTCGGTCACGGTCGCGGCGTCGAGCTGCCGCTGTGTGAAGTGCTCGATGACGGACCCTTCACCGATCCCGGTCGGTGAACCATGAACGACATAGACGGCACCGGCGTCCACCTGGTTCTCGGTGCCGACGACGACGTCTTCGTACGGAGTACCGGCCACGAGGTCGGCGCAGCCGTCCTGGTCCGCGTCATACACGGCGATGGAGTATCCGAACTGGTCCCCGGCCTCGGGAGAGGCGGACATTCCGGTCAGCGACTGGCTGATCTCCGTGACGCCCTTGCCGCCGCCGAGGATGACCCGCACCAGGCCCGCGCTCGCCTGACCGGCGACCGTGGCCTGGGGGTCGGCGACGGCGGTGTCGCGGATGCCGTCCCCGTTGAAGTCCGACTCGGCGCCGGCGGTGCAGGCGGCGGCGGACGCCTCCGGAACACCTACGGAAAGCATTCCGGCCGTCGCCAGCAGCAGCGACCCGATTCCTGTTGCCACTACATGCGTGCGGGCACGCAGGCTCCAACACAACTCCACTGTCCCCACCCCAGAGTCACAGAAGTCGTAAGGGGAGTGAGTCAACGGTGAAGCGGTTCCTTAAGTCAAGGTGAATTGAGCCACAAATTCTGGCTACTTGGTGTCCAATTTTTAGCCATATTGCTTGACGAAATCGACTAACTGAGGCTGAGGGAAAGCCTCATACTCAGCCACCTCAAGTAACCAATCTCCACCGAAAGGAAGCAGAGAACCGGCCAACGTCGACAGACGGGTGGAGTGTGCTGCGCCGGAATGACTTGACACCGCAATGCGCTTGATTCGAGGGGGAGTTGTCGCGCGTGACGCGGTCCGCCGACTGTCAAACGTCGGCATGAGGACGGTCGGAAATCGTCAACGTCCGGCGTCAGGTGCGGGAGTTCCCGGGGCCGGGGTGTCGTGGGGTGGGCTCGTGGGGCTCGGGTTGAGGGGGGTGGCTGGGAACGCAGGGGTGGGGTCGGGGCGTTGTGGGGGTGACGGTGTGTTCGGGAAGGGGTGGGGTCCGTGTTGTTGCGTGGGGGCGAGTGGGGGCATGGGGAGCGGGTTGCCGTTCTGGTGCACGGGATCATGTCCGATCACCGGACCTGGCGGCGGGTCGGGCCCGTGCTCGCCGCGCGTGGGTATCGGGTCGTCGGTGTCGATCTGCGGGGGCACGGGGCGAGTGGGCGCGGGGAGTACAGCGCGGAGCTGTTCGCCGAGGACCTGGTCGACACGGTGCCCGTGGGGGCCGAGCTGGTGATCGGGCACTCGCTCGGCGCGCTCGCCGTCTCGCTCGCCGTCGAGCGGCTGGCGCCCGACCGTGTCGTGTACGCAGACCCCGCCTGGGCGCTCGGCACGCTGGCCCTCGACCCCGCGGCCTTCACCGGCTTCGGGGAGGCGACCCGCGAGATGATCGTGGAGCTGAACCCGGACTGGGAGGACGCCGACGTCGACGTCGAGCTGGCGACCCTTCAGGCATGGGACCCGGACACCGCGTTCGGCGTCACGGGGGCGCGGGCCGCCGACCTCGTACCGGAGCGGCCCGCCGTGCCCTCGCTCGTCGTCACCGCCGGCCGGGGCTCCCTCGTCTCCGACAACCTCAAGGCCGACCTCACCGCGCGCGGCTTCACCGTACGGACCGTCGCAGGCGCCGGGCACACCCTCCACCGGGACGACTTCGACGGCTTCCTGCACGCCCTCGACGGATGGATATGACCAGCGAGCACCCAGGGGGCTGCCCGGTAAGCGGGTGACGTCCGGGGCCGGTTTTCCGGCTTGCGCCACTGCTGGGCGATTTGTCGTTTATACGAGTATATGGTCACGCGGTGATCATTACCGTACGCAAAGCAGTCGCCCTCTGTGCCCTGGGGGCCGCCCTCGCCGGGTGCGGCAGTGGCGGCGCCTCGCAGACCGTGCGCCCGGAGCAGCCCGGGGCCTCCGCCGGTCCACACTCGTCCGCGTCGCGTCCCCCGACCCTCTCCCCCGGCCCGCGCGGACTGACCCCGGTGTTCCAGAACGGACCCCGTGACCTGGGCAAGACCGTCGCGCTCACCTTCGACGCCGACATGACCGCCGACCAGGGCGACCGTGCCGCCGCCGGGGAGCACTTCGACAACCCGGCGCTGATCGCGACGTTGCGCCAACTGAAGGTTCCGTCGACCGTCTTCATGACGGGCCGCTGGGCCGACGAGTACCCCGACCAGGCCCGCTCCATCGGCAGCGATCCCCTCTTCGAGGTCGCCAACCACTCGTACAGCCACTACTCCTTCACCGCCGACTGCTACGGCCTGCCGACCGTTCCGGCCGACCGGATGCGGTCCGACGTCGAGCGCGCGTACACCTCCTTCCGCAAGGCGGGCGTGCCGAACCCGATGCCGTACTTCCGCTTCCCCGGCGGCTGTTACGACGACAGTGCGCTGAAGGCGATCACCCCGACGGGGGTCACGGCGGTGCAGTGGGACGTGGTGAGCGGCGACGCGTTCGCCACCGACGCCGACGCGGTGGCCCAGCAGGTGCTCGACGGGGTACGGCCCGGGTCCGTCGTCGTCATGCACTGCACCCGCAGCGCCGCCCCGACGACCGAGCGGGCGATCCGGACGGTCGTACCGGAACTCCGTAAGCGCGGCTTCAAGTTCGTCAAGGTGTCGGAGCTGATCGGCGACAGCCACCGGGACCAGGGCACCAAGCAGGGCAGTAGGTAAGCAGCAGGCAAGCAGTAGCCAAGTGGAGGGCGGGCGTGGGGTGCCCTCGGCCGACAGGCGTCGTGCTGCGCGTCCTACCCTGGGCCCCATGGACGACCACCCCACCAGCGCGGCGAACCCGCCCACCCCGGACCCGGCCGGAGGCCCCTTCGCCGAGTGTGTGCTGTGCCGTGAGCCGACCGAGTACCCGGAGTCCCACCGGGGCGCCACGCTCTGTCCGGTGTGCGAGTGGCAGGAAGCCCAGCGCACCGCCTGTTCCGGCTGAACGGACATCCGGGCGCCGCGTTCGTCTCAGGCGCGGCGCGAGCCGAGGGCGCAGGCCGCCGTCGCCGCTGCCACCGCCACCAGGGCCGCACCCGCGAGCGGCACCACCGGCACCGGAACCGTCCCCTCCTGCGAACCCGTCACCAGCGCCGTCACCGCCTCCCGCCCCGGTGAGCCCGACACGACCAGCGCCAGCAGCACGGCCAGCAGCAGCGCGGGCACCGAACGCCCCGGCGACCGCAGCAGCGGCCACGTCGTGACCGCTCCGACGGCCGCACCGAGCAGCGCACACGCGAGCATGGCCAGGAGCCCGGCCCCACCCGCCGGGAGCAGCGGTACGGGAATACGGTGATTCGTGCTCGACGGGTCGCTGATCACCGTGACGACGGCGGTCGCGACGGCGCCGAGCAGGGTCGCGGCGAGCGCTCCGGTGAGCAGCGACGCCAGGTGCGCCCGCACGGGCCCCACGGAAGCGGCGACACAACTCCGCGCCGCGGGCGGTTCGTTGGTGGCACAGACCCGGACGAGCCAGGCGGCGACCGGGAGCAGGGCGGCGGCGCCGTAGCCGAGCGAGTCGAGGACCGGCTCCCCGCCCCGGATTCCTACGGCGAGGACGGCGACGTACAGCACGACGGGCGGCAGCCAGCGTTGCGAGCGGAGGAGAAGTGCCGTCTGGTAGCGGAGCAGAGCCGTCACTGGTCGGCCTCCGGAGCCGTCACCGGAGCCGCCTCCGAAGCCACCTGCGAAGCCACCTCCGAGGCCGCCTGCGAACGTTCCGCGCCACCGGCCTCCCGCGCCGGCCCCACAGGTCCCCGACGCCCCGGAGACCGTACCGATATGACATGCCAGGCCGGCCGGGCCGTCAGCAGCGTACGCAGGACCTCGTCCGAATAAGCCGCCGGGACCGTCACCCTGATCACGCCCTCCCGCGACGTCCTCACAACCGTCGCCCCCACCGGCAGCGACACCTCCGCCCCCGCCTCCGCCTGCGCCTCGATCACGACCACCGGACTCCCGGTCCCGGGCCCCTCCACCAGCCCCCCGCCGTCCACCGCGTACGTCGCATCGGCCGCCCCCGCCAGCCGCAGCGGATCGTGGTCGACGAAGACCACGGCACCGCCCGCGGCCGTGCGCTCCCCGACGGCGCGGTCCAGTTCGGCGCGGGCCCGCGTGTCCAGGCCGGTCCACGCCTCGTCCAGCACCAGCAGATCGGGCGCGGCGAGCAGCGCCTGCGCGACGGCGACCTTCTGACTGCTGCCCTTCGACAACTCCGCCAGCGGAGTGCCCAGATGGCCGGCCGCGCCCAGGCGTTCCATCCACTCGCGCGCGGCGCGCACGGCGGCCCGCCGCGAGAGGCCGTGGACGCGGCCCAGGTGCGTGAGGTAGGCGACGGCGGTGAAGGGGAGGCGGGGCGGGAAGCGTTCGGGTACGTAGGCGGTACGGGGCCGGCCGCGGACGCGGCCCTCGGTCGGGGCGTCGATCCCGGCGAGCAGACGCAGCAGGGTCGACTTCCCGGTGCCGTTGGCGCCCTCGATCCGCACGAGGTGCCCGGCGGGCACGGCGAGGTCCACGCCGCGCAGGATCCACGGCCCTGCGAGCCCGTACCGCCGGCCGACCCCGAGCAGCCTGATCCCGGACGCCGCAGTGGACGGGCGTGCGGTGCCGTCGGTTCGGGCCGTGGTCATGGAGCCATCCTCGCGTACGGGGCCGGGGCCCGGGGCGGCCTTCGCAGCGGGACCGACCACCGATCTTCCGCCTGGCAGACTGGACGGGTGAGCAGCCAGGACACAGCCCCGACGCCTCAGGACGGCACCCCACCGCCCGACGACACCAGGCACGGTCAGGACAGCCCGTTCCGCACGGAACCGATCGCACGCGACGACGCACCGCAGTTCGTGCTCCCGCTCGTCGTCCGGATCGAGAAGTCCGACCCCCCGCCCCGTACGGACGCGCTGGAGACCGCCGCCCGCGCGGTGCTCACCCTCCTCAGCGACTCGCGGTCGCTGGGCGACGGGGAATGGGCGGAGGCGGTCCGGAACTGGCAGGACGCGCGGATCCGCAAGGTGGTGCGGCGGGCGCGGGGCGCCGAGTGGCGACGGGCCGAGGCGCTGCCGGGTATCACGGTGACCGGCAAGTCGGCGGAGGTACGGGTCTTCCCGCCGGTCCCGCTGGACGGCTGGCCCAAGGATCTCGCCCGGCTCCAGGTGTCCGGCACCGACCTCGACGACCCGGAGCCGCCCGCGGCGGCCGACGCGACGGCGCCCGTGCTGTGGATGAGCCCCGAGGTCACGATGACCGCGGGCAAGGCGATGGCACAGGCGGGGCACGGCGCCCAACTCGCCTGGTGGGAGCTGTCCGACGAGGAGCGCACCGCGTGGCGCGACGCAGGCTTCCCGCTCTCGGTACGCACCGCCGACCCGGCCCGCTGGCCCGAACTCACCACGAGCGGGCTGCCGGTGGTACGGGACGCGGGCTTCACGGAGATCGCCCCCGGCGACACGGTCGTGGCCGAGGGACATCACCGCGTGGGCCCTGTTCCCCGCGCGTAGCGACGCGGGACTCTCCGGACACGGCCCAGGGGGCTAGGGTCTTTCGTGCGGTGCCAGGGCCCGCGAGCCCGGCCTGATCCAAACGAGAGGCCCTAGCGCAGAGTGCGGGCCCTTTCCAGCACCTCGGCCGGGGCCTTGGCCACCGAGCCGGTGTCGAAGGGCGGCTGCGGGTCGTACTCGGTGTAGAGCTGGATGGCCTGGGCTGTCACCTCGTCGGTGAGCAGGGCGGCCAGCCGGACGGCCATGTCGATGCCGGACGAGACCCCGGCCGAGGTGATCACCCGGTCGTGCCGGACCACCCGCTCGGGGGTGTAGACGGCGCCGTACGACTCCAGTGCGGCGGCGGCGTCCCAGTGGGTGGTGGCGGTCAGGCCGTCCAGCAGGCCGGCCGCGCCGAGCACCAGGGAACCGGTGCAGACCGAGGTGGTGAAGCGGGTGCCGGCGTGGACGCGGCGCACCCAGCCGAGGAATTCCGGGTCGTCCACCATGGCCAGGAAGCTGCCACCGCCCGGGATCAGCAGAACGTCGCAGCCTTCCACCTCGGCGTACCCGGTCGGGACGTGCACCGGCAGGGCGCCCAGCGCGTCGTGCACCAGGCCGGGTTCGGCCGTGACGAACCGGACGGTGGCACCGGGCAGGTACGCGAGGATCTCGTACGGCCCGATCGCGTCGAGCGGCTCGAAGCGGTCGAAGAGCGGGATCACGATGTCCATGCGCCGCAGCTTAGCCACCGTCTGGTGGGGCCCGGGGGTGCGGAGATCAGACGGTCAGTGCGGTCTGCGGCAAGGCTCCGGCCGCGGTTCCGGGCACGGCTTCGGCTTCGGTTCCGGCTCCGGCCGCGTGCACCGGGCTGTGGCGGATGTACCACTCGGTGGCGAACAGCCGCCGCCGTTCCTCCGGCGGAAGGCCCGCGATCAGCCCCGGCAGGGCTCCGCGCGCCACCTCGGAGCGATGTGCCAGTACAGCGGCGATCTTCTGTTCCATCCAGGGGGTGACGTCGACGGTCGCGGTGACGTGTTCGTCCGGAACGCTGTACACCGCCTTGCGCTCCCCGATCAGGTCCCTCAGCGCCGGCACGGCCGACCGCGGATGCGTGGCGAGGTACAGGGCGCGCGGGTGCCACGGAGGACCGGCATCCGGGTGGAGCCGCTCAAGACCGGCCGCCTCGGCGGCGAGCACGGTCACGCGATGGGTGTGCACATGGTCCGGGTGGCCCGTCAGCCCGCCGTAGCCGTCATGGGTGACCACGATCTCCGGGCGGAACTCCCGGATGTGCGCCACCAACCGCCGCACGGCCTCGTCGAGCGGCGCGTCGCAGAACCGCGCACAGCCCGGAGCCGAGTGCGGTACGCGCGCATCGGCGTAACCGAGCATCCTCGGTTCACCCGCGCCCAGAATCCGCAGCGCCTCGGCCAGTTCGGCGGCGCGCGGGGTGCCCTCGGCCCAGGTCGACGTGGTCACCCCGGTACACGCGCCCGCAGCCGCGTGACGTGCGAGCACTCCGCCCGCCGACAGCGACTCGTCGTCCGGGTGGGCGAACACCGCGAGCAGACTCGGCACAGGCATGGACGGACCGCCTTCCGGTACGAGAGGGCCCTGATCGTACGTCCCCCAAGGAGGCGCGCCGCGAGCGGCCACTGCGTACCGTCACGGTTCCGTCACGATCAGTTGATCCGGTCCCGCGCGCCCCACACGTGACCGCATTCTCGGCAATCAGTGCATTCGCAGCACATTCGGTGAACTGACTGCTGTCCAGGGGGATTTGGGTGATAGATGTCCTGCTCGCGAGCGTGCTCAGCGCTCTGGGGCTGGTGTTCCTGCTGCTTCTGCGGCAGTTGAGGTCCCTGGGCCGGCATCTGGCGCCGCTGCACGCGCAGCCGCGCCCGGCCACTGGCGGTCGGCGGGCCGCCCTCCTCGTCGGTACGGCGGTCGCCGCCGCCCTCGCCGTCCTCCCCGCCCTCGACCACGACAGCTCCGGCGATACGCGGGACCGGGGCCACCCGGCCCCCACGGCGGCCGGCCCCGACCGCAGCGGACGGCCGCCCGCACCGGGAGAAACGCCTCACCGGACCGGTCAGGGCCGCCCCGAGGCACCCGGCGGAATCGACTCCCTCGACGCGTCGGACGGCCCGGCGAGTTCCCCGACAGGCCCCACGGGCGACCCGTCAGGCCGCTCCGCGACACCGGGCAGCACCCCCGCGCACCCCGGCCCGAACACCCCCGGCTCCGGTGGAACCGGCACACCCGGAGGCGGCACCGGCGGCAGCCCCGGCCAATCGCCCACATCCCCCGCGTCCCCCACTCGCCCCACCTCACCCCCCGGCACCTCCGCGCCCCCCGCGACAACCCCACCCCCGGACAAGGGCTTCTGCCTCGACCTCGGCCTGCCCATCCTCGACCTGGGCATCTGCCTCCCGAGCTGACCGCACCACACCACACCGCACCACACCCACGCCGACCGCCCCGACCCCTTGAACACCTTTCACGCACCGGTTGAACACCCGGCCCCCGGATTGCGTACCTCTCAATACCGCGAAGTAGCTTGAACCGCCGCTCGGTCAGCGGTTGATTCAGACACCTCGCCCCACCCCGCTCCACATCCGCTCCACACCGCTCACGCACCACGCGAAGCACGGTCGCCCCGGGAGGCTCATTTGCTGCGGCGCATCAACGGCACGGCACTCATCATCGCGGCGCTCGTCGCCACGCTCGGGGCGCTCGCGTACCCGGTGTGGTCGTACGCGGACCGCTCGGGGACCCCGCAGGCCAATGTCGCCGCGGGCACCGTGGCCACCCAGTGGGGGCCGCTCACCGCGACCGACCGGGACTTCATCGTGCGGGTCCGGCTCGCGGGACTGTGGGAACTGCCCGCGGGGCAGCAGGCCATCGAGCGGGCGCCGACGAAGGCCATCAAGGAGGCGGGCGACCATCTGGTCGTCGGCCACACCGACCTCGACAAGCGGGTACGGACCGTCGCCGCGCAGTTGGGCATCGAGCTGCCGAACCAGCCCAACGCCCAGCAGCAGGGCTGGCTCCAGCAGTTGACGGCCGCCACCGGCGAGCAGTACCAGCGGGACTTCGCGAATCTGCTGCGCGTGGCGCACGGAAAGGTCTTCGCGCTGGTCGCCCAGGTCCGCGACAGCACCCGGAACACCCTGGTCCGGCAGCTCGCCACCGACGCCAACCAGACGGTCCTCGACCACATCACGGTCCTGGAGAACACCGGCCTGGTCGACTTCGACGCCATCGCCAACGGCGCCGCCACCGCGACCGCCAGCCCCACCGGCCCCCCGCCCCCCACCGGCCAGGCCCCGGCCGCCCCCGGCGTCGGTCCGACCGGCGGTGACATCTCCACCACGTCACGGCCATCGGCGACGACACCGGGGCAGGTCAACACCGACCGGCCCGACCCGCAGGGCTGAAGCAGGGCTGAACAGAACAACCGCTCGAACCTCAAAACAAGCTCTGAACATGCCCCCCTCCGGGTTCAGCCACGCGCGCCGGGGCCATGACACGGTCACACACCGGGCACCGCACGCCCAGGAACGGGCAACGCCCGCACGGTGACACCACGGCACATGGCACCACCGCACGCGGCACCACCGCACCACCGCACGGCGAAGGACTGGCGAAGGAGGGGGACATGACATACCTGGGGAACACGATCCATCTCGGCACCGGCATCGGCTGGCGCCCGGAGATCGCCGAGGCGGTGGAACGGATGCCGGGCGTCGACTGGGTCGAGGCCGTCGCCGAGAACCTCTGCCCCGGCCATCTCCCCGCATCGCTGCTGCGGCTGCGCGAGCGCGGCGTCACCGTCGTCCCGCACGGCGTGAGCCTCGGCCTCGGCGGCGCCGACCGGCCCGACGAGGGACGCCTCGCCGCGCTGGCCGCACGCGCGGAGGCGCTGGGTTCGCCCCTCGTCACGGAACACATCGCGTTCGTACGGGCCGGCGGCACGCTCACCGCGTCCGACCTCCTGGAGGCCGGACACCTGCTGCCGGTGCCGCGCACCCGTGACGCGCTCGACGTGCTCTGCGAGAACGTCCGTATCGCCCAGGACGCGCTGCCCGTACCGCTCGCCGTCGAGAACATCGCCGCACTCATCGCCTGGCCGCACGAGGAGATGACCGAGGGACAGTTCCTGTACGAGCTGGCGGACCGTACCGGTGTCCGGCTGCTGATCGACGTGGCGAACCTGCACACGAACCACGTCAACCGGGGTGAGGACCCGGCGAAGGCGCTGGACGAACTCCCGGTCGAGGCCCTCGCGTACGTGCATGTCGCGGGCGGTTTCGAGCGGGACGGGGTCTGGCACGACAGCCACGCGCACCCGGTGCCCGAGCCGGTCGTCGCGATCCTCGCCGACCTCGCGTCCCGGGTGCGCCCGCCGGGTGTGCTCCTGGAGCGGGACGAGAACTTCCCCGAGCCGGCCGAGCTGGAGCGCGAACTGAGGGTGATCCGGACGACGGTGACGGTCGCGGCGGCCACCCGGAGGGGACCGGAGCAGCCGAGCAGCACCGGGACCGCCATGTCCGAAACCCCGGACACCCCGGTCACCCCCGCCTCCCCCGCCGCCCGCCAGCGCGTGGCCCTCGCGCAGGCCGCGCTTCTGTCGGCCCTGGTCGCCGGAACCCCGGTGCCCGAGGGGTTCGACCGGGTGCGGCTCGGGGTGCAGGGCCGGGCGCTGACCGCCAAGCGGGCGGACGTCGTCGCCAAGGTCGCGCCCGAACTGCCGGACATTATCGGCGAGGCGTACCGCGCGGAGTTCACCGCGTACGCGCACACCCGGCCGATGACCGCCGGGTACCGGCACGACGCGCTGGACTTCGCCGAGCATCTGCTGCTCGCCGGGCGCCCCGGCGACCCGGAGGCGCGGCGGCGGCTGACGGCGTGGTGGCTGGAGCGGTCGGCTCCCCGGCCGCCTTCGGACCGCCGGGTCGCCCGGCTGGTGCGGGCCGCGCGGCTCGCGCTGCGCCGGGACATCACACCCCGGCAACACCGCGTCCATATGGTGAACAAACCGTGGCGCCGCCCCCGGCACTTCGCATAGAACTCGGCCATGCTCTGGTTCCTTCTCCTGCTCATGGCGTGTGCCGTCGCCGGTGTCACCTGTTGCCGGCTCTGCCTCGCCACCGTCCGGGCCGCCGCCGTCGACAGGGCGAGGGAGCGCGGGCGCGGGCACCGGCTGACCGTGTACGAGGCCGCGTTCCTGTCCGGCGGTCCGTACCGGGTCGCCGATGTCGCGCTGGTGTCGATGGCCCGTCAGCGGCGGCTGCTGCTCGCGCACACGGGCTGGGCGACGGTGGTGGATCCGCGCGGCCGGGACGACCTGGAGCGTTCGGTGCTCGGCGCGATCGGCCCGGAGGGTCAGTCGCGGATAGGCCCGATACGGGCCGCGACGGCGGCGGCCGAGCCGGTACGGGCGCTGTCCGAACGGCTGGTCGCCGACGGGCTCGCGGTCCCGGAGAGCGCGCGGAGCACGGTCGCGGGCGCGGTGCGCCAGGTGCGGGGTGCGCTGGTGGCGGTGCTGGTGCTGGGGGCGGTCGCGCTGCTGGCGCCGGGGCAGGACGTGCCGGGCGGGCCCGGACAGGTCCTCGCGTGGTTCGCGCTGCCGTTGACGCTGACGGTGAGCTGTCTGCTCATCGCGCGGGTCGAGGTCCACCCGTACACGCGATGGGCTTCGCCGTCCGGGCAGCGGCTGCTCGGCGGTCTGAAGCTGGGCAGTACGGAGGGCGACGACCGTACGTATCTGACGGCGGTGGCCGTGGGCGGGGTGGCCGCGGCGCGGGACCCGGGGCTGCTGTCCGCGTTCACGCAACGGGGTCATTGACGCCGACACCGGCGGACCGGTGCTTTACATGGTCAACCGCCGGACGGAGTATCCCTTTTGTCATGATGTGATTACTCATGATGTGAACTCTCATGAGGTCCCATGAGGTCCCATGAGTTCTCATGGTGGGAAAGGGACGCAGGAGCGATGCGAGCAGCCGCCCTCTGGGGCACCGCCGGGTCCGTGGTTCTCTCCGCCCTCGTGGCCGCACCGGCCGGCGGGGCGACCGCACTGCCCGCGTCCCCGGGCACCCCGGGCTCCCCGGAGTCCGTCGGCACGGCGAAGGCCGCGCAGCGCGCGTCCGCCACGGGCATCCGCTTCGGCCCCTGCGCCGCCGACGAGCAGGTGGAGGCGCCCGTGCAGTGCGGCACGGTCCGCGTCCCCCTCGACTACGCGCGGCCCGACGGCCGGCACATCAGCCTCACCGTCAGCCGGGTGAACGCGACGGGCACGGCCCGGCAGGGCGCGTTCGTGTTCAACCCGGGCGGCCCCGGCGCCAGCGGCATGTACTTCCCGATGATCGGCGCCTTCCCCGAGTGGAAGCGGATCGCCGCCGCGTACGACCTCGTCGGCTACGCGCCGCGCGGCGTGGGCCGCTCGGCGCCGCTGTCCTGCCAGGACCCCGGGCAGTTCGTGAAGGCGCCCACGCAGTCGCCGACGCACCCGTCGGACTCGTACAAGAAGGAGCGGATCGCGCAGGCGAAGTCGTACGCGCGGGGCTGCGAGCGGCGGGCCGGGGCGGCGCTGCGGCACTACACGACGCTCAACAACGCACGCGATCTGGAAGTGCTGCGCGCGGCTCTCGGCGAGTCGAAGCTGACGTTCATGGGCGCGTCGTACGGAACCTATGTGGGCGCGGTGTACGCGACCCTGTTCCCGTCGCACGTGCGGCGGATGGTCCTCGACTCGGCGGTCAATCCGGACCCGAAGGGGATCTGGTACCGGAACAACCTGGACCAGTCGGCCGCGTTCGAGCGGCGCTGGGCGGACTTCCGCACCTGGGTCGCGAAGCACGACAAGGCGTACGGTCTCGGTCGCACGGCGGAGGAGGTCCAGGGCAGTTACGAGAGGGTCCGCGCGGCCGTCTCCGCGCACCCCGCCGGCGGGTTGGTCGGCCCCGGGGAACTCCAGGCCGCGTACCTGAAAACCGGCTACTACGACGACTACTGGCCGATGCGCGCGGCGGCCCTGTCCGCGTACCTCGACGGCCGGCCCGAACTCCTGGTGCAGCAGGCGGCCCCGGTCACGGGGGCCGCCGCCGAGACGGAGAACGCCAACGCCGTGTACACGGCCGTCGAGTGCAACGACGCCGCGTGGCCGACGGACTTCCGCACCTGGGACCGCGACGCCACCCGCCTCGCGCGCACGGCGCCCTTCGAGAGCTGGGACAACGCCTGGGCGAACCTGCCGTGCGCGTACTGGCCGGCGCCCCGGCAGCGGCCCGTCGACGTACGGGCCGCCGCGGGCGCGCTGCCGCCGACGCTGATCCTGGCCGCCGAACGGGACGCGGCCACACCGTACGCGGGCGCCCTGGAGCTGGAGCGCCGACTCGGCGGCGCCCGTCTGGTGACCGAGCGGGGCGCGGGACAGCACGGCGTGGGCGGCGGGCCCAACGCCTGCGTCAACGCCCATCTGGACGCGTACGTCCTGGAAGGCACGCTGCCGCCACGGGGAACGGCCTGCGCCCCGCACGAGGAGCCCAGGCCGCTGTCACCGGCAGATGGTGAGTCCCGTCAGGCGAGGCCCGAGACGAGTTCGGCCACGCTCTTGCGGCGGCCCGTGTAGAACGGCACCTCTTCACGGACGTGCCGGCGGGCCTCGGACGCCCGCAGATGGCGCATCAGGTCGACGATGCGGTGCAGTTCGTCGGCCTCGAAGGCGAGGATCCACTCGTAGTCGCCGAGCGAGAACGAGGCGACCGTGTTGGCGCGCACGTCCGGGAAGCCGCGGGCCATCTTGCCGTGGTCCGCGAGCATCGTGCGGCGCTCCTCGTCGGGCAGCAGGTACCACTCGTAGGAGCGCACGAACGGGTACACGCTGATGTAGTCGCGCGCGTTCTCGTCGGCGAGGAACGCGGGGATGTGGGAGCGGTTGAACTCGGCGGGGCGGTGCAGCGCCATGTTCGACCAGACCGGCTCCAGGGCGCGCCCGAGCCGGGTGCGGCGGAACAGGTTGTACGCCTCCTGAAGCGCGTCGGCGGTCTCCGCGTGCCACCAGATCATGACGTCGGCGTCGGCCCGCAGCCCGGACACGTCGTACGTGCCCCGGACGGTGACGTCCTTGGCGGCGAGCTGGTCGAACAGCTCCTGGACCTCGTCGGCGTACCCGGAGCGGTCCTCGGGCAGCACGTCGCGGAGTTTGAAGACCGACCACAGGGTGTAGCGGATGACCTCGTTGAGGTCCTTGGCCTTCTTGCCGATGTTCGGGATCTTGCCGGGGGCGTCGTCACTCATGCCGCCATTCTCCCGCTTCGCCCGGCGGGCCGGGCACCGGGTACCCTCCTCAGCCCGCCGGCGCGCCCGCGGGGGCGACGAGGTCGGCGGCGGCGTACGCGCTCGCGACGCACGCGGGGATGCCGACACCGTCGTAGAGGGCGCCGCACACGGCGAGTCCGGGGAGCGCCGCGACGTGTGCGCGGACGCGGGCCACGCGCGCGGGGTGCCCGACGGGGTACTGCGGGAGGCCGTCGTGCCAGCGGGTGACCCGGGTCGCGACGGGGGCGGCGGTCAGGCCTGTCGCGGCGCGCAGGTCGTGCCGGGACAGGCCGACGAGTTCGGCGTCGTCGCGACCGAGGTCCCGCTCGTCCCCGTAACGGCCGACCGATGTCCGTACGACGTGGAGGTCCGGGTTCTCCTCGGCGATCCAGACCCATTTCCGGGAGGCGAAGGTGGACGCCTTGACGGTGTGTCCGTCGACGGGCGGCACCAGGAAGCCGCTGCCTTCGGGGAGCGGGGCGTCCCGGCGCCGGTAGGCGAGGGTGATCAGCGCCATGGAGGCGTACTCGACGGCGGCGAGTTCGGCGGCGGCTGCCGGGGCATCGGCGGCGAGCAGGCGGGCGGCTGCGGGGGCCGGGACGGCGACGACGACGGCGTCCGCGTGCAGGACGCGGCCCGGGGTGACGACGCGCCAGCGGGCGCCCGGCTCGGGTGAGCCGTCCGTGGTTCGGCGCAGCTCCGTGACCGGAGCGCCGGTCAGGATCTCGCCGCCGCGCGCGCGTACCGCGTCGGCGACGGCGAGCGGGAGGGTGCCGACGCCGCCCGCGATGCCCTGGAACACCGGTCCGGCAGGGGGGTGCGCGGCGGCGCGGCCCTGGATCTCGCGGACGGCGTCCAGGAGTGAGGGGTGGGCGCGGGCCGCGTCGAAGAGCTGAGGGACGGCCGCGCGCATCGAGATGCGGTAGGCGTCGCCCGCGTAGACCCCGCCGAGCAGGGGCTCCACGAGCCGGTCGACGACCTCGCGGCCGAGCCGGTCGGCGACATACCGGCCGACCGCCACGTCCTCGCCGATCTCGGTGGGCGGCAGCTCCCGGTCCTCCTCGATCCGGCGCAGGCCCTCGGCGGAGAGCACCCCGGAGAGCGCGGACGGGTCGCCGGGCACGCCCATGACATGGCCCTTGGGCATGGGTCGCAGGGCGCCCCGGGTCCAGAGGGACGCGGTGGCGGTGGCGGGCGGCTGGAGGAGGTCGCCGAGGCCGACCTCACGGGCGAGGCCCACGGCTTCGGGGCGGCGCGCGAGCATCGACTCGGCGCCGAGGTCGACCCGGGCGCCCTCGATCTCCCCGGCGAGCAGCTTGCCGCCGACGCGGTCGGACGCCTCCAGGACGGTGACGTGGGGCGCCGGACCGGTGTCGCGGGTGAGCAGGCGGTGGGCGGCGGCCAGTCCGGCGATGCCGCCCCCGATGACGACGATCCGTTCAGGGCGCGCGCCCGTCCCCGTACCGGTCCCTGTGTCCGCCCGTGTGTCCGCTGCGTGCATGTCCCCCACTCTCTCAGAGCCCCGGGCGCACCCCGGCGTCCGGTCCGGGCGACGGGCCGAGTCCGGACCGTGATGGCATCGCGACCGGGCGGCGACAACGCGACGGGGTCTTCCGGCGTCGAAGAGGTGTCCGTCATGACGACTCCTCGGGGGTACACCGATATGCACACGTCCCACGCAGCCGACACATCCCGGACCTGGCGCCCGGGGTTGCCGGGCCGCGCGCCACTCCTCGCCGCCGTCCTCCTCACCGCGTCACTCGCGCTCGCCGGCTGCGGCGCGAACGACGAAGGCGGCAGCTCCGACAAGTCCGCCGCGGACCTCTCCGCGGAACAGCCGGCGGACAGCGACGCGAAGGCGCCCGCGGAGGCGGCGGGACCGGAGGGCGCCCAGGCCGGGTCCGGCGCCGCCAAGGACGAGGCGGGCAGGAAGTCCCCCGCGCAACTCACCGAGCAGCACATCATCCGCACGGCGAGCCTGTCCGTACGGGTCAAGGACGTCTCGAAGGCTCTCGACGCGGCACGCGACGCGGCCGGGACCGCCGGAGGCATCGTCGGCAACGAATCGACGGACCGCGACGCCAAGGGCCACGAGCGGTCCCGGATCGTGCTGAGGGTGCCGCAGGACCGCTACGAGGAGGTGCTGGACACCCTCTCCGGCACCGGCTATCAGCTCAGCCGCAAGGAGTCCGCGCAGGACGTCACGCAGCAGGTGGTCGACGTCGACAGCCGTATCAAGTCGCAGCGGATCAGCGTGGCGCGGATCCAGGAGCTGATGGACCGGGCGACCAAGCTCAGCGACGTGGTGACACTGGAGGGTGAACTGAGCACGCGGCAGGCCGACTTGGAGTCGCTGCTCGCCCAGCAGGCGTCACTGAAGGACCGCACGAGCCTCGCCACGATCACGCTGACGCTGTCCGAGACGAAGGCGAAGGCGCCCGCGAAGGACGACGGTGACCCGGGGTTCGTGGACGCGGTCGCGGGTGGCTGGAACGCGTTCGTCACCATGCTGCGGTGGCTCGCCGTGGTGATCGGCGCGGTGCTGCCGTTCCTGGCGGTCGGCGCCGTGCTGGTCCTGGCCTGGCTGAAGCTGATCCGCCCGCTCAGGAACCGCCGGACCCCGGCGGTGGCGGCCCCGGCCCCCGTACCGGCGCAGGCCCCCGGATCGCTGCCGGTGGCGCCGCCGGTGACGGAGCAGGGCGAACGGGACTGAAGTGACGGGCACCCGTAGCGTGTTCGTATGAACGGTACGAGTGAGCGGCTGAACGGTACGCGGGAACGGCTGGTCGTCATCGGCGGCGACGCGGCGGGCATGTCCGCCGCGTCGCAGGCGCGCCGGCTGAAGGGCCCGGACGAGTTGGAGATCGTCGCGTTCGAGCGGGGGCACTTCACGTCGTACTCGGCGTGCGGGATCCCTTACTGGGTCGGCGGTGACGTGCCGGAGCGGGACGACCTCATCGCCCGTACGCCACAGGAGCACCGGGAGCGCGGGATCGATCTGCGGCTGCGGACCGAGGTGGTGGAGATCGACACCGCCGGGCGCCGGGTGCGCGCGCGGGACCTGGAGTCCGGGGCCGAGGAGTGGACGGGCTACGACAAGCTCGTGATCGCCACCGGCGCCCGCCCGGTCCGTCCGCCGCTGCCCGGGATCGACGCGCCGGGCGTGCACGGCGTGCAGACCCTGGACGACGGTCAGGCCCTCCTCGACACGCTGCGGGCCACCTCCGGGCGGCGCGCGGTCGTCGTGGGCGCCGGGTACATCGGCGTGGAGATGGCCGAGGCGCTGATCAACCGGGGCTACGAGGTGACGGTCGTCAACCGGGGCCGGGAGCCGATGTCCACGCTCGACCCGGACATGGGGCGCCTCGTGCACTCGGCGATGGTCTGGCTCGGGATCACGATGGTCGACGACACCGAGGTCACCAAGATCCTCACGGGGGACGACGGCCGGGTACGGGCCGTGGCCACGGAGGACGCCGAGTACCCGGCGGACGTGGTGGTCCTCGGGATCGGCGTCCGCCCGGAGACCACGCTCGCCCGCGCGGCCGGGCTGCCGCTGGGCGCGTACGGCGGACTGCTCACGGACCTGTCGATGCGGGTGCGCGGCCACGAGAACATCTGGGCGGGCGGCGACTGCGTCGAGGTGCTCGACCTGGTGGCCGGAAGGGAACGGCACGTCCCCCTCGGCACGCACGCCAACAAGCACGGGCAGATCATCGGCAGCAATGTCGGCGGCGGGTACGCGACGTTTCCCGGGGTCGTCGGTACGGCGGTCAGCAAGGTGTGCGACCTGGAGATCGCGCGGACCGGGCTGCGGGAGAAGGACGCACGGGCGGCGGGGCTCCGGTTCGTGACCGCGACCATCGAGTCCACGAGCCGCGCCGGGTACTACCCCGGCGCGCAGTCCATGACGGTGAAGATGCTCGCGGAGCGCGGGAGCGGGCGGCTGCTCGGGGTGCAGATCGTGGGGCGCGAGAGCGCGGCGAAGCGGGTCGACATCGCGGCGGTGGCGCTGACCGCTGGGTTGACCGTGAACCAGTTGGTCACCCTCGACCTCGGATACGCGCCCCCGTTCTCCCCGGTCTGGGACCCGATCCTGGTCGCGGCCCGCAAGGCCGTACGCGCGCTGAGCGAGTAGGGAAGCAGGGCCGCGAGACCAGGTCAGGTAGGGACGGTCGGGTACGGACTATCGGGACGTCCGGGTGTGGACGTGGTCCACCAGGCGGGTCAGGGCGTCCGGGTTCGTGTCGGGGAGGACTCCGTGGCCGAGGTTGAAGATGTGGCCCTCCAGGCCGGCTGCCGCCGCCAGGACCTCGTCCGTCTTGGCGGCCACCGCCTCCGGGGTGGCGAACAGGACCGCCGGGTCCAGGTTCCCCTGGAGGGCGCGGCCCGGTCCGACGCGGCGGGCGGCCTCGTCCATCGGGACGCGCCAGTCGACGCCCACGACGTCCGCCCCGGCCTCGCCCATGAGCCCGAGCAGTTCACCGGTGCCCACGCCGAAGTGGATGCGCGGCACCCCGTACCCGGCGACCGCCTCGAAGACCTTCCGGGACGCCGGCATGACCGACCTGCGGTAGTCCGCGGGCGCCAGTGCGCCGACCCAGGAGTCGAAGAGCTGCACCGCGCTCGCGCCCGCCTCGATCTGCACCTTCAGGAAGGCCGACGTGATCTCCGCGAGCCGGTCCAGGAGGTCGGCCCAGAGCTGCGGGTCGCCGTACATGAGGGCCTTGGTGTGCTCGTGGTTGCGGGACGGGCCGCCCTCCACGAGGTAGCTCGCGAGGGTGAAAGGCGCCCCGGCGAATCCGATCAGCGGGGTGGCGCCCAGCTCACCGGTGAGCATGCCGATCGCCTCGGTGACGTAGGCGACGTCGTCCGGGGTGAGGTCGCGCAGTTGGGCGAGGTCGTCGCGGGTGCGGATCGGCCGCTCGACGACCGGGCCGACGCCGGGCTTGATGTCGAGGTCGACACCGATGGCCTTGAGCGGTACGACGATGTCGCTGAAGTAGACCGCGGCGTCGACGTGGTGCCTGCGGACCGGCTGGAGGGTGATCTCGGTGACCAAGTCGGGCCGCATGCACGATTCGAGCATCGGAATGCCCTCACGGACCTTGCGGTACTCGGGCAGCGACCGTCCGGCCTGACGCATGAACCAGACCGGGGTGTGCGGTACGGGTTCGCGTCGGCAGGCCTTGAGGAACGCGGATTCCCGAAGGGCGTCGGACGGTGTGGTCGGCTGGCCCGAGGGGCGGTGGTTGGCGCTCACGCCGCAAAGTCTCCCATGCGGCCGGGGACACGATCCGGACAGCCCCGGTACGGGCGGGTGTCTCTCCCTGCACGAGGGCCGGGTTCCCCTTACTCTTCCCCGCATGGCTGCGGCTCAGGAACAACTGTCGGACGGCGCTGACGGAACGGACGGAAGCGAGGAGGACCCGCGGGATGCGGGGGACGTGACACCGGCGGCGTTCCGCGCGGCTGTCGACGCCTTGCGGGGTGCGCGGCTGCGGCCCGAGATCGAGGTCGACCCGGCGCGCCCGCCGCGCCGCCTCGCCCCGTACGCGTACGCGCTGGAAGCCGCGGTCGTGGAGAACGACGAGGATCTCGCGGACGGCCGTCTGGTGCTGCTGCACGACCCGGCGGGGCACGACGCCTGGAAGGGGACCTTCCGGCTGGTGACGCTGGTCCGCGCGGAGCTGGAGCCGGAGATGGCGGCCGACCCGCTGCTGCCGGAGGTGTGCTGGTCGTGGCTGACCGGCGCGCTCCAGGGGCGCGGTCTGTCGTACGGGGAGTCGAGCGGGACCGTGACCCGGGCGGGGTCGCACTACTTCGGGGGGCTCGCGGAGCGCCCGCCCGCCTCGCAGATCGAGATCCGCGCGTCCTGGACGCCCCGCGAGGGGCTGAACGGTGTGCCGGACACGGCGGCGCATCTGGCGGCCTGGTGCGATCTGCTCTGTCAGATCGCGGGTCTCCCGCCGGCGGGCCCGACGGACGCGTCCGTGGTCTGTCTCCCCCAACGCCGGGGCCCCCAGGCTCCCTGAACCGCCGTCAAGGGGCGTGGGGGGTCCGACCCGGCCGGGTCGGACCCCCCCACGCCCCTTTCGTCGCCGTCGGCGCCCCCTCCGATCCGTGCAGTTTCGGCCGTGTAATCACTCGGTTCGATCTTCGGATGATCGATCGCGTGTCCGAATTGCACGAATTGTTACTCACTAGATCGTGATCTTTCTCTAAAGCCCGGCGAGTTTGCTGCCGAAGAGGTTTGTGACCTTGAAAGCACGGTTCGTCCCGGCTTCATCCCCAGAGCCGGCCCCGTCCCGCACCCCAGGAGGGCCTTGTGTCCGTTCTCCTTGAGCAGCCCGCAAGCCTGGTCGCCTACCGTCCGAACAAGCCCACCGCGATGGTGGTCGTGGCCGACCCGCGCGTCCGCTCGACCGTTACCCGCCACCTATGGGCGCTCGGGGTGCGCGATGTCATCGAGGCGTCGTCCGTCGCGGAGGCCCGCCCCCGCATCGGCAACCCGCGCGACATCTGCGTCGCCGACGTCCATCTGCCTGACGGCAGTGGCCTGACCTTGCTGTCCGAAACCCGAGCCGCGGGCTGGCCCAACGGCCTCGCCCTCTCCGCCGCCGACGACATCGGCGCCGTTCGCAACGCCCTCGCGGGTGGCGTGAAGGGCTATGTCGTCACGGGCACCCGCACCAACATCGGGCTCCCCACCCGACCCGGTGCCGCCCCGATCGGTGCCGCCGCCGCCCGTATGCACCGCCGTCCCCCGGGTACCCCGAGCCACCCGGGTGGCTATCGCGAGCTGTCCGGCCGTGAGGTCGAGGTGCTGCGGCTGGTGGCGGAGGGCCAGTCGAACAAGGCCATCGGCGTCTCGATGGGCCTGTCCGCGCTGACCGTCAAGAGTCACCTGGCCCGTATCGCGCGCAAGCTCGGTACCGGCGACCGGGCCGGCATGGTGGCCGTCGCGCTGCGTACCGGCATCATCCACTGACCGGTTTCCGCCGGTACCGCGCCCGTCGACGGAACGTTCCGTCGGCGGGCGCGGTGTTTCCGCAAGTACCCTTGACAGGTGACCGACGCCCAAGAGACCGCAGCAGACACATCACTGCGAACCACCGGGGGCGCCCCTCCGGACGACGGCTCCACAGGCGTCACGGCGGACGGGGCGCCCATTCCTTTGCTGGAGCCACGTGACGGCATCCCGCCCGTGGTCGCCGACGACGCGACCCTGGCCGAGGTCGTCGCCGCCTTCGCCGCGGGCACGGGCCCGGTGGCGGTGGACGCGGAGCGCGCCTCCGGCTACCGCTACGGGCAGCGGGCCTATCTGGTGCAGCTGCGCCGCGAGGGCGCGGGCACCGCGCTGATCGACCCCGTCGCCGTCTCCGGCCTCGCCACGCTCGGCGACGCGCTGGCCGACACCGAGTGGGTGCTGCACGCCGCCACCCAGGACCTGCCGTGTCTGCGGGAGATAGGCATGCGTCCGTCCCGCCTCTTCGACACCGAACTCGCGGGGCGGCTGGCCGGATTCCCCCGGGTCGGCCTGGGCGCGATGGTCGAGGGTGTCCTCGGATACGTCCTGGAGAAGGGCCACTCCGCCGTCGACTGGTCGACCCGTCCGCTGCCCGAACCCTGGCTCCGGTATGCCGCGCTCGACGTCGAACTGCTCGTCGACCTGCGGGACGCGCTGGAGAAGGAGCTGGACCGGCAGGGCAAGCTCGACTGGGCCCACCAGGAGTTCGAGGCCATCGCGTCCGCACCGCCCGCGCCGCCCCGCAAGGACCCGTGGCGCCGTACGTCGGGGATGCACAAGGTGCGCAGACGGCGGCAGATGGCGGTGGTGCGGGAGCTGTGGGAGGCCCGGGACCGGATCGCGCAGCGGCGTGACGTCTCCCCCGGCAAGGTGCTCGCGGACGCGGCGATCGTCGAGGCCGCCCTGGCGCTGCCGCCGAACGCGCACGCGCTGGGCGCACTGCCCGGTTTCGGCCACCGGGTCGGGCGGCGCCAGCTTGAGCAGTGGCAGTCCGCCGTCGACCGGGCCAAGGCGCTGCCGGACTCGGCGCTGCCGCAGCCGGGTCAGCCGGTGACCGGGCCTCCCCCGCCGCGCGCCTGGGCGGACAAGGACCCGGCGGCTGCGGCGCGGCTCTCGGCGGCGCGGGCCGCCGTGTCGGCGCTGGCCGACGAGCTGACGATGCCGCAGGAGAACCTGATCACGCCCGACACCGTGCGGCGCGTCTGCTGGGAGCCGCCGGCGGGCCCGACGCCCGACACGGTCGCGGCGGCCCTCGCCACGCACGGCGCCCGCCCGTGGCAGATCGAACAGGTCACGCCGCTGCTGGTCACCGCGCTGAAGGCCACACCGGGCGCCGCCACCGCCTGAGCCGGACGCGACCGAGCGCGTGGCGACCGGTCCTGCCCCGCCGGGGCGGGTCCGGCGTGCCCGGCGGGCGGCGGGCGGTCACAGCCAGGTCGTCGCCAGCCAGCAGGTCACGGCCGCCGTGAGCAGAAGCGTGACGTTGAGGGCGATCTGACGGTCTCCCCGTTTCAGGTGAACCCTGACCGCGCCGAGCTGGAGGACCACGAAGCCGACGGCGGCGACCAGGGCCAGCCCGGGAGCGATGCCGGTCAGCGGCGGGAGGACGAGCCCGATCGCACCCAGCACCTCGATCAGCCCGATGACCCGGACCGCCGGCATCGGCGTGCTGTCGACCCAGGCCATCATCGGCAGCAGCTGCTCCCGGCTCCTGACCACCTTCACGCCGCCTCCGTAGAGGTAGAAGAGCGCGAGCAGGCCCGCCACGATCCAGTAGGCGATGGTCACGCGTCCCCTCCGCGCTGCCCGTACTCCGTGGCGGGCTCGGTCGCGTAACGGCTCATCACCCGGATGTTCGCCTCCGGGGTCAGCGCCTGGCCGCTCGCGATCTGGTCCCGCAGATCCCGGAAGTACTGGACGTACAGGTCCGGTGTGAACGTGCTGAGCATGACGGCCGGTTCGTCGGTCACATTGGCGAAGGTGTGCGGGGCCCCCGGCGGGACCATCACCAGCGAGCCCGCCGTGACGTCGTGGTGCTGCTCCCCGACCGTGAACCGCACCGCGCCGGAGATGACGTAGAAACCCTCGTCGTGCCGGGCGTGGCGGTGTTGCGGCGGGCCGGGGGTGTGCGGTGCGAGGACGGACTCGGCGATTCCGATGCGGTGTCCCGTGGTGCTGCCGTCCTCCAGGACGCGCAGGCGCGTGGTGCCCAGGACGATCGTCTCGCCGTCGTCCGGACCGACCACCGACACGGGGAGAGGTACACGTACAGGTACGGCGGGGGCGGCGGCTCCCGGCTCATGAATGCTCGGTTCGTCAGTCATACGTCGATTGCACCGCCGGGCCGTCCCGCTGTCCAAGACCCGTTCCGCGACCTCGATACCGTACGGGTATCGTCGCAGCATGGAGCTACGTACGCTGCGCTACTTCGTGGCGGTCGCCGAGGAACTCCACTTCGGCCGGGCGGCCTCCCGGCTGCATATGAGCCAGCCCGCGCTGAGCCGGGCGATCAGGCAGTTGGAGTCCGGGATCGGCGCCCCGCTCTTCGACCGGTCGTCCGCCGGTGTCGCGCTCACCCCGGTCGGCGCGGTACTGCTCGACGAGGCGCGCGCCCTGCTCGACCAGGCGGACCGGGTCCGGGTGCGGGTCGCCGCGGCGGCCGGTGCCGCGACCCTCACCGTCGGCATCCTGGGCGACAGCACCGACCCGCGCGCGACCCGGCTGGCCGACGCCTACCGAGAGCGGCACCCGGGGGTCGAGGTCCGCGTCCGGGAGACCGATCTGACCGATCCCACCTGCGGGCTGCACGCCGGACTGGTCGATGTCGCCCTGACCCGCGCGCCGTTCGACGCGACCGGACTGACCGTGCGCGAGCTGCGGGCCGACCCGGCGGGAGCGCTGCTGCGCGCCGGCGATCCGCTGGCCGGCCGCGACCACCTGGCACTGGCCGATCTGGCCGACCGCCGCTGGTTCCTGTTCCCGGAGGGCACCGATCCGCTCTGGCAGTCGTACTGGAGCGGCGGGGAGCCCCGCGAGGGTCCGGTGGTGCGCGCGGTCCAGGAGTGCCGGCAGGCCGTCCTCTGGAACGGCACGGTCGGCATGACGCTGGTGGGCCACGACCCCGGCCCGGGGCTCACCGTCGTACCGCTGACCGACATGCCACCGAGCCGGATGGTGGCGGCGTGGAACGAGGGCGACACGAACCCCCTGATCCACTCGTTCGTACGGATCGCGACCGCCGCCTATCGCGAGTGATCACCGGCGCGGGGTGCTGTTCGTGTGTGACGTTCGCCGCTCCGGGCAGGGGGGCTGGGCAGCCTGGTTACCCGCTAGTAGCATGGCGGTGTCCGCAGCGCGCCGCGCCAGTCGTCGGCGCGCGCCGCGCGGCAGTGCCGTCCCGCATCTGGAGGAGAGCCATCGTGCCTCGTAGCGTCAGGGACGTCGTCTTCGTCGACGGCGTCCGTACCCCGTTCGGCAAGGCGGGCCCGAAGGGCATCTACCACGAGACCCGTGCCGACGACCTCGTCGTGAAGTCGATCCGGGAGCTGCTGCGCCGCAACCCGGCCCTCGACCCCGCGACCATCGACGAGGTGGCGATCGCGGCCACCACCCAGATCGGCGACCAGGGGCTGACCCTCGGCCGCACCGCCGGAATCCTCGCGGGCCTGCCGCAGTCCGTGCCCGGCTACTCCATCGACCGGATGTGCGCGGGCGCGCTGACCGCCGTCACGACGACCGCCGGTTCGATCGCCTTCGGCGCGTACGACGTCGTCGTGGCCGGCGGTGTCGAGCACATGGGCCGCCACCCGATGGGCGAGGGCGTCGACCCGAATCCGCGGTTCGTCAGCGAGAAGCTGGTCGACGAGTCGGCCCTGTTCATGGGCATGACCGCGGAGAACCTGCACGACCGCTTCCCGCACCTGACGAAGCTGCGCGCCGACGAGTACGCCGTGCGCTCCCAGGAGAAGGCCGCGAAGGCGTACGCGAACGGGAAGATCCAGCAGGATCTGGTCCCGGTCTCGATCCGCCGGACGAGCCCGGATGCCGGGGAGACCGGCTGGGGTCTCGCCACCCGCGACGAGCCGATGCGGCCCGGCACCACACTGGAGTCCCTGGCGAGCCTGAAGACCCCGTTCCGTACGCACGGCCGGGTCACCGCGGGCAACGCGGCGGGGCTGAACGACGGCGCGACCGCCTCGCTCATCGCCGCCGAGGATTTCGCGCGCGCGAACGACCTGCCCGTCAAGATGCGGCTGGTCTCCTACGCCTTCGCGGGTGTGGAGCCCGAGGTGATGGGCTACGGCCCGATCCCGGCCACCGAGAAGGCCCTCGCGAAGGCCGGTCTGTCGATCTCCGACATCGGCCTGTTCGAGATCAACGAGGCGTTCGCCGTGCAGGTGCTCGCCTTCCTCAACCACTACGGCATCGCAGACGACGACGCGCGCGTCAACCAGTACGGCGGCGCCATCGCGTACGGCCACCCGCTGGCCTCGTCCGGCGTCCGGCTCATGACACAGCTCGCCCGCCAGTTCGAGGAGCAGCCGCACGTCCGGTACGGACTGACCACCATGTGCGTCGGCTTCGGCATGGGCGCCACGGTCGTCTGGGAGAACCCGCACTTCGAGTCCGCCGGAGGCAGCAAGTGACCACCACCGCTGAACTGTTGAAGGGCGCGGCCGAGCTGTTCCCGGACGAGGTCGTCACCGAGGCGCACGTCCGCCATCTCGACCTCCCGGCGTCCGGCGGCTCCGCGACGGGCGGCCGGTTCGCGCTCATCACCCTCGACAACGGCCTGGACCACACCAAGCCGACCACCTTCGGACCGCGCTCCCTGGCGAATCTGGACGCCGCGATCGACCAGGTCGAGAAGGAGGCCGCCGAGGGTTCGGTCGTCGGGGTCGGTATCACCGGCAAGCCGTTCATCTTCGCCGTCGGCGCCGACCTCAAGGGCGTCGAACTGCTGAAGAACCACGCGGACGCCCTCGCCGTCGGCAAGGGCGGGCACGAGGTGTTCAAGCGCCTCGCGGGCCTGGCCGTGCCGACCTTCGCGTACTACAACGGCGCCGCGATGGGCGGCGGTGTCGAGGTCGGTCTGCACTGCGCCTACCGGACCGTGTCCGCCGCGCTGCCCGCCTTCTCGCTGCCCGAGGTCTTCCTCGGTCTCGTCCCGGGCTGGGGCGGCTGCACGCTGCTGCCGAACCTGATCGGCGCCGACCGTGCGGTGTCGGTCGTCATCGAGAACTCGCTGAACCAGAACCGGCAGCTCAAGGGCGCGCAGGTCTACGAACTCGGCATCGCCGACGCCTTGTTCGAGGGCGCCGACTTCCTGGAGCAATCGCTGATCTGGACGGCGTCCGTCCTGGCGGGCGAGATCGTGGTCGAGCGGCCCGGGGTCGACCGGGGCGAGGCATGGGACGAGGCCGTGGCGCGGGGCCGGTTCCTCGCCGACTCCAAGGTGCACGGCGCGGCCCCGGCCGCGTATCGCGCGCTCGACATCATCGCCGCCGTCAAGGACGGTGACCTCCAGGCCGGGTTCGACGCCGAGGACCGGGCGCTCGCCGACCTCGTCATGGGCGGGGAACTCCGCGCCGGGCTCTACGCGTTCAACCTGGTGCAGAAGCGCGCCAAGCGGCCCGCGGGCGCGCCCGACAAGAGCCTCGCGCGTCCGGTGACGAAGGTCGGCGTGGTCGGCGCGGGGCTGATGGCCTCGCAGCTCGCCCTGCTGTTCCTGCGCCGCCTCGAAGTGCCGGTCGTGCTGACCGACATCGACCAGGAGCGCGTCGACAAGGGCGTGGGCTATGTCCATGCCGAGATCGACAAGCTGCTCGGCAAGGGCCGGATCAACCAGGACAAGGCCAACCGCCTCAAGGGCCTGGTCACCGGCGTCCTGGACAAGGCCGAGGGCTTCTCCGACGCGGACTTCGTGATCGAGGCCGTGTTCGAGGAGATCGGCGTCAAGCAGCAGGTGTTCGCCGAGGTCGAGGCGGTGGCGCCCGCGCACGCGATCCTCGCGACCAACACCTCGTCGCTGTCCGTCAGCGAGATGGCGTCGCAGCTCAAGCACCCCGAGCGGGTCGTCGGCTTCCACTTCTTCAACCCGGTCGCGATCCTGCCGCTCCTGGAGATCGTCCGCGGGGAGCGGACCGACGACGCGTCGCTGGCCACCGCGTTCGCCGTCGCCAAGAAGCTGAAGAAGAGCGCGGTGCTGGTCAAGGACGCCCCGGCGTTCGTCGTCAACCGCATCCTGACCCGCTTCATGGGCGAGATCCAGAACGTCATCGACGAGGGCACGCCCGTCGCGGTCGCCGAGCGGGCCGTCGAGCCGCTGGGCCTGCCGATGTCGCCGCTGGTCCTGCTCGAACTGGTCGGCCCGGCCATCGGTCTGCATGTCTCCGAGACCCTGCACCGCGCCTTCCCGGACCGCTTCACGGTCTCCGAGAACCTGGCCGCGGTGGTCAAGGCGGGCAAGCGCGGCTTCTACGTGTACGACTCCGGCAAGCCCGAGTTGGACCCCGAGGTCGCCGCGCTCCTGAAGCAGGGCGACAGCGTCCTGACCGAGGAGCAGGTACGGGCCCGGGTCCTTGACGCGGTCGCCCAGGAGATCGGCCTGATGCTGGCCGAGGGTGTCGTCGCCGAGGCCCAGGACATCGACCTCTGCCTGATCACCGGCGCGGGCTGGCCCTTCCACCTGGGCGGCATCACCCCGTACCTGGACCGCGAGGGCGTCTCCGAGCGGGTGAACGGGAAGCCGTTCCTGGCGCCCGGGGTGGCGAGCGTTCCGGCGTAGCCACGGCTTGGCCGGCGGGGCACGTGCGGAAGGGGTGTGCGGGTGAGTTTCCCCGCACACCCCTTCCGCACGTGGTGAGAGTTCATCCGTGGTGAGAGTTCATCCCTCGTGGGAGGAGACTGACCCCATGGTGACTCTGATGATCGTCGACGGTGCCAATGTCGTCGGGTCGGTGCCCGACGGATGGTGGCGGGATCGGCGGGGCGCCGCCGAGCGGCTGCGGGACCGGCTGGTGCGATACGCCGATGAGGGCGTCGAAGGATTCCCCGGCCCCCTCGACATCGTGCTGGTGGTCGAGGGGGCCGCGCGGGGGGTGCCGTCGGTTCCGGGTGTCCGGGTCGAGGACGCGCCGGGCAGCGGCGACGACCACATCACCCTGCTGGCGGCCGGCGCCGGGGACCGCCCGTGCGTCGTCGTCACGGCCGACCGGGAGCTGCGGCGGCGGGTCGGTGAGGCGGGGGCGCGGACGGTGGGGCCGCGGACCGTCTACGGCGCCTGATCGACCGGCAGTTTCGGCAGATGGCGGCCGAGCCTGCTGTGGGACTTCCCGTAGAGGAAGTAGACGGCGACGCCGATGACCATCCAGATGCCGAACCGCAGCCAGGTCTCGGCGGGCAGGTTCAGCATCAGCCAGCCCGACGCGAGGACCGACAGGATCGGCACCAGCGGGACCAGCGGGGTGCGGAAGGCGCGGTGCAGATCCGGGCGCTGCTTACGCAGCAGGACCACCCCGATGGCGACCACGACGAACGCGAACAGGGTGCCGATGTTGACGAGTTCGGCGAGTTCGTTGATCGAGGTGAAGCCGGCCACGATCGCGACGATCACCCCGAGCAGGATCGTCGTGCGGTACGGCGTACCGAAGGTGGGGTGCACCTTCGAGAAGACCTCCGGGAGCAGCCCGTCCCGGCTCATCGCGAAGAACACCCGGCTCTGGCCGAGCAGCAGGATCATGCAGACCGAGGTGAGTCCGACGGCCGCGCCGAAGCTGATGAGCCCGGCCCAGAAGGGGTGCCCGACCGCTTTGAACGCGTCGGCGAGCGGGGCGTCGACGGTGAGGTTCGTGTACTTCTGCATGCCGGTGACGACGACGGACACGGCCACGTACAGGATCGTGCAGATGAGGAGGGAGCCGAGGATGCCGCGGGGGACGTCGCGCTGCGGGTTGTGGGTCTCCTCGGCGGCGGTGGCGACGATGTCGAAGCCGATGAACGCGAAGAAGACCACGGCCGCGGCGGTGAAGATGCCCATGACGCCGAAGTTGGTCGGGGTGTAGCCGAACATCAGCTGGATCAGCGGGGCGGTGATGTCGGAGCTGCCGGGGACGGACTGGGCGGGCGGGATGAACGGCTTGTAGTTGGAGCCGGTGATGAAGAACGCGCCGACGACGATGACGATCAGGACGACGGTGACCTTGACGGCGACGATGACGCTGGTGACCCGCGAGGACAGCTTCATACCGAGGACCAGGATGCCGGTCAGCACCAGGACGAGGATGCAGGCGAGCAGATCGAAGCCGAAGGTGCCGTTCTGGGTGCCGGCCAGCGCCTGCGGCATGTGGAGCCCCGCGGTGTCCATCAGGGACTGCACATAGCCCGACCAGCCGACCGCCACCACGGCGCAGCCCAGGGCCAGTTCGAGGACGAGGTCCCAGCCGATGATCCAGGCCGGGAACTCGCCCAGCGAGGCGTACGAGAAGGTGTACGCGGAGCCCGCCACCGGGACCGTCGACGCGAACTCCGCGTAGCAGAGCGCCGCGAGGGCGCAGACGACGCCCGCGACGACGAAGGCGAGGGCGACCGCGGGGCCCGCCGTCTCCTTGGCGATCTTTCCGGTGAGGACGAAGATGCCGGTGCCGATGATGACGCCGACGCCGAACACGGTGAGATCGAGCACGGACAGCGACTTCTTGAGGGCGTGTTCGGGCTCCTCGGTGTCCCGGATCGACTGCTCGACGCTCTTCGTCCGGAAGAGGGTGCTCACGGGTGTACCTCCACGCGCTTGTCGTCCTCGACATGATCGAGAGGGCAGGGGTTCCGTCTGCCCCGACGCGAGCGGATTCACGCGAACGGGCCGATTCCATCACCCGTACAGGGAGTGGAACCGGCCCGTTGTGGACCGTTCGGACTACACGCGGTGGCGGAAAAGGTCAGTCGCGTACGGGCTCGACCGCGTCGACCGTCGCCGCCCGCGCGAAACGCCCGTCGAGCTTGGCCACCAGACCCGTGACCTGGCGGGCGATGTCCGGGGCCGTCAGCCCGATCTCCGCCATGACCTCCTTGCGGGAGGCGTGGTCGAGGAAGCGCGGCGGAATGCCGAAGTCGCGCAGCGGTACGTCGACTCCGGCGTCCCGCAGGGCCTGGGCGACGGCCGAACCGACGCCGCCCGCACGGGAGTTGTCCTCGACGGTGACGACGACGCGGTGCTGCTCGGCGAGCGGCGCCAGGGCCTCGTCGACGGGCTTGACCCAGCGCGGGTCGACGACTGTGGTGGAGATGCCCTGCTTGTCGAGGAGCCCGGCGATCTCCAGGCACATCGGCGCGAGGGCGCCGACCGAGACCAGGAGGACATCGGGGCGGTCGGCGCCGGCCTTCCGCAGGACGTCCATGCCGCCGACCTTGCCGACGGCCTGAACGGCGGGGCCGACGGCGCCCTTGGAGTAGCGCACGACGGTCGGCGCGTCCGAGACGGTGACGGCCTCGCGGAGCTGGAGGCGGACCTGGTCGGCGTCGCGCGGCGCGGCGATCCTGAGGCCGGGCACGCACTGGAGGATCGACATGTCCCACATGCCGTTGTGCGAGGCGCCGTCGGTGCCGGTGACGCCGGCCCGGTCCAGGACGAACGTCACTCCGCACTTGTGCAGCGCGACATCCATCAGGAGCTGGTCGAAGGCGCGGTTGAGGAAGGTCGCGTAGACGGCGAAGACGGGATGCAGGCCGCCGGTGGCGAGGCCGGCGGCGGAGACCGCGCCGTGCTGTTCGGCGATCCCGACGTCGTAGACACGGTCGGGGAAGGCGTCGGCGAACTTCTTCAGGCCGACCGGCTGGAGCATCGCGGCGGTGATGGCGACGATGTCGTCCCGCTCATGGCCGAGCTTGACCATCTCCTCGCCGAACACCGACGTCCAGTCCATGCCGGACGCGGCGATGGGCAGGCCGGTGTCGGGGTGGATGGGGCCGATGCCGTGGAAGCGGTCGGCCTCGTCCTGCTCGGCGGGCTGGTAGCCGCGGCCCTTCTCGGTGAGGCAGTGCACGATGACGGGGCCGCCGAACCGTTTCGCGCGGGTGAGCGCCGACTCCAGCGCCTCGATGTCGTGGCCGTCGATCGGGCCGACGTACTTCAGGCCGAGGTCTTCGAACATGCCCTGCGGGGCGATGAAGTCCTTGAGGCCCTTCTTGGCGCCGTGCAGCGTCTCGTAGAGCGGGCGGCCGACGACGGGGGTGCGCTCCAGGAGGTCCTTGCCACGGGCGAGGAACCGCTCGTACCCGTCGGTGGTGCGCAGGGTCGCCAGGTGGTCGGCGAGGCCGCCGATCGTCGGTGCGTACGAGCGTTCGTTGTCGTTGACGACGAGGACGAGGGGGCGGTCCTTGGCGGCGGCGATGTTGTTCAGCGCCTCCCAGGCCATGCCGCCGGTGAGGGCGCCGTCGCCGATGACGGCGACGACGTGGTCGTCCTTGCCGAGGACCTGGTTGGCCTTCGCGAGGCCGTCGGCCCAGCCGAGGACGGTCGACGCGTGGGAGTTCTCGATGACGTCGTGCTCGGACTCGGCGCGCGACGGGTAGCCGGAGATGCCGCCCTTGGCGCGCAGCTTCGAGAAGTCCTGACGGCCGGTGAGCAGCTTGTGCACATAGCTCTGGTGCCCGGTGTCGAAGAGCACCCGGTCCCTCGGTGAGTCGAAGACGCGGTGCAGCGCGATCGTCAGCTCCACCACGCCGAGGTTGGGGCCGAGGTGGCCGCCGGTCTTGGACACCGCCTCGACCAGGAAGGTCCGGATCTCTCCGGCGAGCTGGTCCAGCTCTTCCGGGCTGAGCCGGTCCAGATCGCGCGGTCCCGTGATGCGGGTCAGCAGCGGCACCCGTGCCTCCTTGCAATAGAGCTGTTCGACAGTAGCCGGGTCTGCCGAGTCTAATGTTCCGGCCGCGGGGACGGCGCCCTGGGCCCGGGGACTTACGTCACCCGTTCGGGTGTATTCACACCGGCGTGCACGGCCCGCAGGGGGGCGCATGCCTGTGCCCCGCGCCGGGGGGCGGAGCGGGGCACAGGCGGCCGGGCGGGGCCCGGAGGGGACGGGCTGCGGTCAGGCGCGGCCCGCCGACTTCTGGGTCTTGCGGGTCACGGCGTCGATGACGACCGTGGCGAGCAGCACCGCGCCGGTGATCATGTACTGGATCGGCGAGGCGATGCCCTGGAGGGCGAGGCCGTACTGGATGGAGACGATCACCAGGACGCCGAGGAGGGCGTTCCAGGTGCGGCCCCGGCCACCGAAGAGGCTGGTGCCGCCGATGACGGCCGCCGCGATGGCGTTCATCAGCAGGTCACCGCCGCCCGCGCCCTGGTTGGCGGACGCGATCTTCGACGCGATGAACAGGCCGCCGATCGCCGCGAAGGTGCCGGAGATCGCGAAGACCGAGATACGGACCATCTCGACGTTGATACCGGCACGCCGGGACGCCTCGACGCTGCCGCCGAGCGCGAAGATCTTCCGGCCGAAGGTGGTGCGGCGCAGCATGAAGTCGGTGAGCAGCAGCACCGCGATGAAGATCACCACGGCCAGCGGCAGACCCTTGTACTGGTTGTAGAGGATGGCGACGGCGAAGGCCAGGACCGCCAGGAGCACCGTCCGCACAATCGTTTCCGCGAGCGGCTGGGACGGCACCCCGGCCGCCTCACGGCGCCGGTTGCCCAGGTACGAGGTGAGGAAGTACACGGCGACCACGACGATCGCGAGCGCGTAGGCGGCGGCGACATCGGTGAAGTAGTAGCTGGTCAGCTTGGCGACGATGCCGTTGCTGTCCAGGTTGATGGTGCCGTTGCTGCCGAGGATCTGGAGCATGAAGCCGTTCCAGAACAGCAGCCCCGCGAGGGTGACGGCGAAGGCGGGCACGCCGATCCGGGCGAAGAAGAAGCCGTGGATGGCGCCCGCGGCGGTGCCGGTGAGGATGGCCAGGACGAAGGCCAGCCACTCGTTCATGCCGTGCGTGACGCTGAGCACCGCGAAGGCGCCGCCCGCGACACCGCTCACCGAGCCGACGGACAGGTCGATCTCGCCGAGCAGCAGCACGAAGACGATACCGACGGCGATCATGCCCGTACCGACCATGGTGACCGAGATGTTGGAGAGGTTCTCGGCGCTCAGGAAGTTGGAGTTCAGGCTCTGGAAGATGACCCAGATGATGATCAGGCCGAGGACGACCGGCAGGGAGCCGAGGTCGCCGGCGCGCATCTTGCGCTTGAACTCGGAGAGGTAGCCGCCCAGTCCCTGTTCGCGGACGAGCAGGCGCGGGTCGACGGCGGTGACGGCGGCCGACGCGGCCTCGGTGTTCTCGACCGAGCCCGTGGGGACCGTGTCGGTGGGCGCGGAGCCGCCCTTGTCGATGCTCACTTCTGGGCCTCCCCATGACGCGCCGCACGACGGGTCACGGCGTTCTCCGTGGCGCCGGTGATGGCGGAGATGATCTCTTCCTGCGAGGTGGACTTGACGTCGAAGACGCCGTTGTTCCGGCCGAGCCTCAGAACCGCCACCTTGTCCGCGACGGCCTTCACGTCCGCCATGTTGTGGCTGATGAGGATCACGGCGTGACCGCGCTCCCGCAGCCGCTCCACGAGGTCGAGGACCTGGGCGGTCTGCTCGACGCCGAGCGCGGCGGTGGGCTCGTCGAGGATGACGAGCTTGGGCTCGCCGAGCATCGAGCGGGCGATGGCGACGGTCTGCCGCTGGCCGCCCGAGAGCGAGGCGATCGGGATACGGACGCTGGGGATGCGGATCGACAGGGTGTCGAGGAGTTCGCGGGCGCGGCGCTCCATCTCGACCTCGTCCAGGACACCCCGGCGGACGACCTCGCGGCCGAGGTAAAGATTCCCCACGACGTCGATGTTGTCGCAGAGTGCGAGGTCCTGGTAGACCGTCGCGATGCCGAGACTCTGGGCGTCGTACGGCCGGTTGATCTGCACCGGCCGGCCGTCCCACTCGACGACTCCGTCGTCGATGGGGTGCACGCCGGCGATCGTTTTGACCAGCGTGGACTTTCCGGCGCCGTTGTCGCCGACCAGGGCGACCACCTCGCCGGCGTGGACCTCAAGCTCTACGTCGGTGAGCGCCTGTACGGCACCGAACCGCTTGGAGACCCCGCGCAACGCCAACACGGGCGTAGCGGACACGTGAACCATCTCCTTCGCCGCCTGACCGGCGGGGATGCCGCGCCGTGCGGGCGCGGAGGGTTGAACTGAAGGACAGCGGAATCCCTCGGTGAGGGGTCGGCCGGGGCGCCGGTCCGTGTTCTGCCCGGTGCCCCGCCGGTGCGGCGGGGCGATGGTGACGGGGCACCGGGCAGGTCTGGGCGGCGGTCCGGCCGCGGGCGGGGTACCCGGTGGAACGGGTTCCCCGCGCGACGGGACTCGCTACTTCAGGCCGATCTTGTCGCAGGCGGACTTGTACTGCGCCGAGCAGATCTCGTCCAGCGTGTAGAAGCCGTCCTTGATGACGGTCTCCTTGATGTTGTCCTTGGTCAGCGAGACGACCGGGACGAGCACCGACGGGACCTGCTTGGTGGTCGGGGAGTCGACCTTGTCCTTGGCGATGGAGTCGAGCGATTCGCCCTTGCCGAGCGCGACGGCCATCTCGGCCGCGACGGCGGCCTCCTGCGGGTACGACTTGAAGACGCTCATGTACTGCTCGCCGGTGACGATGCGCTGCACACCGTTGAGTTCGGCGTCCTGGCCGGTGACCGGCGGGAGCTTGGAGAAGCCGGCGGCCTTCAGGGCGGTGATGATGCCGCCCGCCATGCCGTCGTTCGCGGAGTAGACGCCCGTGATCTTGTTCTTGCCGATCGCGGAGATCGCGCCCTCCATGTTGGCGTTGGCGTTCTCCGGCTTCCACTCCTTGGTGTCGTAGGACTTGCCGATGTTCACCTTGCCCTCAAGGACCGAGAGGGCGCCCTTCTTGAAGAGGGCGGCGTTCGGGTCGGTGGCGGAACCGTTCATCATGACGATGTCGCCGGCCTTGGGGTCGGAGCCGAGGGCCTCCAGGAGCGCCTTGCCCTGGACGCGGCCGACCTCTTCGTTGTCGAAGGAGGTGTAGGCGTCGATCGGGCCCTGTGCCAGGCGGTCGTAGGCGACGACGGGGATGCCCGCGTCCTTGGCCTTCTTGACGGAGCCCTCGATGGCCTTGGCGTCGACGGCGTCCACGATGAGGACGTCCACCTTGTTGGTGATCATCGTGTCGACCTGCTGGTTCTGGGTGCTGGCGTCCTGCTTGGCGTTGGCGTAGGTGACCTTGCCCTTGCCGTTCGTCAGCTCGCTGACCTTCTTCTCGATCAGCGGCTTGTCGAACTTCTCGTAGCGCGCTGTCTGGTTCTCCGGCAGGAGCAGACCTATGTTCAGGTCGTCGCCCTTCTTGGCGCCATCGGACTCCTTCGACCCACCGCCGGACTCCTTGGCGCTGCCACAGGCAGCCAGCGAAACGGCCATCGCGGTGGCGGCCACGGCCACGGCTGCACGACGCATACGCGTGTTCACTTCAGAAACCTCCCTGACGAGGCCGCGACGTTGCGGCCGAGGTGGCTGGAAGTCAACTCGGCCACCACGCCAGCGTCAAGGAGTAAATCCTTAACGAGATGACAACGGTGCCATGCGTGAACTAAGTGAAGACAGGTGTGGCCACCTGGACAGAACCGTCCAAAAGGGTGGAATCACCCATCTCGCTGAGCGCCAGCGCAAGGGCCCCGAGCACCTCGGCACGGCCGCCAAGTGCCCCAGGAAGTACGGAAAGACGACGGGCCGCGCTGGGTATGGCATACCTTCCGACGGATTCCCTGATGGGCCCGAGAACCAGTTCTCCCGCCTCCGCCAGATCGCCACCGAGGACGACCCGGCTCGGGTTCAACAGATTGCAAAGATTCGCCACACCGCTGCCGATGTGGCGCCCCACGTCCGCGATCACACGACGGCAGCCCGGGTCACCGTCACGCGCCAGCCTGACCACCCCTTCCATGGTCAGATCCGTGCCATGGCTGGACTGCAGGAGCGGCAGCACATAGCGCGCCGCCGCGAAGGTCTCCAGACACCCGCGGTTGCCGCAGCGACACACGGGCCCTGATTCATCGAGTGTAATATGTCCGATTTCTCCCGCAGTTCCACCGGGACCCCGGTAGATCTGCCCACTGATCACCAGACCCGAACCCACACCGCTCGCGACCTTGATGTACGCGAGGTCCTTGACGCCCCGTCCGCTGCCCCAGACCAGTTCGCCGAGTGCGCCCAGATTGGCGTCGTTGTCCACGTACACCGGCACGCCGAGCCGCCCCCGCAGCTCCTCGGCGGGCTTGGTGCCGGTCCAGCCCGGCAGTATCGAGGTCGACCCGAGGGAGCCCGACTCCACGTCGATCGGACCGGGCACCCCGACCCCGACGCCCGCGATCTTCGCGCGGTCCACGCCGGTCGCCGCGACGAGCCGGTTGACCAGGACCTCCGCCCGGTCGAAGCCCTGGGCGGCGGAGGCGTCCACATCGAGGGGTTCGGACTCCTCGGCGAGCACCTGGTGGGCCAGGTTGCCGATCGCCACGCGCAGATGGGTGTGGCCGAAGTCGACGCCGATGACGATGCCGGCGTCGCCGCTGAGCGAGACGCTGCGGGCCCTGCGGCCACCGGCCGACGTGGGCGTGACCTCGACCGTTCCGCCGTCCTTCAGCTCCCGGACGATGTTGGAGACCGTCGCGGCCGACAGCCCCGTGGTCCGCGCGATCTCGGCCTGGGTGAGCGACCCGGCCAGCCGCACGGCGCGCACCACGCGCTCCAGATTGGCCCGGTGCAACGACGACTGCGACCCCGGAGTCTCCATCGACTCATCCACCTCTGCCCTCTGCGGGCGGACGCGGTGCCGCCCCTGTGGCCCGGATCACCACAGCGAAACCCGGGTCATTTACAAGTTGTGAACTCCAAGCTCCGCTGAACGGGTTACCGCAGTCAAGTCCTTGACGGAAATCGGTTACCGACCCACCACCGGGGGCGACCGGACGAAAGCCCGGTCAGCGGGGGGCCGGGTACGGTGCCGGAACAACCCGCGCACAGCTGCCGGGCCGGCCACGGGGAGGGCGACTTGGACGGGGTCACATGGATGGCGGACGTCTTCGACACCTACTGCGCGACGTTCGCGCGGGGGCTGGACGCCCGGGAGCTGGCCCGCCGTCTGGGCGGGGACCCCGGACGGATCCTGCCCGCCGTGTCGGACGGCGACGCCTTCACGCTCGCCATGGACGAGGGTCCGGTCGCCCGTCTGGGCACCTGCGCGGGGTGGGCGTTCGCCCTGGAGCACTGGAGCGCGGAGGGCATGGACCGGGCCACCCTGCGGCGGGTCTCCGCGGGTACGGAGGCGGTGGTGCTCCTGGACAGCGGGACACCGCCCCGATGGTTCCTGTACGCCCGTGACGGCGAGGTCGTGGCGGACTTCGAACCCGGGGTCGAGGCGGACCAGATGGGCGGCGCCGACCCTTCGTCGCTCGTTCCGGCGCTCCACGCGGCGGGTCTCCTGCTCGCCGACGGCACCGCGGCCCCCGACACCGACCCGGGCCTGCTCATCCTCCGCATGACGGAACAGGCGTTCGACCTGAACCTGCCGCGCGCCACCCTGGAACACGGGGTCCTGCCCGCGGTGGTCCTCACCTCCTCGTAACGGACCGCCAACGGACCGGGCGGACGGCGAGCGGCCCGGCCGGAGCACGCGCTCCGGCCGGGCCGCCCCGCTTCACGGGCGTACGGGCGTCAGTTACGGGTCCGTACGAAGCAGATCTGAGCCAGGTCCGTGCACTCCTCGAAGCCAGGGGTGCTCAGATAGAACCGGTCCTTGTCCAGCACACGGTTCTTGGGCACGAAGAACAGACCGATCCGGTTGGCCGCGCCCGAGTTCTCGTCGCCGGGAATGCTGGCCCGGCCACAGATCTCGGTCCAGGTGTTGACCCGGGCGTAATTCGGGTCTTCGAGGATGGTCCAACCCCCGCCGGCCACCGGCGACGCGTAGATCTGGGTGCAGTCCTTTCCGGAGAGGACGGCCTGCGGGGGCATCCCTCCGCTCTGGTAGGTGGCCGCGAACGGGTACTCGTCACAGCTGGAGGTTCCGCCCGGCGGCTTCGACGCGGGGTTGCCGACGAATTTGTCCGGGCCCGACTTCGGGCACACCAGTTCCCGGTTCAGCCCCTGCCGTGTCGAATCGGCGAGGTAGTTCAGCGGCTGGTCGTGCTCCCGGCTGCCCGGGTGGGAGGGCAGCTTCTGCATGAGGATCCAGTAGAAGGCCGCCGCCGAGGGGTTCGCCGCGGTGTTGACCACGTAGGTCGGGATGTACTCCGGGAAGACACAGCCCGGCTTCCCCCTGGTGGCCTTGGCTTCGAGGTCGCAGCGGATGTCCATCTTTCCGCCCGCCACCTCGAAGTCCGCGCCGCCGTTCGGTGCTCCCGCCATGGTCGACGAGATGATCCAGTTCAGATGCATGGTGTCGTGGCCCGATGTGCCCAGCCAGGTGTGGTCGATCGTGCCGACCGCCGTATGCATGTCACCGGGTGCCCAGGTGGCCGGGACGGACCAGATGATGCCGCCAGACGAGCACTTCGGGGAGCAGAAGGACTGGAGGTTGATGCCGACCGAGGGAACCTTCGGGTCCACGGTCGTGGGTTTGATGGTCACCGTCTGCCGGAAGGTCGCGCTCTCGATGTCGAGGGCGATCTCGTGGTCGTACGCGTAGATGTTCTGCGCGATCGGCACACCGTCCTTGTAGACCGTGGCGGAGAAGGTGTCCTGAAGGCATGCCTTCGTTCTGCTGAAGAACTTCGCCGAACCGTTCTGGTCGCAGAAGTCGGCGGCGCTGATCCCGGGCGCCGACGAGGAAGGCGGGGTGGGCTTGCTTTTCGCCGGTTCGTCCGGGAATTCGAGGCAGACCTCGGTGTTCTTCTTGCCCTTGACGGGCCGGCAGTCGAAGGCGTCCGGGTGCTTCCCGGCCGACCTGCCCGCCGTGGCCGCCTGGAGTCCGGGGCGCGGGAAGACGTCCCCGGGCACCGTGGTCACCGGCTCCACCTCGGCGGGCTCGGGTGCGTTCGGGTCCCCGTCCGGAAGCCGGATGTCGGGGATCAGGTCGTAGTTTCCGGGGACGAACGCGACCGCGTCGAAGGCGATGTCCTTGTCGCCCGTGCCGTCCGACGCGATCGAGTTGAGCCGGACCTCGGGCGTGTTGTCGAAGCGGAAGGCGCCGAGCGACACCCAGCGGTTGCCGTTCCCCGGCTGCGAGATGGTGCGGCGCTCCGTGCCGTGGGCCGTGTCGATCTCGTAGGTCGCCCTGGCGGTCTGGGCGCCGTGGTCGGGCAGGTGGACCATCACCTTGGCCTGGCTCTTGAGCGGGTCCTTCAGCCGCCACTTGCCCTCGATCTTCAGCCGCATGCCCTTGTCGTCGGCGATACGGGTGTGGCCGAACCAGAAGTGGCCGCCGAAGCCCGCGCCGAGTTGGTGCAGGTCGACCTTGGAGGGGTAGACGGTCTCGGTTCCGTTGTTCGAGAACTGGAAGGAGAAGGTGCCCGCGTTGGACCAGCCGCTGTTCGAGCAGCCGGGGCGGATCACCGGGGTGCCCTGGGGGACGTCGTCGACGATCAGGGCGCCCGACGGCAGTCCGGCGGTGGTGCAGACGGGTGGATAGGCGGTGCCGTCGGCCTCCTCGGGCATCGTGTTGGCGAAGCGGATGAACTCGTACCCGCAGGTGTCGACGCAGTCGGTCTTCCAGGTGACCGGCTTGTTCCACCAGCACTTGAAGTCCGCACGGCCGCACGGCCCACTGGTCGCGCTGTCGTTCGACGCCGAGTCGGAGATCCGGCTCGGGTCACAGGAGTTGGAAGTGTCGCAGAACGCGTTCTCGGGCGCCTTCACGCCCGCCCGGTTGTACAGGGCGCTGCCCTTGACGGTCACGGCCTCCCCGGTGCCGTTCCAGGTGGCCTGCCGGAAGGCGGGGACCATGACGCCCGGGGACTCCAGGAAGGACGGCGGGTGGGCGGCGAAGCCGAGGACCTTCTCCTGGTAGGGCCAGAGCTGCGGGCGGGCCGCCGCGCTGGCGTCGTCGCCGCCGGCCGCGTTCTCCATGAACGGCAGCCTGCCCGCGTCCCACTCGGGGTTGGCGGGGTTGTTGGCCCAGCCCAGACCCCACGGGGAGCCGTCGGTGGTCTTGGCGTAGAAGCCCGAGTTGTACGCCCACAGGGCGTAGTACCAGTTCTCGGGGCGGCCCGACGTGCCGTGGTTGACGGTCATGCCGGCGGCGCGGGTCTCGTTCCACTTGGAGATCAGGATCTGGAGGCCCGCCGCGATGTTGGCGGTGTAGTCGAGCGCGACGGCCCGCTGCTTCTGGTAGTCCCAGGCGGCGCCGCCGTGTCCGTCCTCGCGTCCGGCCATCCGCATGTGGTCGGTGACCTGCGTGATGCCGTAACCGCAGTCCGCCTCGGCGAAGTCGACGTCCCAGTCGTTGGCGCTGGAACCGTCGTAGAGGTCGATGCCGTAGTAGTTGCCGATCAGCGGGTTCGCCGTCACACCCGGCACCGCAGAGCGCGCGGCCTGCCACATGTTCGACTCCTGCGCGGTCACGCCGAGCATGACCTGCGCCATCGCCCGGCCACCGCCCTCGACGACCGGGTTCAGGAACAGGCTCTGCGGCGCGTACGCCGGCATTCCCAGGTTCTTCCAGTTCGCCGGGCGGCTGATGTGGGTGTTCAGATATCCGGTGACCGCCATGTCCACGGCCCATTCGACCTGGCGCGGCTTGGGCTGCATCGCCTGGTTGCGCGGGTCGTTGCGCGGGACCGAGCAGGTGCGCTCGTCCTCGACGGGGTCGGTCGGCGAGGCCGCCGCCACCGCCTTCGCCGAGGGGCCGGAAGCCGCCTTCGCGGAGGGCGCGGCGCCGGTCAGACCCGGCGACATCGCGCGCCCCTGCGCCGCGTGCTCCGACTCCCGCCGCGCCGGATCCACCGTGAACGACGCCTCGCGCCCGGAGTCCCGCACGGTCATCGACAGCTTGACGGTACGGGCGCGGCCCGCGTCGCCGGGCAGGAGCAGCGTTCCCTTGCCGTCACCCCACTCGGGGTGCTCCAGGACGGCCGCGCCCCGTGTGGAGACGGTCACGTCCTTCGGCTCCCCCGCCAACCGCCGTACGGTACCGGGCAGTTCGGCGGAGGCGGCGGTGCGCTTGGTCGCTCCGGTGACGTAGACGGTCCCGGCGCTGCGGGTCAGTCCGGTCTCGGTCGCCCGGCCCTGCGCCAGGACGGCCGGACGGGTCCGGGTGGCGTCCGGGCGGGCGACGGCCGGTGCGCCGATCCGCTTCACGCGGGACGTCTCGCCCCGCTTGTCGAGGAAGACCAGCCCGCCGTCCCCGTCGGGCGTCAGCCGGTACGGGACCCCGTCGGTGCGGGCCAGCGCGGTGCCCCTGCCCCGCGCGTCGATCCGTACCACCTGCGCGCCCGACGCGCCGACGACGGTGCCGCCGGCCGCCGGAACGGCCGATGTGACCTGTCCCTTCGTACGGATCGGCTCGGCCACCGCGCCCGTGCGGGTGTCCAGGCGGATCAGCCGGGTGCCGGGCAGATCGTCCCCGCCGGACTGCGTCAGCACCGCGCTCTCCCCCGTGCCGCAGCCCGGGTTGTAGTACGACAGCGACGCCTTCACCTTGAGCTTGGTGACCTCGCCCGATGCCAGGTCGACCACGGCCGTGAACGCGCCGCGCGCCATCAGCGCCGGTTTGTTGGTGAACGTCCGGGGCGCGTACACCACGACGGCCCGCTTCCCGGACCCGGTGACGCAGATGTTCCCGATCCAGGCGTCCGCGTCGAACCCGGGCTCCGACAGCGTCGCCGCCGTACGCCACGCGTAGCCGTCCCGCTCGCGGGCCGTCAGGACGTGGAAGCCGCTCGCGTCACCGCTCGTCGTCCACGCGACATCCCCCGACTCCTTCCAGTCCTCGCCCAGCAGCGCGGCCCGCCGGTCGGCGGGCACCGCGTCGGGGGCGGGCGCGGCGGGCCTCGCGCCCGCCTCGCCGCCCGGTCCGGGGTCCGCGGCACCCGCCGACCCCTGGACGGTCCCCGCGAGCATCGCGGCGGCGGCCACCACCGCCGCCCACGACACCCGTCGTCTTCTCTTCGGTATCACCCTGAACTCCTTACCGGCATGCCGGTGCCCCGTCCGCGACGGAAACGCTTCACGGACGGGGCACCGGCTGAAGAACTGTGGTCGGGTTGGTGCGAAAACGGCTCAGGAGTACCAGTAGCCGCTGCAGGAAAGGGTGTTGTCCCAAGCGTTCTTGTAGCAGACGCGGTACGCGTAACCAGCGCCGCCGATCATGTTGGACCAGTCGGAGCCGTTGCTGACCGCCGAGACGCTGAGGGACTTGGTCAGGTCCCAGGTGTTCTTGTTCCAGGCTTCGATCGTGGCGTAGTCGGGGCCCCACGGGGAGTCCTTCGTGACCACGCGGACCCATCCCGCGGTACAGGTCGCGGACCAGCGCAGCTCCGCGTACCGGTAGGAGTCACCGGTGGACTTCTTGGTCGTGGCGCCCGCGTCGCAACCCGTGGCCACCGGGCCCTTGTTGGTACATCCGGTTCCGCTACAGGTCGCCGCGTACGACGTGCCCGCGAGCGGTACCAGCGTCATGACGGTGGCCGCGCCCACGACGCCGGCGGCCCTCTTGATCAGGTGCTTCTTCACCCGTGTCCTTCCCGATGCCTCGGGGTCTCCCGGGTGTCCCCCGCGACCCCTTGTTGACATGGGCATTCAATCCGGAGGCTCCGGGGGCCACCACCACTGATCGGTGGTGGCGCGAGGGGCGCCCCCCGCCGATCGGTGGAGCGGAATCCCCCTTGTTCGGCGTAGGCGGATCCGTAGACTCAGGTCCGTACAGCAAGCGCTTCATGAGACCCGGGGGGGCCATGATCGACGTAGGGCTGTTTGACGACAGCGAAGTGTATCGAGCAGGTGTGGAAGCCCTGTTGACCAGGGAATCGGACATCAGAGTGTCCATGACCGGAACGTTGCAGGACACGCATTCCCCGGCCCGTCGCGGGGCGTTGGACGTCTGTCTCCTCGGCTCCGACCGGGGAGCCGACCAGTTGCTCACCTCGCTGTCCCGGCTGCGCCGCCGGGGCTCGCCACCCCTGCTGCTGCTCGTCCCGGCGCACGACCATCTCTCCCTGCACCGCCTCCTGCGCTCGGGGGCGCTCGGCATCGCCGAGCGGGACAGCGGTGCCCGATCACTGGCCCAGGCCATCAGGACCGTCACCTCGGGGGGCTGGTCACTGCCGGCGCCCTGGGCGCGGACCGTGGTCACCGGATTCCTGCGCAGCAATGAACAGCCGCACACGAACAGCGCGTTGCGGCAGGTGCAGGAGAAACTGACACCCCGTCAACAGGAGGTGCTGACCCTTGTCGGCAAGGGTCTGACCAACCCGGAGATAGCGAAAGCGCTCGCCGTCGGACCGGCCACCGTGAAGGACCATGTGCAGACCATCCTCGACCGGCTCGGCACCCCGAACCGCACCCTCGCGGCCCGCCTGGCCTGGGAGGCACAGCTCCTGAACTGACCGCGCGGACAGAGGGGAGGGCCCTGGCGCCCGTTCGGCGCCAGGGCCCTCCCCCTGCGAAAGAGAAGGCGGCTACTTCAGCGCGCCCGCCGTCAGACCTGCCTGCACCTGGCGCTGGAAGACGAAGTACACGATCAGCACCGGCAGCATCGCGATCATCATGCCGGCCATCAGCGCGCCCCAGTCGTTCTCGTAGCCCTGTTGCAGCGCGATCATCGCCAGGCCCTGCGTCAGGACGTACTTGTCCTCCTGCTGGTTGAGCACCATCGGCAGCAGGTACTGGTTCCACTGCCCCAGGAAGTTGAAGATGCCGATGCTGATCAGGCCGGGCTTGGCCATCGGCAGCATCACCTGGAAGAAGATCCGCGTGTGCGACGCCCCGTCGATCGCGGCGGCTTCCGCGACCGACGTGGGCAGTGTTCGGAAGAACGCGGTCATGAAGAAGACCGTGAAGGGCAGCGAATAGGCGATGTAGACGAGGATCAGACCCTGGTACGTCGCCAGGAGCGAGGTTCCCGGGAAGTCCCGCAGCACGAAGAAGAGCGGGATGACCAGCATGAACACCGGGAAGGACATACCGGCGACGAACAGGTAGTAGATGAACCGGTTGCCCGGGAACTCGAAGCGGGCCAGGACGTACGCGGCCATCGAGCCGAGGACCATGGTCCCGATCACCGAACCGCCCACCACGATCACGGTGTTGACGAAGTAGGTCCCCATGTTGGCGTCGTCCCACGCCTTGGACCAGTTCTCCCAGTGGAAGGTCGTCGGCAGGCCCCAGGGGTCCGTGAGGATCGAGTTGGTGTCCTTGAAGCTGCTCCACAGCACCCACAGCAGGGGCACGCCGACCATCAGGGCCCACACGACGAGCATGCCGTGCGAGAAGACGTTCAGCACCCCGCCCTCGGAGGAGCGGCCGTCGGTCGGGCCGAGCTTCTTGGTGATACGGGGACGCTCCGCGCCGTTCCCGCCGCGTCCGCCGCCCCCGCCGTCCCCGTCGTCCTTGGAGACCGTGTCGATTTCGGTTGCCATTCGCCCGTACCCCTAGAACTCGATCCGCTCACGCCGCGCGAAACGCATCGTGAGTACTGCGAAGGCCATGGTGACGATCAGCATCGCGATGCCCATCGCGGATGCGTATCCGAACTGGCTGTCGCGGAAGGCCGTCTGATAGAGCCTCAGCGGCATGACGTCCGTCGCACCGTCGGGGCCGCCGTTGTTCACCGACATGATCTGGACGAGGGCGAACGCGTCGAGCGCGATGATGCCCATGTACACCCAGCCGGTCTGCACCGTGTCCCACAGCAGCGGGAGGGTGATCCGGAAGAAGGTGTGGAAGCGGCTGGCCCCGTCGAGGAGGGCCGCCTCGTAGATCTCGCGGGGAATCGACGCCATGGCCGCCGAGAACAGCACGACGTAGAAGCCGACGTTCGCCCAGACCATGACCGCGCTGATGCAGAGCAGCGCGATGCTCTTCTCGCCGAGCCAGGCGTTCTGCCAACTGTCCAGACCGACGGCGCCGAGCAGCGAGTTGAGCATGCCGTCGCTCGGGTCCGGATTGTAGATGTTGAACCAGATCACGGCGATGATCGTGATCGAGATGACCTGCGGGAAGAAGTAGACGAAGCGGTAGAACTTGGAGCCGGTCACGCCCGTGACCACTTCGTTCTTCTTGCGCTTGCCGCCGACATTCAGCATGAAGGCGAAGAACAGGCCGAGGCCGAGAGTGACCACCGGAATGGCGAGCAGCATATAGATGTTGTGCCGCAGCGCGTTCCAGAAGTCGGCGCTCTCCCAGAGCCGCTGGAAGTTGTCGAATCCGACGAACTTGGCCGTCCCGACCAGCCCGGACCAGTCGGTCATCGAGATCTGGAACGCCTGCACGAATGGCGAGATCACGAAGACCGCGTAAAGAATCAAAGGCAGGGCCAGGAAGCCCACAATGAATCGGTATTTCCCGTGCCGCATGACTTCCCGGCCTTCCCCTTGTGTACTCAGCTGCCGAACGGACGGATCAGGCGGTGCGCTGGAACTTCTTGACGGAGTCGTCCTTGGCGACGTCGTCGGCGTACGCCTGCGTCTTCTTGATCCAGTCGGCTGCCTTGAGGTCACCGGTGAGCAGCTGGCCGGTCAGGCCGCCGATCTTCTCGTCGGTGAGCGCCGGGTACCACTCCTGCAGCTGGAGGCTGATCAGGTTGTCGCCGGCGTCCTTGAAGACCTTGCTCGCGGACGCGAGACCCGGGGACAGGGTCATGCCCTCGGTGGCGTCCATGACGCAGGTCAGCGACTTCACCTTGGTGGCGAAGTTCTGCGCGTGCTTCTTGGAGAGCATGATCCGCAGCAGCTCCATGCCGCCCTCGGGGTTCTTGCCCTTGCTGGCGACGATGTACGGCTCGCTGGGCTCGGCGCGCAGCGTGCCCTGCGGGAGCTTGTCCGAGGCGCCGCCGTCGAAGAGCGCGCCGACCGCCATGGCGAAGTCCTTCGGCGTGGTCGGGGCGGACTCGTTCTCGACCCAGGAGCCGTTCGGGATGAAGACGGCCTTGCCCTTGTTCCAGGAGGTCTGCGACTGGATGTGGGTCAGGCCCTGGCTGCCTTCGAGGAAGTACTTCTTGGCGGCCAGCTCCTCGTAGTGCTCGATGACCTGCTTGACCGCGTCGTTACTGGTCCAGGCGTTGGGCTCCAGGTTGTCGATCTTGATCCAGTTCTCCATGCCGCCGATCTTGGCGATCTGGGCGAACAGGTTGAAGTGGACGTAGTACGGGTATTTGCCCGCGTACGTCCAGGGCGCGATGCCCTTCTTCTTGATGTCGCCGCAGAGCTTGACCATCTCGTCGAGGGTCTTGGGGTAGGCCCAGCCGTTGTCGTCGAGGGTCTTCTGCGAGTACCAGGTGCCGTAGATCGTGAAGGCGTAGTACAGGACGTCGAAGACGTCGCCGTGCTTGCCCTTCTCGATCGTGCTGGGGTGGATGACGTCGCTGATCTTCTTGGCGGCGTCGTCCATGGAGGGCGCGGCGAGCAGCGCGGCGAGGTCCTGGAGCTGGCCCTGGGTGGACAGCTTGTTCATGTCCAGGTGGTCGGCGCCGGAGTTGTCGATGACGTCCGGCGGGTTGCCGCCGGCGAACCGCGGGGTCAGCTTGGGGCCGACCTGCTGGGTGCCGGTGTGCTTGACCGTGACCCCGTACGTCTTGTTGTAGTCGGCCTCGGCGTCCTTCGCGTACTGGTCGCCCAGACCGCCCTTGAAGATGAACGCCTCCAGCGGAGCGCCCTTCTTGACCCCCAGGGGGTTCTTTGCGGACGTCTCGCCCTTGGGCTTGTCGGTCTCCTTCGTGTCGCCGTCGCCACCACCGGTGGCACACGCGGACAGGAAACCCATCGTGGGCACGGCGATCAAACCGAGCGCGGCGGAGCGCTTGATCAGATCGCGACGGCCGACGCCCTCGTGGTTGTTCTGGGCGGAAGTGGATCCCATGCTCAAGTCCTCTCTTCTCCAGGACTCAGGCGGTGAACCGGATCCTCCCCGGCACCGCGGTGATATGAAGCTGGGGTCGTGCTGGAAGTACCGGGAACGCCTGGAATATACGGAGTTGATGCCCCCTGACACCGTGATCCGTCTCCCCATCCCCCCGGGGCGGTCCGCAGGTCTCGGAACCGGTGCGGACGCCGACAGGTATAGTCCACTTGAGGGGGCGCGGGCAAGATCGAATGCAGGTTGGGCCGGCAGTCTTTCCCGAGTTGAGACCTCACGGAAATAAGAGCCGGAGGCGAGTTCGGCGAGCCCTTACGGGGTGTCCGAAAACAACGCCGAATGAGTGGTCGTACCACCCTCCCGCGCGATACACCACAGACATCACGCACAACACCCTTGACACGGTAGAGCACTTGACGCACTACTGTTCCTTGCGATGTGGAATTGACAACGTTGTCTGGTTCCTGAGGAGGGGCAGAGGGATGCGGCGCAGATCTCGGCACAGACTAGGTTCGACCGCCGTCCTGGGGGCGGCGGCCTTGGCGCTCGTGGTCACGGGGCAGGGCGCCGCGGTGGCCCTTCCGGGTCAAGCGGCGGTGCCCGACAAGGAGTTCGGCTCGTCGTTCGAGTCCGGTGACCCGGCACCCGACTGGCTCAGCACGGTGGAGACCGGGCCCACGGGCGAGAAGCGGACGTCCGGTGTGGACGGCGGCTACAGCGCCGGCATCCCGGGGAACGTCACGGACCATGTCACCGATGTCCGGGCAAGTGGGGAGAACGCGGGCTCCGGTGAGGTCAAGGAGAACCTCGTCGACGGTGAGTCCAGCACCAAGTGGCTCACGTTCGCGCCGACGGGCTGGGTCGAGTTCGACCTGGACCAGCCGGTCACCGCGATCAAGTACGCCATGACGTCGGCCAACGACTTCGCCGACCGCGACCCGAAGGACTGGACCCTCCAGGGCTCGGCCGACGGCAAGGAGTGGAAGACCCTCGACACCCGGAGCGGCGAGACGTTCAGCGGCCGTTTTCAGACGAAGATCTACGACCTCGCGGCGCCGGAGAGCTTCGCGCACTTCCGCCTCGACATCACGAAGAACAACGGCGCGTCCGCCACCCAGCTCGCGGACGTCCAGTTCGCGACGGCCGACGCCGGTGATCCGACGCCGAAGGACATGCTGTCGCTGGTCGACCGGGGTCCCAGCGGCTCCCCCACCGCCAAGGCGGGCGCGGGCTTCACCGGGAAGCGGGCGCTGCGGTACGCGGGCTCGCACACGGCGGACGGCCGGGCCTACTCGTACAACAAGGTGTTCGACGTGAACGTGGGCGTCGGGCGGGACACCGAGCTGTCGTACAAGATCTTCCCGTCGATGGCCGCGGGCGACCTGGACTACGACGCGACGAACGTGTCCATGGACCTCGCCTTCACCGACGGCACCTATCTGAGTGATCTGGGCGCCCTGGACGCGCACGGCTTCAAGCTCACTCCGCAGGGGCAGGGCGCGGCCAAGGCGCTCTACGTCAACCAGTGGAACAACGTCGTCTCGCGGATCGGCTCGGTCGCGGCCGGCAAGACGGTCGACCGGATCCTGGTGGCGTACGACTCGCCGAAGGGCCCGGCGAAGTTCCGGGGCTGGATCGACGACGTGGCGCTGAAGGTCGCGAAGCCGGAGAAGCCGAAGGCGCATCTGTCGGACTACGCGTCGACGATCCGCGGCACCAACTCCAGCGGCGGCTTCTCGCGGGGCAACAACTTCCCGGCGACGGCGGTCCCGCACGGCTTCAACTTCTGGACCCCGGTGACCAACGCGGGCTCCCTGAGCTGGCTGTACGACTACGCGCGCGGGAACAACGCGGACAATCTGCCCACGCTCCAGGCGTTCAGCGCGAGCCATGAGCCGAGCCCCTGGATGGGTGACCGGCAGACGTTCCAGCTGATGCCGTCCCTCGCGGCCGGCACCCCGGACGCCTCGCGGACCGCACGGACGCTGCCCTTCCGGCACGAGAACGAGACGGCGCGCCCGCACTACTACGGCGTGACCTTCGAGAACGGTCTCAAGACGGAGATGACGCCGACGGACCACGCGGCGATGTTCAAGTTCACCTATCCCGGTGACGACGCGAGCGTGATATTCGACAACGTCTCCGACAAGGCCGGACTCACCCTCGACACCGACAACGGTGTCGTGACCGGCTTCTCGGACGTGAAGTCCGGACTGTCGACGGGCGCGACCCGCCTGTTCGTGTACGGCGTCTTCGACACGGCGGTCACCGGCGGCGGCAAGCTGAAGAGCGACGCGGGCGGTGACGTGTCGGGCTTCCTGCGCTTCAAGCCGGGCAAGGACCGCACGGTGACGCTGCGCCTGGCGACCTCGCTGATCAGCGTGGACCAGGCGAAGGACAATCTGCGCCAGGAGATCCCGGCGGGCTCGTCCTTCGACAAGGTCCGCTCGAAGGCCCAGCAGGAGTGGGACAAGGTCCTGGGGCGCGTCGAGGTGGAGGGCGCCACGCCCGACCAGCTCACCACCCTGTACTCCAACCTGTACCGGCTGTACCTGTACCCCAACTCGGGCTTCGAGAAGGTGGGTTCGAAGTACCAGTACGCGTCGCCGTTCTCGCCGCAGCCGAACCCGGACACGCCGACGCACACCGGCGCGAAGATCGTCGACGGCAAGCCGTATGTCAACAACGGCTTCTGGGACACGTATCGCACGACCTGGCCCGCCTACTCCTTCCTGACGCCGAATCAGGCGGGTGAGCTGGTCGACGGGTTCGTGCAGCAGTACAAGGACGGCGGCTGGACCTCGCGCTGGTCGTCGCCCGGGTACGCGGACCTGATGACCGGCACCTCCTCGGACGTGGCGTTCGCCGACGCGTACGTCAAGGGCGTCGACTTCGACGCGGAGGCGGCGTACGACGCGGCGCTGAAGAACGCGACCGTCGTGCCGCCGTCGTCGGGTGTGGGCCGCAAGGGCATGACCACCTCGCCGTTCCTCGGCTACACCAGCACGGACACCCACGAGGGTCTGTCCTGGGCGCTGGAGGGCTATGTCAACGACTACGGCATCGCCGAGATGGGCAAGGCCCTCTACAAGAAGACCGGCAAGAAACGTTACAAGGAGGAGTCGGAGTACTTCCTCAACCGGGCGCGCGACTACGTCAACCTCTTCGACGAGAAGATCGGCTTCTTCCAGGGCCGTGACACGAAGGGTGTCTGGCGGGTCGACGCGGAGAAGTACGACCCGCGGGTGTGGGGGTACGACTACACCGAGACCAACGGCTGGGGATACGCCTTCACCGCGACGCAGGACTCGCGGGGTCTGGCGAATCTGTACGGCGGCCGGAGCGGGCTCGCGAAGAAGCTCGACACCTATTTCGGGACGCCGGAGACGGCCGGGTTCCCCGGTTCCTACGGCGGGGTCATCCATGAGATGACGGAGGCCCGTGATGTGCGGATGGGCCAGTACGGGCACTCGAACCAGCCCGCGCACCACGCCGCCTACATGTACGACGCGGCCGGTCAGCCCTGGAAGACGCAGGAGAAGGTCCGCGAGGTCCTCTCCCGGCTCTACCTGGGCAGCGAGATCGGGCAGGGCTACCTCGGTGACGAGGACAACGGCGAGATGTCGGGGTGGTACATCTTCTCGGCGCTCGGCTTCTACCCGCTGGTGATGGGCAGTGGCGAGTACGCGATCGGCTCTCCGCTGTTCACCAAGGCCACGGTCCATATGGACAACGGCCGCGACCTCGTGGTCAAGGCGCCCCGCAACAGCGGCAAGAACATCTATGTGCAGGGCCTGAAGGTCAACGGCAAGGCGTGGAATTCGACGGCGCTGCCGCACGAGAAGATCGCGCGCGGCGGAGTCCTGGAGTTCTCGATGGGCTCGAAGCCGTCGTCGTGGGGCACCGGCAAGAACGCGGCGCCGTCCTCGGTGACGCAGGACGACAAGGTGCCCACGCCGCGCACGGACGCCCTGAAGGGTGCGGGCGCGCTGTTCGACAACACGTCGGCGACGAGCGCGACCGTGGTGTCCGTCGACCTGCCGGTGGCGGGTGACACCCAGGCCGCGCAGTACACGCTGACCTCGGCGGACCGTACGAAGGCCCCGAAGGGCTGGGTCCTCCAGGGCTCCGCGGACGGTACGGCGTGGAAGGACCTGGACAAGCGGGCGGGCGAGTCCTTCGCCTGGGACAAGCAGACCCGGGTCTTCTCGGTCGGCTCGTCGAAGGCGTACGCCCACTACCGGCTGGTGTTCGACACCGAGTCGACGCTCGCGGAGGTGGAGCTGCTGTCCTGACGGGTCAGTACGTACAGGGCCGTCTAGGGCTCCTCGCCGAGCAGCCTTGTCACCATCGCCTCGACCAGTTGGTCGGGGCGATGGTGCGTGAGGAGGCCGGGCAGGGTGAGTTCGTCCAGCAGGAGGCCGAGCATCGCGAGGTAGAGCAGTACGACCCCTGTGCGGTCGCCGGGCAGCCCCGCGCCGAGGTGGAAGGCGATGTTGGCGTCGAGTTCGGTGCTGAAGAAGCCGCTCAGCTCCTCGCGGAGTTCGGGCCGCCGGGTCGCTTCGAGGCGCAGTTCCATCATGGCGAGATGGCTGCTGCGGTCCGCCTCCATCCGGCCGATGAGCTGGTGCATCAGCGTGACGACGAGTTCCCTGGAGGGTTCGGCGGTCATGGTGGCGCCGAGTGCGGCCGGGTCGGGGGTGAGCCGTTCCCGTACCCGCCCCAGGACCTGCCCGAGCAGGTCGGCGCGGTCCGTGAAGTAGTTGGACGCGGTGCCCGTCGGGACGCCGGCCTCCCGGTCGAGGGCGCGCAGCGTGAGCCCCCGGGAGCCTTCCCCGGCGAGGACTTCGATGGCGGCGTCGAGCAGGGCGGTGCGCCGCGCGGGGTTCTGTCGCATACGTGTCCTTACAGAAGCGCCTACAAGGCTTGCGGGGCCCGGCGGAAGCAGAGGGCCGCACCCCTGACGTCCAGGGGTGCGGCCCTCGGATGCGGTCTGCCGTCCGCGCCCGCCTGCTCGCGGATGCCTACTTGCGGATGAGGGAGCGCAGGACGTACTGCATGATGCCACCGTTGCGGTAGTAGTCCGCCTCGCCGGGGGTGTCGATCCGGACGACCGCGTCGAAGCTGACGCCGGTGTCCGTGGTGACCTTGACCGTGCGGGGGGTGGTGCCGTTGTTCAGCTCGGTCACTCCGGTGAAGGAGAAGGTCTCCTCGCCGGTGAGGCCCAGCGCCTCGGCGGACGCGCCCTCGGGGAACTGGAGCGGCAGGACGCCCATGCCGATGAGGTTCGAGCGGTGGATGCGCTCGTACGACTCGGCGATGACGGCCTTGACGCCGAGGAGCGCGGTGCCCTTGGCGGCCCAGTCGCGGGACGAGCCGGAGCCGTACTCCTTGCCCGCGAGGACGACGAGCGGGATGCCCTGCTCGATGTAGTTGCGCGAGGCGTCGTAGATGAAGGCGACAGGAGCGTCGGCCTGGGTGAAGTCGCGGGTGTAGCCGCCCTCGGTGCCCGGCGCGATCTGGTTGCGCAGGCGGATGTTGGCGAAGGTGCCGCGGATCATGACCTCGTGGTTGCCGCGGCGCGAGCCGTAGCTGTTGAAGTCACGGCGCTGCACACCGTGGCCCGTGAGGTACTCGCCGGCCGGGGTGTCGGCCTTGATGGCGCCGGCCGGGGAGATGTGGTCGGTGGTGACCGAGTCGCCCAGCTTGGCCAGGACGCGGGCGCCCGCGATGTCGGAGACCGGGGTGGTCTCCATCGTCATGCCCTCGAAGTACGGGGGCTTGCGGACGTACGTCGACTCGGCGTCCCACTCGAAGGTGTTGCCGGTCGGGATCGGCAGCGCCTGCCACTGGGCGTCGCCCGCGAAGACGTCCTGGTAGGACTTGTTGAACATGTCCTCGCCGATGGCGCCCGCGACGACGTCGTTGACCTCGGCCTCGGTGGGCCAGATGTCCTGGAGGTGGACGGGCTTGCCCTCGGTGTCGATGCCGAGCGCGTCGCGCGTGATGTCGATCTTCATGGAGCCGGCGAGGGCGTAGGCGACGACGAGCGGCGGGGACGCCAGGTAGTTCATCTTGACGTCGGGGTTGATCCGGCCCTCGAAGTTGCGGTTGCCGGAGAGCACCGAGACCACGGCGAGGTCGTGGTCGTTGACGGCCTTGGAGACCTCGTCGGGCAGCGGGCCCGAGTTGCCGATGCAGGTGGTGCAGCCGTAGCCGACGAGGTTGAAGCCGACCTTGTCGAGGTAGGGCGTGAGCCCGGCCTTGTCGAAGTAGTCGGTGACGACCTTGGAGCCCGGGGCGAGCGTGGTCTTGACCCACGGCTTGCGGGTGAGGCCCTTCTCGACCGCCTTCTTGGCCACCAGCGCGGCGGCGACCATGACATACGGGTTCGAGGTGTTGGTGCAGGAGGTGATCGCGGCGACGGTGACGGCGCCGTGGTCGATCTCGTACGTGGAGCCGTCGGGGGCGGTGACGGTGGTCGGGTTCGTCGGGACGCCGTTGGTGGCGGCCGGGGCGTCGGACGCCGGGAAGGACTCCTTGCCGGCCTCCTCGTCGTCGCTGACGTAGTTCCGCACGTCCTGCTTGAACTGCTGCGACGCGTTGGCGAGGACGATCCGGTCCTGCGGGCGCTTCGGCCCCGCGATCGACGGGACGACCGTGGCGAGGTCCAGCTCCAGCTTCTCGGAGAAGTCGGGCTCGGCGGCCGGGTCGAGCCAGAGGCCCTGCTCCTTGGCGTACGCCTCGACGAGCGCGAGCTGCTGCTCACTGCGGCCCGTCAGCTTCAGGTACTTGATGGTCTCGCCGTCGATCGGGAAGATCGCGGCGGTGGAGCCGAACTCCGGCGACATGTTGCCGATGGTGGCGCGGTTGGCGAGCGAGGTCGCGGCGACGCCCTCGCCGTAGAACTCCACGAACTTGCCGACGACACCGTGCTTGCGGAGCATCTCGGTGATCGTGAGGACCAGGTCGGTGGCGGTGGTGCCGGGGGTCAGCTCACCGGTCAGCTTGAAGCCGACGACGCGCGGGATGAGCATCGACACGGGCTGGCCGAGCATCGCGGCCTCGGCCTCGATGCCGCCGACGCCCCAGCCGAGGACGCCGAGGCCGTTGACCATGGTGGTGTGCGAGTCGGTGCCGACGAGGGTGTCGGGGTACGCCTGGCCATTGCGGACCATGACCGTACGGGCCAGGTGCTCGATGTTGACCTGGTGGACGATGCCGGTGCCGGGCGGGACGACCTTGAACTCGTCGAACGCGGTCTGGCCCCAGCGGAGGAACTGGTACCGCTCGCGGTTGCGGCCGTACTCCAGCTCGACGTTCTGCGCGAAGGCGTCGTTCGTGCCGAACTTGTCGGCGATGACGGAGTGGTCGATGACCAGCTCGGCCGGGGCCAGCGGGTTGATCTTCGCCGGGTCGCCGCCCAGCTCCTTGACGGCCTCACGCATGGTCGCGAGGTCCACGACACAGGGCACGCCGGTGAAGTCCTGCATGATCACGCGGGCCGGCGTGAACTGGATCTCCTGGCTGGGCTGCGCCTGGGAGTCCCAGCCGCCGAGCGCCCGGATGTGGTCGGCGGTGATGTTCGCGCCGTCCTCGGTGCGGAGCAGGTTCTCCAGGAGCACCTTGAGGCTGTAGGGAAGGCGCGCGGAGCCCTCGACCTTGTCCAGCCTGAAGATCTCGTACGACTCGTCGCCCACGCGCAGCGTGCTGCGGGCGTCGAAGCTGTTCGCCGACACGACAGTCTCCTTCATATATGTGCGCGTTCCACCACATCCTGCCGCCACGTCACGTTGCCGATCCGCTGAGGTAAGGCTAAGTTAGGTAACCCTTACCGCCGGATCGGCGGTGCCGCGGGGCTGTGGTGCGCCTCGGCAGATATCTCGATGTCGAGATAACTCTAGTACATCGCGCCGCCGGGGTCATGCCCGGACCGCACCGGCGTGCGCCCGGACGGTGTCGGCGTGCGCCCCTGGCGTGGCCGGCCACCACGTCGCCACCCGGACGGACCGGTTCGAGTTGACGCGGGTCGTGCGCCGACGGATCGTCAGAACGCGGCCCGATGGACGCCGGTGGGCACACAGCCCTCACCCGAATGCCACCCCCAGCGCGAACCCCATCTCATATCTGAGATAACGTACGGCTCATGGCAGACGACTACCTCGTACGCATCGGCAAGCTCATCCGTGACGCCCGACAGCATCGTGGCTGGACTCAGTCCCAGTTGGCCGAGGCGCTCGGCACCAGCCAGAGTGCCGTCAACCGGATCGAGCGCGGCAACCAGAACATCAGCCTTGAGATGATTGCCCGTATCGGGGAAGCCCTGGACAGCGAGATCGTGTCCCTGGGCTATGCGGGGCCGATGCACCTCCGAGTCGTGGGCGGTCGCCGCCTCTCCGGCTCCATCGACGTCAAGACGAGCAAGAACGCCTGTGTGGCACTGCTGTGCGCCACCCTCCTCAACAAGGGCCGCACGGTCCTGCGCCGCGTCGCCCGCATCGAGGAGGTCTACCGCCTCCTGGAGGTGCTGGGCTCCATCGGTGTCCGCACCCGCTGGATCAACGACGGCGTGGACCTGGAGATCGTGCCGCCCGCCGAGCTGGACATGGCGGCGATCGACGCGGAGGCCGCGCGCCGCACCCGGTCGATCATCATGTTCCTCGGCCCGCTGCTGCACCGCATGGACCAGTTCAAGCTGCCTTACGCGGGCGGTTGCGACCTCGGCACCCGCACCATCGAGCCGCACATGATCGCGCTGCGCCGCTTCGGCCTCGACATCACCGCGACCGAGGGCCTGTACCACGCGCAGGTCTCCCACGACGTCTCCCCCGGCCGCCCGATCGTGCTGACCGAGCGCGGCGACACCGTGACCGAGAACGCGCTGCTCGCCGCCGCCCGCCACGACGGCGCCACCGTCATCCGCAACGCGTCGTCGAACTACATGGTCCAGGACCTCTGCTTCTTCCTGGAGGCCCTGGGCGTCCGGGTCGACGGCATCGGCACCACCACACTCACCGTGCACGGTGTGCCGAACATCGACGTCGACGTGGACTACTCGCCGTCCGAGGACCCGGTCGAGGCGATGAGCCTGCTGGCCGCGGCCGTCGTCACCGAGTCCGAACTGACCGTGAAGCGGGTGCCGATCGAGTTCCTGGAGATCGAACTCGCGGTCCTGGAGGAGATGGGCCTCGACCACGACCGCTCCGCCGAGTACGTCGCCGACAACGGCCGCACCCGCCTGGTCGACCTCACCGTCCGGCCCTCCAAACTGGAGGCGCCCATCGACAAGGTCCACCCGATGCCGTTCCCCGGCCTCAACATCGACAACGTCCCGTTCTTCGCGGCCATCGCCGCGTCCGCGCAGGGCCAGACCCTGATCCACGACTGGGTCTACGACAACCGCGCCATCTATCTGACCGACCTCAACCGGCTCGGCGGACGTCTCCAGTTGCTCGACCCGCACCGGGTCCTGGTCGAGGGCCCGACGCGCTGGCGCGCCGCCGAGATGATGTGCCCGCCCGCCCTGCGCCCCGCCGTGGTCGTCCTCCTCGCGATGATGGCCGCCGAGGGCACGTCGGTCCTGCGGAACGTGTACGTGATCAACCGCGGCTACGAGGACCTGGCCGAACGCCTCAACTCGGTGGGCGCCCAGATCGAGACGTTCCGGGACATTTGACATGACGATGCCGCTGCACCTCCTCTGACGTGCTCCGTAGCGGGCAGGTGAGGGGTGCGGCGGCATCTCTGGGACTTCTCCGGGACTTCTCCGGGACTTTGGGCCTTGGGCGGGCTCCGGGCCCACACTCAACGGGCCCTGCCGGCCGGCCGCGGCTACGCGAAGATCGCGTCGATGGCGGCGCCGCCCCGCGCGCGCCGGCTCGCGGCAGGAAGTGTGAGTACTCCCGCAGCGTGAACCCGGGGTCGGAGTGCCCAGGCCGGCGGGCCAGGGAGTCGATGGATTCGCCGGCCTGACCGTCCCGGGAGCACGGCTTTCACGCCCTGCACCACTTCTACGCCTCTGAAGAGTCGGCGCATGCTCAGGTGGTAGACGCCGCTGACGAAGCTGCGGGCCGCCTCGTCCCTCCAAGACCAGCAGTCCAGTACCGGAGGGAGGTTCGGCCGGCTCGGCTGCCCGTGGCGCCGCATCGGCGCGCTGCCACGCCCGCCACAGGGCACCGCCGGCGTCAAGGTCCGTATCAACGCGGCGCGCGAGTGCTTGCCTCCGAGGCGGTGACGGTCAGTCGGTCATTCAAGGCGGTTGAAGCGGCGGCCCGCCCACAACAGGGCCAGCACACCGCTGACCAGGAGCAGGGCGGCTTCGAGGAGGAGGGGAGGCTGCCAGCCCGCCCATTCGATGCCACCGACGGCTGCCCGGTCCGGCGCCCGCAGTGCGATGCCACGGCGGAGCAGGTCCACCCCGTAGGCCAGCGGATTGACGTCGGCCAGGATCCGGGCCCAGCCGGGGAGGGCCTGGAGCGGAAAGAAGCCGCCGGAGAGGAACAGCACAGGCATCATCACCACACCGAGGAGGGTGTGGAACGCCTCGGCCCTTCGCAGGCTCACGGCGAGGGCCAGGGCGAAGGCGGTGATCGTGAAGGAGACCAGGACCATGCCGGCGAGGAGAAGCGCCAGGAGAAGCGGGTCGTAGGGCAGGCCGACCACGCCGGCCATGCTGAGCAGGACCACGCCCTGGACCGTGGCGACCAGGGTGCCTCCGGCGCAGCTGCCCAGGAGCAGGGTGGTGCGGTTGGCCGGGGCCATCAGCAGTTCCCGCAGGTAGCCGCTCTGCCGGTCGGTGATCAGGCGGACGCCGACCATGAAGGCCGGGGTCTGCACCGTCATCATCAGCATGCCGGGGAAGAGGTAGGTCTGATACCCGACGCCCAGTGACGTCTGAGGGATGAGGGCGGACATTCCGCCGCCGAGGATGAGGAGGTACAGCACCGGGTGGAGCAGCATCAGCGCGGTCTGAATGCGCTGGCCGGCCAGGCGCAGCAGATCGCGGTGGACCAGAGCGTGGAACGCGCGCAGTTCGTGCTGGAGGCGGGTCGGTCGTCCACTGCCGGAGGCGCCGCACGCAGGGGAGGTTCCGGGCGGGGCGGAGGTGTCGGCGGGGTGGAGGGGGATGGTGGTCATAGGCCGTCACCGTCACCGTCGCCGGTGTCTGTCGTGGTCGCGCCCGGAGTGGGGCCGGTCGGTGTCGGGGCTGTCGGGGCGGCTTGCAGGCTGCGGCCCGTGTGGTGGAAGAAGACGTCGTCGAGGGTGGGCGGCGTCGCGGAAGCGGCGTGCACCGCGATGCCGTGGCCCTCCAGTGCCGCACACAGGCGAGGGATCCAGGCGCTGCCGCCGGGCACCCGTAGGCAGACCCCGTCGGCGTCCATGGTGACGGGATGTTCCGGTGGTGCGGTCCGCCGGACGACCTCTCGGGCCGCGGCGTCGTCTCCGGTACGCAGCACGACCCGGTCGTCTCCGATCGCTGCCTTCAGCGCGAGCGGCGTTCCCTGTGCCACGAGCCGGCCGTGGTCGATGATCGCGATGCGGTCGCAGTTCTCCGCCTCGTCCAGGTAGTGGGTGGTGACGAAGAGCGTGCTGCCGTGCCGTTGGCGCAGGGCGCGCAGGTGCTCCCAGATCTGGGCGCGGGCGTGAGGGTCGAGCCCGGTGGTCGGCTCGTCCAGGAACAGCACGTCGGGCGCGTGCAACAGTTGGCGGGCGATCTCCAGGCGGCGCCGCATACCGCCGGACAGCGTGCGGACGGGAGAGCGCGGCCGGTCGGTCAGTCCGGCCGTCTCCAGCACCTCGGCGGCGCGTTGGCGGGCGTACCGGCTGCGCATCCCGTAGAGGCGTGCGTGGATGTGGAGGTTCTGGCTCACCGTCAGGTCGGGGTCGAGCGCGCTGTGCTGGAACAGGATGCCGACCTGTCGCCGTACCCGGTGGGGCTGGGTGAGGACGTCGGCGCCCGCCACCGTGGCGTGGCCGGCGGTGGGCCGGGCCAGGGCGCACAGCAGGGCGATGGTGGTGGACTTCCCGGCGCCGTTGGGGCCGAGGAAGGCGAACATCTCGCCCCGTGCCACGTCGAGGTCCAGGTCGCGCACGGCGTAGGTGGTGGCGCCCTCGGGGCCGGGATAGCTCTTGACCAGCCCGCGTGTGCTGATGGCGTACGCCGGCCCGGACGGGTGGCGTATGGCGTGCGCACCGGTGGGGGCGGCCGTCATGAGGGCTGTGGGGGCGAGGTCGTCGGCGCGTCTCGTCGGCACGCTGCGTCAGCCTTACTGCTCGGGGACAGGGGAGGACCGGGCCGGCACCCCGGGCGGAGGCTGTCCCAGGACAGCCTCCGCCCGGGGGCTCGTGACGGTTGGCTAGCTACAGCTGATGCCCACACAGACCGTGTTGAGGAGGGTCAGGAGGCCGGTGCACGCACACGTCCCGCTGAACGGTGCTCCGCCGATGTCGACCGGGTCGGTCTCCGGAAGGGCGTGCAGCTCGGCGAGCAGTTCGAGGTCGAGGTTGAGGTTCTCCATGATCTTCTTCCTTCTCTGAGAGGTGGCGGCAGGCCTCCTGCCGCTCAGCCCGGCAGCTGGATCATCCAGTGCCGGGAGTCGGTGTGCCGCAGCCGCAGGAGGAACGCCAGGATCCCGGCGGATCCGTCGCTCCAACTGGTCGAGACGTCCCCGTACTCGTTGGGGAAGACCGCGTGGCCATGGCGGTGGGCGGCTTCCGCGAGGACGAGGCGGGCCAGCTCCTCGGCCTGCGTCCGGTACGCGGGGTCGCCCGTGGCCTCGGCCATGTCGAGCAGGAAGTCACCGTTGCCCGCAAGGCCGTGGCACTGGGTGAGGGGGGCGCGGGAGGCGCGTTCCGTGACGGAACGGGTGCTGAGGTGGGCGAGGTCGCCGAATCTGTCGTCACCGGTGACCTGCCACAGCCGGACCAGGAAGCTGCCGATGCCCGCCGCACCGTGGCACCAGTACGGGGCCGTGGGCGTGTCCGTGGCGTAGGCGGGCCACTGGGCCGCCCCGCCCACGAGTACGGCGTCGGCCACCAGTTGCTCGCCGATCTCCACGGCCAGTTCCCTGTGCTCGGGGCGGTGTGGGACGAGCCCGGCGGAGAGGAGGAAACAGCCGATCCCGGCCGTCCCGTGGGCGAAACCGAGATAACGCTTGCCGACTTCTCCGGACAGGGCGTCCGCGGGAACCGGCCAGCCCACCGCGGACGCCTCGCGCTGCGCGGCGGCGGCCAGTCGGTCGGCCGCGTCGGCGGCAAGCGCGGCGAAGCGCGGGTCGCCCGTACGGTGCCACAGGTGGAGGGCGGCCGTGCCGCTGCCCGCGGTGCCGTGGGTGATGTCGTGGTGGAGCGTGGAGTCCTGCGGAGCCAGTGCCAGGGCCAGCGCGTGGTCGACGAGCGCCCGGTCGTCGATGGCGCGGCCCGCGTCGTACAGCGCCCACGCGGTGCCCCGGCCGCCGAAGTGGAGTCCGGGGCGGGTGGAGCGGGTGTCGGAGCGGCGCGCGGTCCAGTGGCCCGCGGTCGAGATCACCTCGGGCAGGCGGGGGTCCTTGGTGAGTTCGTAGTACCGCGTCAGGACGGCCAGGACCCCGGCCGAGCCCTGCTGCACGGTGCAGGGGCCGGTCTCGCCTGCCGTGGTCGACACCGGCCACAGCCTGCGTTCGTCCGCCGGATTCATCGATGCGACGAGGTGGTCCACGATCCCGGCCACCAGGCCGCTGAGTCCGGCCACCTCCGGGCGGTGGACCGGGGCGGCCGGCGTCCGTCTCCCGGCCTCGCGGGTCTGCGGCGCCGGGGGGCGGGCGCCGGGTCGCGCGGGGCCCGACGTCCGAAGGGCCTCGCGTGCCCTGGCCGGGTCCCAGCGCTCGGCGGGATCGTCCCGCATCAGTCCGAGGATCATCGCCGCCATGCCGCCGGGCAGGCGGAGCGGCCCGGCGCAGGCGTTCAGCCAGGCGGCGAGCCGTTCCTCGGGGGCCTTGCCTGCGGGCTCCTCGGACAGCAGGTTCGGTACCTTCCCGGCCAGCACGAAGCACGCCGTCGCGCCGAGGCTGTAGTAGTCGGCGGTCGCCGAGACGGGTGCGTCGGCCAGCCGCTCGGGGGCGCTGAAGCCGGGGGTTCCCACCCGGGTCGGCGGGGAGGTGCCGTCGTCCACGACGGCGAGTTCGAGGTCGATGAGGCGTAGTTCACCGTCCGGGCGGACCATGACGTTGGCCGGGGTGAAGTCCCGGAGAACGCAGCCGTGGGAGTGGGCCGCCGCGACCAGCTCCACCAGACGTACGACCTGGGCCAGGGCATCGGCGCGGTAGCACTCGGCCCCGACGTCGCGGAAGTGCTCGGCGACCCAGGTGCGCAGGGTGACGCCCGGAACCTCGCTCTGGGCCAGGAACAGATGGTGGCCGTGTTCGAAGAGCGCCAGCGCTTCCGGAGCCAGTTCCGTGCCCTGAAGCCGCTCCAGGGTCCTGGCCTCGGCCCGCAGCCAGTCGCGTACATCGCGGCCGGAGGCGTCGGCCTCCACGTGCGGCCGTGTTTCCTTGATCACCACGGGGTGGCCGGTGTGGACGTCGGTGCCCCGGTAGACGCCGCCCTTGTTGGTGTGCCGGATCGCCTCCCGCACGGCGAAACGACCGCCGAGCACCACAGGTCCCGGCGCGCCGCTCGCCGCGGCCGGTGTGCGTGGAGGGAGGGGCGCCGCGCCGGGGAACGGGGAGACCGCCCAGGGGGGCGGGGAGTAGCGGCCGGTGCGCTCGTCCTCCACGGGATTTCCGGCGGGGTCCTTGATGAACCACATCAGCAGACCGTCGTCCGACAGCCGCTGCCTGCCGACGAAGGCCCCGTAGCGATAGTGCACCAGGCTGTGCGCGGCATAGGGCTGATCGGACAGGATCCGCGGGCCGGCCAGCCCGGTCGTGGCTCTGTCCAACTCCTGGGCGAGCCGGGCGGCGTCGGCGTCGGAACGGGGGTAGACGGTGAGGAACTTGCCGGAACTCCCCCTGGGTGTGGCCCTGGAGTTGAGTGCGCTCACCTGGTCGAGGGAGCGGGCGAACTTGAACCCGGACCCGTCCGGCAGCAGCACTTCCAACGCCCTTGTGAGGACGGTCGGCGCGGAGCCGGCTGTCGCCGACAGGTGGAGTTTCCAGCCTTGTTCGGGGTGGCTCCCCGAGCGCGGTGCGACGCGGCACCACAAGTCGTCCGTGGCGACCGTCCAGCGCGTGTCCGTACCCGTGACGAGCAGCGCGCGATGGAGAAGGGCTTGCAACCCGTCTTCGGTCTCGGCCTCGACTTCGGCCTCGACTTCACCCTCGGCTCCGGTCTCGGCCTCAGTTGCGTCGTTCGTCATGAGCACCCTTCCCACCAGCGAGAACCGCTGGTCGGAACGTGCCCACGTCACAGGTACGTTCACCGTGGGCCCGCTGGAATCACTTGATTTGCTGAGCGCGCGGTGGTGCGCCGTCCCTTCACAGCGGCGACCGGCGCGGGGACGGCGCACGGACGGCGAGCGCTGGTTGTAACGGGCTTAGTGGGCCAAGCAGTTCACCCGAAGGCTCTGGGGCAGACCGGCGGCGGAGCCTGTGGAGCGAGGCAGCCATGGGAAAGTGCAGCGGCGAGACGTTGCCGTGTGCCCGAGATTTGAACCATGTCCGGGCCCCGCCCGTTGGGGAAGTATCCGGCCAGACCGGATCGGGCGAGCGGAGCGCACGGGCAACAGCGGGCCGGTGGAGAACCGCCCCGGTCGCCCTGCCGGTCTTGGTGGCGACTAAATCGATTACGGGGATGTAGCACGCATGTCAGATGAGGGTCGGAGGAACTTCGCCTCGAACAATCCCTACGGGGACGAGTATCGGCGCCAGTGGAGTCGGGAGGCGCCGGCAGGACGCACTCCGCAGGGCAGCGGCCCGATCGACCCTGAGCTGGCGCGACAGATCATGGCCCAGGAGGCCAGAGGGTATCTGGCGCGGACGGAACCGTCGCAGATGGATCCGGGCCAGGCGCGGTCGGCACGGCCGGGGGCGACACTGCCTGAGTACCGGGAGCAGGCCGCTACCTGGGAACGGCCCTCGGGCACCTGGGTGGCCGCTGTCGACCGGGATGCTCAGGACCAGTTGAGGGAGCGGGAGCGGCAACAGGGCAGGGGGACGCCTCCAGCGGAAAACCCCGACCAGTGGGACTACCAAACCATGGATCCGGCCGAGGCAGCGGCAGCGGCAGCGGCAGCGGCAGCGGGGACGTGGCAACAACCGTCTGCCCCGGCTCACTCCTCGGCGTACTCGCAGGGATACTCGGGGGGCTACCAACAGCCCCAGTTCCAGGGGTATGCGGGGGGCACGACACTCAGTCCGGAACAGGCCGCGTACTTCTCCCATCAAAGTGCCCAGCCCCAGTCTCAGTCTCAGCCGTACTCGGCAGACCCGCCCCTGGCGGACGAGCTGACACGGGAGGCGAACCGGCGGGCCTACGAGCAGGCCCAGGCATTCTCGGCGGTCGACTTCCCGGCAGGTGACTTCCAGGGGCCGTTCCAGCCGACCCAGCGCCACAACCCGCCCCCGGTGAATCACGTGGCCGGACCCGCCAACGACAGCCTGTCGCAGTTCAATCTGCATGTCGCCAGGGCTGCGCCATCGACGAACTCCCGTGAACCAGGGCTGAGTCGGAACCATGCGGTGAGACGCTCCCGCATGGAGCAGGGAGGGCCCCAGGGACGACGTGCAAGAGGAGGCAGCACCGGCTGAGGTGCAGCCGCTACGAGACCGACGGCCCCGGACCAACCGGGGCCGTCGTCAGGGCTCCCTCCCCACTCATCAAGTGCCGCGTCGAGTTCTGTCCGCCGACGCGAAGCGAAAACCCCTGACAGCCGATCGGCACCGGCACCTCCGCCCGCCTGCCCTCCCACCCGCACGGCTGCACGGCCAGCCGGACGCCTTCTCACGGGCGATGACGCGTTTCGTGACGGCCACTCGCCGGAAGATCTCCGACAATCGGATGAATCAAGGTGATCTAGGAGTAATCGCATGAGTTCTGGCCAGAACCCTGTCAAAAATGTCGTCCTCGTCCACGGAGGATTCGTGGACGGCTCCGGCTGGCAGTCGGTGTACCGCCTCCTGACCCGCGACGGATTCCGCGTGAGCGTCGTGCAGAACCCGACCCACTCCCTCGCGGGCGACGCGGCGGCCACGCGCCAGGTGCTGGACGCCCAGGACGGGCCCGCCGTGCTCGTGGGCCACTCCTACGGCGGGGCCGTGATCACCGAGGCGGGCCGACACGACAGTGTGGCCGCGCTCGTCTACATCGCGGCCTTCGCGCCGGACAAGGACGAGTCGGTCGGCACCCTCATCGCCGACCCGGCTCCCGGCGCGCCCGTACCGCCGATCCTGCCGCCCCAGGACGGCTTCCTCTTCCTGGACCGGGAGAAGTTCGCCGCGTCGTTCGCGGGCGATGTCGCCGCCGAGGACGCCCGGTTCATGGCGGACTCGCAGGTTCCGTGGGGTCTGGACGCGCTGAACGGGCCGGTCACCGAGGCCGCCTGGCGGACCCGGCCGAGCTGGTACCTCGTCACGACCGAGGACCGGATGATCCCGCCCCCGGCGCAGCGCGCGATGGCCGAGCGGGCCGGAGCCACCGTGAGCGAGACCTCCGCGAGCCACGCCGTGTACGTCTCGCAGCCGGAAGCCGTGGCCGAGCTGATCAAGCGGGCCGCCGCCCGGCAGGATTGACTGTCCCGCTGCCGCCCGACCTGTCACACAAGGAGTAGCTGATTCATGACCGATGTCGTCGATCCGTCCGTCGCCGAGCGGTCCGAGGCCGAGGCGCTCTTCAGCTTCGAGACGGAGGCTCCCGAGGCCGTCCGTACCGCACTGGGCATGAGCGCCGCGCGGATCGGTGGCGGAGTGGTGCTGTCGATGCGCGAGGACGTCACCCACTACTGGAGCAAGGCCCTCGGCTTCGGTGTCACCGCGCCGGTCACCGCCGAGTCGATCGGCGAGGTCTGCGCCTTCTACCGGGCGCAGCGGACTCCGCAGGCCACCTTCCAGATCGCGCCCGCCTTCCTGCCCAAGGAGTGGGCGGAGGTGTGCGAGCGGGAAGGAATCGTCCCGGCGTCGTCCTGGGTGAAGCTCGCCTGCCCGACCGATGAGGCCGTCGCCCGCGCCGACGCGCTGGGCATGTCCCCCGCCAGAATCCAGGTGGCCCCTGTGGAGGCGGACCGGGCCGCCGAGTGGGGATCGGTCATGATGCGGGCCTTCGGAATGCCGGTCGAGCGGTACGCGGAGATGGGCGCCGCGACCGCGACCCGGCCGGGGTGGCACCCCTTCGCGGCCTGGCTGGACGGGGAGATCGTCGGCACCGGAACCCTTCACGTCCATGGTGGGACGGCGCAGATGTTCGCCGGTGCCGTACTGCCCCACGCCCGCAAGCGCGGCGGTCAGACCGCTCTGCTGGCGGCGCGGGCCCGGGTGGCCCAGGAGCTGGGGTGCCGTCTGCTCATCGCGGAGACGGGCGCCGAGTCCGGTGCCGGGACCGCGGGGACCCATAATTCTTCGCTGCACAACATGCTCCGCCTCGGCTTCCAGGTGGCCTACGAACGCCGCAACTGGTCCTGGCAGCCACGCCGTTAGCCCGCCTGCGGCCGGCACATCTCCCGGAGTGCCGCGTCTGCCGCCTCCGCCACCGACGTCCACGCCGGGGCGGCCACGTATTCCTCGTCCCCGGCCCACCCCTTTTCCTCGATCAGCGAATTCAGGAGATCCGCGAGGCGTTTCATCGCGGCGACCTCCGTGTCGTTTCTGAGGACCGGCCCCCACGCGGCTTCGGGGTCGTCCAGGACGTGATGGTCGTCGTACAGCACATTGATCGCCGTCGTGAGGTCGCCCGGCGGGTCGTCCGCCGCCGGTGTGCGCCGGACCCAGGCGCGCTGTTGGTAGGAGACATCGGAGAGAGACCTCAGCGCGGCGGCGATCCGCGGCCGGGCCTCAGGGAATTCGACACCCTCGATCACCACTTCGGGCTGTTCCATTGTTCCCCCGTGTGATCCACTTACCGATCTGTGTGGCCAGGGTCTGTCCACCGTCTCCCAGCATGCGCCTGACCAGCCCGGCCGTCGTTGGCGAGGGGTCCATGATTGCTTGACGCTCCGTCTACTCCAAGGGCCCGATGGCCCGGCGACGGTGGACGGTCGGCGGAATTCCGTAGGCGTCACGGAACGCCCGGCTGAAAGCGGCCGGGTGGGTGAATCCCCAGCGCGCCGCGATGGCGTGGACGGGAATGCCACGCAGCGCCGGATCGGCCAGGTCGTCGCGGGCCCGCGCCAGTCGTGTACGGCGCAGATAGGCGGACACGGATTCGTCCGTGTCCTGGAAGATCCGGTGGAGATAGCTGAGGGAAATTCCATGCGCCTGGGAGATCGCCCGAGGGGTCAGCTGCGGGTCCTGAAGATGGGCCTGGATGAATGCCCTGATTTCCAGCGCCAGATTCCGCCGATACGTTTCGGGCGGTACGGAATCCTCCGCGTCGAGGGTGTGGGCGAACAGCGCGGCGACCAGATCGAGCAGTACGGTCCCCAGCCGTGGCCCGTCGGACACCGCGTACTGGTCGGTGTGCTCGGTCACCTGCACGAGGAACTGCGCCAGCAGGACGCCGATCCCCTCCCGCCCCGACAGCCGGTGCCCGATGATCCGGTCGGCCCGGTCCCTGGGCAGCGGCAACAGCGCCTTGGGCACCTCGACACCCACCGACCTGATGGGCTCGGGGCCGGTCCAGATGTCGTAGGGCCGCGAGGAGTCGTTCACATGGAAGTCGAACGGGTTGTATGTCGCGACCCGCTGCTCGCCCCAGGTGGCGCCGGCGGCCCCGTTCAGCAGAAGGGAGAGGTGGTACACCTCGGGATCGGACTGCCGGATCAGCTTCGGTGTCCGCCGGAAGACCAGGGGCTGGAAAGAGGCCGGCCAGACGGTCACCTCACCCAGCGAGATGAACCTCTGGAACGCCCGGAAATCCGCCGCGTACTCGCTGCTGAGGTCCATCGGGGCATGGGTCCGCGCCATGCGTTCACGCCAGCTTTCGAACCGGTCCGCCGCCGGTACGTCCTCGCTCCGGAACACTGTCTCGATCAGCATGCCCCCACCACTTTCGCATCGAGCCGACGCTCCGACTCTCCAGCGATACGCCTCAATGTACCCATGCACCCAATACCTGGCGATGCCACCATGCGGGCGGTGATGTGGCGTACGTGGAGCGGATCAGCCCGTCGTCACGATGAACTCCCTGAGTGCGTCGGAAAGTTGCCCCGGCTGGTCCTCGGCGATGAGGGTCCGTGAGTCGGTGATCTCGACGAGCCGGCCCTGCGGAAGGAGCGCGGCGAGGCGGCTGCCGTGCTCGCGGGGCATCATCAGGTCCTCGGTCGCCCAGACGACGAGGGCGGGCCGGTCGAACTTCGCCAGGCCCTCGACCGCTTCGAGGAGTTCGGTCCCGCGTACGGCCCTGCCGTAGCGCCGGAAGTCGGCGCGGATCGCCGGGTCGGTGCGCAGCGGCTCCAGCCAGCCCGCCACGATCTCGTCGGGGATCGGATACTTCGCGAGGGCGCCGATTCCGACGGGCAGCTTACGCAGCGCCTTCAGACCGAGGGTCCGTACCAGGAACGGGATGCCGCCGGGGGTCCGGCAGGCGAGCGTGAGCATCTTGCCGGGCAGCCCCGGCGGGTAGTTGTCGAACGCCTCGCAGGAGATCAGGACGAGCCGGGCCAGCCGTTCCGGGTGGCGGGCCGCGACGGTCTGGGCCCGTCCGCAGTCGCTCTCGACCAGGGTCACGTCCCGCAGGTCGAGGCGGTCCAGGAACTCCACGATCATGGCGTTGACGGAGTCCGGGGAGAGCGGCACGTCGGGGTTCATCGGGGTGCGGTGGGCGCCGTAGGGCAGCGTCGGCGTGATCAGCCGGAAGCCGGGGCCGAGGGCGGTGACGACCTTGCGCCAGACCGTGGCGTCGTGGACCAGCCCGTGCAGCAGGACGACGACGGGGCCGTCCCCGCCGCTGTCTCCGTACGTGAGCGTGCCTCCGGTGAGTGCGACGTCCGGCATGACGAGACCTCCCAGGGGTGGTGTGCTGGGTCCATCCTGGCCCGGTGCGCGTGCCCGCACCATTGGCCGACCAGGGGCGGAGGTCCCCTGTTCGCCCTACCGTCGGCCCTGCCGCGGCACCCCGTACCATTCATAAGGTTGACGGCAGGACCACCTGCTCCCCCGAACGGACATGTCGTGCCCGAACCCTCCGCCCCCGCCTCCTGGCGTATCGCGCTGCCGCACACCACTGCGGCGGTGCCGGTGGCGCGTGCCCTGGTGCGGACGGCGCTCGCCGACATCGAGCACGCCGCCGACAGTGACACGGCGGAGCTGCTCACGGCCGAGCTGGTCGCCAACGCGGTGGAGCACACGGCGGGCGACGATCCGATCGAGCTGGTGGTGGAGCTGCTGCCGACCGGCTGTCAGGTGGAGGTGCACGATCCGGACCCCGCACCGCCGCACCATCTCACCCGGCCGGGACCGCTGGGCGAGCCGGATCCCTGGCAGGAGCACGGGCGGGGGCTGCTGCTGATCCGGACGCTGAGTTCGTCGTGCGGGCACCGGGCGACGGAGACCGGCAAGGCGGTGTGGTTCACGCTGCCCTCGGTGCCGCGCCAGCGCCGGCACTCCTGATCGCCCATACGCCGAAACCCGCACGCGCGGTCGAGTTCGGGGGCGGGTTCAGGCGAGGGTCGCCACCAGGACCGCCTTGATGGTGTGCAGCCGGTTCTCGGCCTCGTCGAAGACGACCGAATGGTCCGACTCGAACACCTCGTCGGTGACCTCCAGGGAGTCCAGGCCGTGGCTCTCGTAGATGTCGCGGCCCACCTTCGTCCCCAGGTCGTGGAAGGCCGGCAGGCAGTGCAGGAACCGCACCTGCGCATTGCCCGTGGCGCGCAGCACGTCCATGGTCACGGCGTACGGCGCGAGTGCGGTGATCCGCTCGTCCCACACCTCCTTGGGCTCCCCCATCGACACCCACACATCGGTGGCGACGAAGTCGGCGCCCCGCACGCCTTCCGTGGTGTCCTCGGTGAGCGTGATGACGGCGCCGCTCGTCCCGGCCAGCTCCCGCGCGCGGGTGAGCACGGCGTCGGCGGGCCAGTACGCCTCGGGCGCCACGATCCGGACGTCCATACCGAGCAGCGCGCCCGTGATCAGGTACGAGTTGCCCATGTTGAAGCGGGCGTCACCGAGGTAGGCGAGGACGTACGGGTCCCGGTCGATGTCCTTGGCGCAGTGCTCGGTCATGGTGAGGACGTCGGCGAGCATCTGGGTGGGGTGCCAGTCGTCGGTGAGGCCGTTGTAGACGGGCACGCCCGCGTGGGCGGCGAGTTCCTCGACGGCTGCCTGGCTGTCGCCGCGGTACTCGATGGCGTCGAACATGCGGCCGAGCACGCGTGCGGTGTCCTTGACGGACTCCTTGTGCCCGATCTGGGAGCCGGAGGGGTCGAGATACGTGGTCGTGGCGCCCTGGTCGGCGGCGGCGACCTCGAAGGCGCAGCGGGTGCGGGTCGAGGTCTTCTCGAAGATCAGGGCGATGTTCCGGCCCCGTAGCTCCTGGGTCTCCGTGCCGGCCTTCTTGGCGGCCTTCAGCTCGGCGGCCAGCCGGACCAGGCCGAGGAACTCCTGCGCGGTGAAGTCCAGCTCCTTGACGAAGTGACGGCCGGTGAAACCGGTCGGGACATGCACCATGGCGGGGACTCCTGGATCGGCTGAGGACTGCGGGGCGGAGAGCTGCGGGACCGGGAATTGCGGGGCCCGGGACTTTGGAAGTCTATACGATAACCCACATTTATATACGGACTGGGGGCCCGGGGTATGCGTCAGCGGACGGCGTCCCGCTCCACCGGACAGCTCATGCACCGTGGCCCGCCGCGCCCCCTGCCGAGTTCGCTGCCGCGGATCTCGATCACCTCGATGCCCTGTTTCCGCAGATGGGCGTTGGTGGTCGCGTTGCGCTCGTAGGCGATGACGACGCCGGGTTCGACCGCGAGGACATTGCAGCCGTCGTCCCACTGCTCGCGCTCCGCCGCGTGGACGTCCTGGGTGGCGGTGAGGACCCGGATCTCGCCCAGGCCGAGCGCGGCGGCGACGGCGCGGTGCATGTGCTCCGGCGGATGGTCCGTGACCTTCAACTCGCGGGCGTCCACGCCCGGTTCGATGGTGTACGAGCGGAGCATGCCGAGGCCCGCGTACTGCGTGAAGGTGTCCGCGTCGACCATCGTCATCACAGTGTCCAGATGCATGAACGCGCGCCGCTTCGGCATGTCGAGCGCCACGATCGTCCGCGCCGACCCGGCCGCGAACAGTTTGTGCGCGAGCATCTCGACGGCCTGGGGTGTGGTCCGCTCGCTCATGCCGATGAGTACGGCGCCGTTGCCGATGACCAGGACGTCGCCGCCCTCGATGGTCGACGGATAGTCGAGCTGGCCCTCGGACCAGACGTGGAAGGGCCCGGCGTCGGCGGTGTGGAACAGCGGGTGGTGCCGGTAGATCGCCTCGAAGTGGACGGTCTCGCGCTGCCGCGCGGGCCAGCGCATCGCGTTGATCGACACACCGTCGTAGATCCAGGCGGAGGTGTCGCGGGTGAAGAGGTGGTTGGGGAGCGGGCCGAGCAGGAAGTCGTCGAGTTCCATGGCGTGGAAGCGGACGGAGGTCGGTTCGGGGTGCCCGGCCAGGAACTCCCGCTTGGTCATGCCGCCGACCAGCGCCTCGCAGAGTTCGGCGGCGGGCAGCGTCTCGAAGGCGGCCCGCAGATGGCCGGTGGCCAGCGGCCCGTACTCCTTCTCGTCGAAGACGCGGTCCAGGACGAGGTTCCGGGCTGCCGGGATCTCCAGCGACTCGGTGAGCAGGTCGCCGAAGAGGTGGACCTCGACGCCCCGGTCCCGCAGGACGCCGGCGAACCCGTCGTGCTCCTGCCGGGCCCGGCGTACCCACAGGACGTCGTCGAAGAGGAGGGCGTCCTTGTTGCTGGGGGTGAGGCGTTTCAGCTCCAGATCCGGCCGGTGGAGTATGACGCGGCGCAGCCGGCCGGTCTCGGAGTCGACGTGGAATCCCATGGGCCCATCCTTCCCCGCCCCGCCACCGGACGCGCGCCCTTCGGCCGACCCGCGCACGCCGGGCCGGAGAAGGCGCGCCTACCGTACGTCGGTCAGCTTGGCGAACGCGATCACATTCGCGTCGTACCCCTGGCCACCGGTGAACGTGCCGCCGCACGTCATGAGCCGCAGCTCGGGCGTGCCGGTGTCTGCGTACACGCGTTCGGCGGGGAAGTCGTCGCGGGGCACGACCTCGACCCCGTAGACGGTGAACACGGCGGTCTTGCCGTCGTCCCGTGCGATCTCGACGGTCGAGCCCTTGGGGAGGGCGCCGAGGGAGTAGAAGACGGCGGGGCCGCGCCGGGTGTCGACATGGCCGGAGATCACGGCCGTGCCCTGCTCGCCCGGTGTGGGTCCGGAGGCGAACCAGCCCGCCGTGTCGGCCCGTTCGGGCGGCGGTGCGTCGATCTGTCCCTGTGCGTCGTAGCCGATGTCCAGGAAGGGCGCGTTCACGCCGATCGACGGGATCGCGAGGCGTGCGGGGCGCGACGGGCTCATCGGGGCGTGGGCGCCGGGCGCGATCTCCCCGAAGCGCGAGGGGCGGGACCCCTTGGCGCCGTCCTGCGACCCGCTCTTGCCCGGCGCGGCTCCCACGGCCGCCGCGGCGGTGGGCTGCGGCGGATCGGCGTACGGGTCCCCCTGCACGAGCCGGACGCCGAGAAGCACGGCGAGGGCGACCATCGACCAGCCGCCGCGCCTGTGCCGGCCCCGCCGGGACCGGGGGTTCATGATCTCGGCGCGTACGGCCTGGGCGTGCGCGGTCTCGGGGTCGACGTAGACCGCGCGGGCGGTCTTGTGCTGCCAGAACATGCGGCGGGCTCCTTCTGCGGCGCGACGGTAGGCGAGTACGCGGCGCGGTTCGGCGGTGGAGTGTGCCTGCCCCCGGGGCGAGAGGTTCCGCCGACGGGGGTGCGCGGGCCCGGGGGCGGGCGGGAGCGCGGATCCCGCTCCCGGAGCGCCCCGGGAGCGGGTGGTCGGCGGGTGGTGGGAGGGTGGTGGGAGGGTGGTCGGCGGCTGGTGAGTGGATCGGATCGGATCGGGGAGTCAGCGGGACAGGGGATCAGGGGGACCCGGAGTCAGGGTCAGGCCTGGCGGGCGCGGCGCTGACGCAGCAGGAAGGCCCCGCCGAGTCCGGCACCGGCGATCAGCACGGATCCGGCGACCGCGTGCGTGGTGTTGTTCTGGTCGATGCCGAATCCGGCGTGGGCGCCGCGGCCCGGGACGACTTCGAGGACACCGCGCAGCTCGGAGCCGTTCTCGCACCGGCCCGTGATGTCATGGCGGCCCGGCCGTGTCTCGTCGGGCAGGTGCAGGCGGCCCGTCAGGGTACGGTCCCCGAAGCCCCGGGTGAGCTTCACCCGGTTCGCGTCACGGATCGAATCCGTGTCGACCCAGGCGAACTGGCTGTCACCGCAGTGGAACGTGGTGACCTCCACCGAGCCGCCGGAGCGGGCCGGGTTGGGCCGGAAGTCGAGGGTCTCCTCGTTGCGCGGGGGGCCGCCCGCGGGAGCGGCGGCGGCGAAGGCCGGCGCCACGGCCAGGGCGGCCGTCGCGGCGGCCATCCCGGCCGAGACCAGAATGCGTCGTACGTTCATGTGATCCTCCGTCAGGCGCCAACCGCGCAAGGGCCATTACCCATGCGCTGACGAGAGTCGGCACCGTCGATCACTCATGTGAAAGCGCCCCCGGGGCCACCGCATCTCCAGCCGCTCGTCCGCCAGTGGGAATTTCCGCCTCCTGCGGGCGCCCGCGACCGAACACCGCAGGTCACACGGGCCCGCGCTAGGACAGTCAGGTGATCTTGCCGGGGTGCGCCCGCACGGGTCGGCGGGGCCCGTACGGAGCAAGCCCACTGGACCCGGGGCCGGGGGGTGGCGTGGGGTACGGGCGGGCGCTCGGATCGCGTCCGCGCGGAGGTGGGGGGTGGCGGCCGGGCAGCGGCCGGGCACGGGCGGTGCGAGGTCCGGACGGGGGCCGTGTCGGGCCGTCGGCGTCCGGGTACGGGAAAAGTCCCTGGATACGGGCGCCGCGCCCGGCGATACTCGGTCAGGTGTTCCTGACGATCAGTACGACCGGTACCCCCGAACGCCCCGCGACCGACCTCGGGTTTCTGCTGCACAAGCATCCCGGGCGCGCCCAGGCGTTCTCCACCTCGCACGGCACGGCGCACGTCTTCTACCCCGAGGCGACGCCCGAGCGCTGCACGGCCGCGCTGTTGCTGGAGGTGGATCCGGTGGCGCTGGTCCGGCGCGGCAAGGGCAAGGGCCGGGGCGGCGCGCCGGACGCGACGCTCGCGCAGTACGTGAACGACCGCCCCTACGCCGCGTCGTCCCTGCTCGCGGTCGCGCTGAGCGGGGTGTTCTCCAGCGCGATGAAGGGGCAGTGCAAGGCGCGGCCCGAGCTGCCGGGCGTACCGCTGCCGCTGCGTGTCGAGGTGCCCGCGCTGCCCGCGCGCGGCGGAGCCGACCTGGTCCGTGCGCTGTTCGAGCCGCTGGGCTGGACGGTGACGGCGGACCCCGTACCGCTGGACGACCGCTTCCCGGAGTGGGGCGCCTCGCGGTACGTACGGCTCGTCCTCGACGGCACCCCGACCCTCGCCGAGGCGCTGCGGCATCTGTACGTCCTGCTGCCGGTCCTCGACGACGCCAAGCACTACTGGGTCTCCGAGGACGAGGTCGACAAGCTGCTGCGCGCGGGCGAGGGCTGGCTCGCGGCGCACCCGGAGCAGAACGTCATCACCAGCCGCTACCTGGCGCGCCGCTGGTCGCTGACGCGCGCCGCGAGGGAACGCCTTGAGCTGGCACGCCTCGCGGAGGCCGACGACAGCGAGGTCGAGGAGATCGACAACGCCGTGGACGAGGGCACGGACACCGAGGAGAAGCCGGTGCCGCTCGCGGTCAGCCGCCGGGCGGCGATCGTCACCGCGCTGCACGACGCGGGTGCGGGCCGGGTGCTCGACCTGGGCTGCGGTCAGGGCCAGTTGGTGCAGGCGCTGCTCAAGGACGCCCGGTTCACGGAGGTCGTCGGCGTCGACGTGTCCGTACGGGCGCTGACCATCGCCTCGCGGCGGCTGCGTCTGGACACGATGGGCGAGCGGCAGGCCGCGCGCGTGAAGCTCTTCCAGGGCTCGCTCACGTACACCGACCGCCGTCTCACCGGGTACGACGCCGCGGTGCTCAGCGAGGTGATCGAGCATGTCGACCCGCCCCGGCTGTCGGCCCTGGAGTACGCGGTGTTCGGCGCCGCGCGTCCGGCCACGGTGGTCGTGACCACGCCGAACGTCGAGTACAACGTGCGCTGGGAGTCGCTGCCCGCCGGGCATGTCCGGCACGGCGACCACCGCTTCGAGTGGCGGCGCGACGAGTTCCGTGCCTGGGCGGACGCCGTGGCCGCGCGGCACGGCTACACCGTCGAACTCCGTCCTGTGGGCCCCGACGACCCCGAGGTGGGGCCGCCCACCCAGCTGGCCCTGTTCCGCAGGGCGGCGGACCCTGAGCCGGAGGAGGGCCCGAGCCCTCGCCAGGACGCCCGCCACGACACGGACCACGGCCCCCGTCACCATCCCGACCACGACACCCCCCGCGACACCGGCCACGCCCCCGGGCGCGACACCGCGAAGGAGGAGGCCGCATGACCCGCACGCTGCCCGTCACCGACCTGTGCCTCGTGGTGCTGATCGGCGCCACCGGCTCCGGCAAGTCGACCTTCGCCCTCCGCCACTTCAAGCCGACGGAGGTCCTGTCCAGCGACTTCTGCCGCGGCCTGGTCTCCGACGACGAGAACGACCAGGCGGCCTCCCGCGACGCCTTCGACGTCCTGCACTACATCGCGGGCAAGCGCCTCGCCGCCGGCCGCCGCACCGTCGTCGACGCCACGAACGTCCAGTCCGACGCCCGGAAGCAGCTCGTCCGGCTGGCCCGCGAGTACGACGTCATGCCCCAGGCGATCGTCCTCGACGTGCCCGAGTCGGTGTGCGCGGAACGCAACGCCGCGCGCCCCGACCGGGCCGGCATGCCGCGCCATGTGATCCAGCGCCACCAGCGCGAACTCCGCCGCTCGCTGCGCGGCCTCGAACGCGAGGGTTTCCGCAAGGTGCACATCCTGCGCGGCGTCGAGGAGATCGACGGCGCGGAGATCGTCACCGAGAAGCGCTTCAACGACCTCACCCACCTCACCGGTCCCTTCGACATCATCGGCGACATCCACGGCTGCCGCTCCGAGCTGGACACCCTGCTGACCCGGCTCGGCTACGTCGACGGCGTCCACCCCGACGGCCGCACCGCCGTCTTCGTCGGCGACCTCGTGGACCGGGGCCCCGACAGTCCCGGGGTGCTGCGGCGCGTGATGGCGATGGTCGCGTCGGGCAACGCGCTGTGCGTGCCCGGCAACCACGAGAACAAGCTCGGCCGCTGGCTCGCCGGCAAGAAGGTCCAGCTCACCCATGGTCTCGCCGAGACCGCTGAGCAGTTCGACCGCGAGAGCGACGAGTTCCGCGCAGACGTCGCCGAGTTCGTCCGCGGTCTGGTCAGCCACTACGTCCTCGACGGAGGCAACCTCGTGGTCTGCCACGCCGGGCTGCCCGAGAAGTACCACGGCCGCACCTCCGGCCGGGTCCGCTCGCACGCCCTGTACGGCGACACCACCGGCGAGACCGACGAGTTCGGCCTGCCCGTGCGCTACCCGTGGGCCGAGGACTACCGGGGCCACGCGGCCGTCGTCTACGGTCACACCCCGGTGCCCGACGCCCGCTGGCTGAACAACACCCTCTGCCTGGACACCGGCTGTGTCTTCGGCGGCGCCCTCACCGCCCTGCGCTGGCCCGAACGCGAACTGGTCGACGTACCGGCCGAGCAGGTCTGGTACGAGCCCGTCCGCCCGCTCGCCGCCGAGGCACCGGGTGGTCACGAGGGGCGGCCCCTCGACCTGTCGGACGTGCACGGGCGGCGGGTCGTGGAGACCCGGCACGCCGGGCGGATCGCCGTGCGCGAGGAGAACGCGGCGGCGGCCCTGGAGGTCATGAGCCGCTTCGCGGTCGACCCGCGGCTCGTGCCCTACCTCCCGCCGACCATGGCACCCACCGCGACCTCTTCGCGCGAGGGCTTCCTGGAGCACCCCGCCGAGGCGTTCGCCCAGTACCTGTCCGACGGGGTCGAGCGTGTCGTGTGCGAGGAGAAGCACATGGGTTCGCGCGCGGTGGCGCTGGTGTGCCGCGACGCGGACGCGGCACGGGAACGCTTCGGCGTGGACGGCCCGACCGGCTCCCTCTACACCCGCACCGGCCGGCCCTTCTTCGACGACGAGAAGATCACCGAGGAGATCCTCGGCCGGCTGCGCGCCGCCGCGACGGGCGCCGGGCTGTGGGAATCGCTCGACACGGACTGGCTGCTGCTCGACGCGGAGCTGATGCCGTGGTCGCTGAAGGCGTCCGGGCTGCTGCGGGCCCAGTACGCGGCGGTCGGCGCCGCCTCGGGCGCCGTGCTGCCGGAGGCCGTCGCGGCCCTCGAAGCGGCCTCCGCGCGCGGCACGGACGTGGCCGGCCTGCTGGCCCGGCAGCGCGAACGGGCCGTGGACGCCGCCGCGTTCACCGACGCCTACCGTCGCTACTGCTGGACCACCGACGGTCTCGACGGTGTCCATCTCGCCCCCTTCCAGATCCTCGCTGTCCGTGGCCGGTCCCTCGCCGGGCTCCCGCACGACGAGCAACTGGCCCTCATCGACCGGCTCGTGGAACACGACCCGACCGGTCTGCTGCGCACCACCCGCCGTCTCCTCGTCGACACCGGCGACGAGGCGTCGGTTCAGGCGGGCGTCGACTGGTGGCTGGAGATGACGGGCCAGGGCGGTGAGGGCATGGTGGTGAAGCCGCTCGGCGCCCTCGTCCGCACCGGTCAGGACCGGCTCGTACAGCCCGGTGTGAAGTGCCGGGGCCGGGAGTACCTGCGGATCATCTACGGTCCCGAGTACACCCGCCCCGACAACCTCGCCCGGCTCCGCGGCCGTCACCTGGGCCACAAGCGCTCCCTCGCCCTGCGCGAGTACGCACTCGGCCTGGAGGCCCTGGACCGTCTCGCCGGGGACGAGCCGCTGTGGCGCGTCCACGAAGCGGTGTTCGCGGTGCTGTCCCTGGAGTCGGAACCGGTGGACCCCCGCCTCTGACACCCCCGAACGACACCCCGTCCGCGGGAGCCGGCCCACGCCCGGCGGCAGGGGGGAGACCGCGCCTCACGGCGCGCCTCCCTCTGCCGCCGGACCCCCGGACAGCGGCTCCGCTACGACAACTGCGACTGGACCTGCGACGCGATCAGCTCCAGATGGTCCAGGTCGGACAGGTCCAGCATCTGGAGGTAGATCCGCCGGGAACCGATCGCCTCGTACCGCCCGATCTTGTCGACGACCTCCGCCGGGGAACCTGCGAGACCGTTGGCCTTGAGTTCGGCCACGTCCCGGCCGATCGCGGCGGCCCGCCGGGCGACCTCGGCATCGTCCTTGCCGACACAGGCCACGAGCGCGTTGGAGTACACCAGCGTGTCCCTGCCCCTTCCGGCCTGTTCCGCCGCGTCCCCGACCCGGCCGAACTGGCGCTCACTGTCCTCGATCGACGCGAACGGCATGTTGAACTCGTCGGCGTACTGCGCGGCGAGGCGCGGTGTGCGGGTCGCGCCGTGCCCGCCGATCAGCACGGGCACCTTGGCCTGCGCGGGCTTCGGCAGTGCGGGTGAGTCGGTCAGTTGGTAGTACCTCCCGTCGAAGCTGAACGTCTTGCCGATGTCCGTCGCCCACAGCCCCGTGACAATCGCGAGCTGCTCCTCCAGGCGCGCGATCTTCTCCTTGGGGAACGGAATCCCGTACGCCGTGTGCTCCTGCTCGAACCATCCGGCGCCCAGGCCCAGTTCGACGCGGCCTCCCGACATCTGGTCGACCTGCGCGACCTGGATCGCGAGCACACCCGGCAGCCGGAAGGTGCCGGCCGTCATCAGCGTGCCCAGCCGGATCCGCTTGGTCTCGCGGGCGAGCCCGGCCAGTGTGATCCAGGCGTCGGTGGGTCCGGGCAGCCCGTCGGACGAGCCCATGGAGAGGAAATGGTCGGAGCGGAAGAACGCGTCGAATCCGAGGTCCTCGGTCGCCTTGGCGACGGTCAGGAGTGTGTCGTAGGTCGCGCCCTGCTGGGGCTCTGTGAAGATGCGAAGATCCATACCTCCATCCTGCACGGTCGAACACACGTCAACCGTCCTGGTCGTGCCGCCGTGGCCGGGCCACGGTCGGGTGAAATTCCGTCAACCGCCGGCCGCGACGGCGCCCGCGACGGTGACCCGGTCTCTCAGTGATCGTTGGCGTGGGCGGTGCCGGACCGCCCGGCATCCGCGCCGGTGGCCGCCGCCGATGCGTCGCTTGTGTCACCGCTCCTCCCCCACGCGGAGGGCGAAGGCCGAGGAGGCCGCCATGTCCCAGGAAGCCGGTCCCGAACAGTCCGGGCACGAACTGTCCACGCGGGTCGCCACCGAGCCGACCGTGCCCGGCCGACAGGGGTCGCCCAAGGGCCTGTTGCAGCAGATGGAAGAGCTGATGGCAGCGCTCACCGCGGATCTGTCGCAGCTCGACGCCGACCTCCAGCAGTCCTCGGGCGCCCGTCGCCCGTCGCCGGACACCACGGCGGCCGGCGACACAGCCGCCTCCGGGAGGGCCCCCGAAACCGCCTCCGGGAGGGGCGCCGGCCCGGACTTCTGACCGCCGGACCCGCCACCGCGACCACCCGGCCGTCGTCCAGTGGGCGAGCGCGCACAGCGTCCACGAGATCGGCCACCATTGCCTAAACCGCGTCGGCCGGCGCATCGCCCCGGGCGCCGATCGCCGCGGCGCCGTCCCGGCCTTCACGAAGCCCCCGCCGTCGAGTCGGGCTCCGCGATGGCCTGGTCGCGCACCAGCAGTCTGCGGATCATCTCCACGACCCGGTCCCGGCATTCGTCCGCCGCGTCGATCGCCTCCATGCACTGCCAGTAGGTGCCTTCTTCTTCGGCCGAGTAGGCGATGCCGACCAGCGCGATCCCGACGTCGCCGAGCAGGGCGCCCAACTCCACCAGGGCGCGCCGGGCGTCGCTGATCTCCGTCAGCCGCGCCGCCCGTATTCCCTCGATACCGAGGGCCGGGATGTCGAGCGCGCCGCAGCCACGGCCGCCGATCTCGCTGAGGCCGAGCGCCTCGCCCCGTAACTCCGGCGGACCTGTCACCGCCAGCCTGCTGCCCATCGCCTGGGCCAGGGCCTGAGCCTGCCACGACTCGGTCATGATGCCCGGTGCGTCGGTCCTCGCCGCCAGGGCACGTCTGCTCACTCCGATGAGCCGCACCGCATCCATCCGCCGCCCCTGCCTCTCCGGGACGTGCCCCGCGACACGTCCGCTCCAACTCCTTTGTCCACTACCTAGAGTGAGCACCTTCGGGACGAAAAGCCAGAGGTAGCCCGATATTTGTGGACAGAAAATCGAATGTGGATAAGACATCCACTCCGGAGAGTGACGAAGTTGTCAGAGACGGGCAGGTTCAGGCCCCTTCTTCCGGGATCGGGAAGCGGTGTTCGTTGCGGTCGATCTTCGCGGCGAGCGCGGCGAGCGGGTCGACGCCCAGCACCTCGCAGAGCTGAAGGAGGTAGGCGAGGACGTCCGCCACCTCGTCGGTCACGCGGTGCGCCGTGCCGGGGTCGTCCATGACCCGCGCCGACTGCTCGGGGGTCAACCACTGGAAGATCTCGACGAGTTCGGAGGCTTCCACGCTGAGCGCGGCGACGAGGTTCTTGGGGGTGTGGAAGGGCTGCCAGTGCCGTGCGGCGGCGAATTCGGTCAACCGTCGCTGCAAGGAGGGGACGTCGAGAGGTGTTGCGTGGGGCTCTGAGGATGCGGTGGTCACCGTCCCAGGTCTACCACCGTGAGAACACCGGCCCTCGCGGCCTCCCCTGTCTCCCCCGTCTCCTGCGTCTCCCCCGTCTCCCCCATCTCCACCCTTGTCGCCTCGCTCAGCGGTGCCGTTTCGCCCACCGTCCCCACCAGCCGGATGTGCCCGCGTGCACACATCGCGTGGGCGAGAGTGACGAGTTCGCGGAACTGGCGGGCGTCGAGGCACCGGTCGAGGCCGTCGGTGAGGACGGTGAGCGACTGGTAGGCGGACGGGACCTCGGCCACCGGGTCGACTTCCAGTACTCCCGGTCCGGTGAGCAGGACCAGGGCGAACGCCAGGTACCGCAGCTCGCCCTCGCCCAGTTGCCGCACGGGGGTACGGACCCCGTCGCCCCGGTCGACGACCGCCCGTACCGTGCCGTCGGGCAGCGCCTCGGTGAGCACGTCGGCGACCGGCCCCGCGCAGCCCGCGCGGACGGCGTTGACGAAGAGACCGTGGCGTCGGCCGCACTCCGCGCGCGTGCGCAGCAGGACATCGGCGAGGTTGTCGCAGCCGCTCAGGAGCCGGCCGTCGCCACAGGGGACGGGCGCGCGCATACGGTCCGGGCGCGGGTCGCACGCGAACACCGATCGCAGGGCGACGACGGCCTGTTCCGCCGCCGCGATCACCAGACGCTGTCCGTCGGTCTTGCCCGCGACGCGCAGCGGCACGAGCGCGGTGCCCAGGAGGTCGTCGGGCAGGGGCGCGCGGGTCACCGGTGTGGCCCCCGCGGTGTGCCAGGCCGCCTGCACGGTGGGCCGGCCGGGGTCCCGTAACGCCGTCTCCAGGAGGGTCAGCCCGTCGAGGGTGAGGCGTTCGCCGACGATCCGCAGTTCGGGTTCGGCCTGGACGGCGAGGTCGAGCCGTACGGCTCCGGCGGGGCCGTCGACCGTGCAGCCGATGCGGAAGCCGCGCCGCTGTTCGGCGTCGGGGCGGGCCCGTTCGGGTACGCACGCGGCCGGGTCGGGGAACGCCTCGGCGAGGGACGCGCCGCCGCCGAGCCGCGCCAACGCCTCGTACGCGCGCAGGGCACCTGTTTTGCCGCTGCCGCTGGGGCCCGCGAAGAGCGTCAGGGGGCCCAGCGGGTAGGTGGCGGCGCGGTGCGCGGCGAAGGCGGACAGCCGGAGTTCGGTGAGGCCGGGGCGGCCGGGCCGCGCGGACGGCCCGGCCGCCCCGCGGGAAAGCACAGTCATGTCTCCGGACGGTAGGGACCGCCGGTCCAGGCGAACCGTTCCGCCTGAACCGGCTTCCTACGAACGAGGGATCAGACCGGGGAACAGAACGGATCGCGCGCGCTTGGCCACCGCCCCGCCTAAGAGCGTCCGCCAGTAGGCGTTGAGCCGGGCTATCGGATGCGGGGGCTGCGCGGGCGGTTGTCCCAGCGGTGGGTGTGCCAGGCTCGTCGGATCG
>NZ_JBIVUQ010000010.1:99829-300458 GCF_044757265.1 Streptomyces sp. NPDC091292 | reverse complement strand
GCTTCCTTTGTACTCACCCCAGAACACTCTCTGCGGCTTTCCTCCGGGCTTCCCTTCGGTGTTTCCGACTCTATCAGAACCTTTCGGCTCCGATTTCCTCGGCCGCTTTCCAGTCAAGCGCTTTACGCGCTTTTCTTTCCGGCGGGCCCGACTTTATCAGAGACTCTGAGTCGGAATTTCCGTCCCGATCGAGGTGTCCGTACACGCGAGCGTGTGGGCTTCCCCTTCGGGCGGAGCCGTAAACGTACTGGAGCGGGGCGCCCCGATGCAAATCGAGGGGCCCCGCTCCCAGTTCACGTCTCGTCAGACCTCGACCACGACGGGAAGGATCATCGGCCGTCGGCGGTAGTTGTCCGAGACCCACTTGCCGAGGGTGCGGCGGACCAGCTGCTGCATCTGGTGGGGTTCGACCACGCCGTCCTGCGCGGAGCGTTCCAGGGCTTCCTGGATCCTCGGCACGACGTCGCCGAACGCCGCGTCCTCGATGCCGGAGCCACGGGCCTGGATGTGCGGGCCCGCGGTGATCTTCCCGGTACTGGAGTCGACCACGACGAAGACCGAGATGATGCCTTCGTCTCCGAGGATGCGCCGGTCCTTCAGTACGGGTTCCGTGACATCGCCGACGGAGAGGCCGTCCACGTACACATATCCCGCCTGGACCTTGCCGACGATCTTCGCCTTGCCCTCGACGAGGTCCACGACGACGCCGTCCTCGGCGATGACGATCCGGTCGTGCGGGACGCCGGTGAGGGCGCCCAGTTCAGCGTTGGCGCGCAGATGGCGCCATTCACCGTGGACCGGCATCAGGTTGCGTGGCTTGCAGATGTTGTAGAAGTACAGCAGTTCGCCGGCCGAGGCGTGGCCGGAGACGTGCACCTTGGCGTTGCCCTTGTGGACGACGTTGGCACCCCAGCGGGTGAGGCCGTTGATCACGCGGTAGACCGCGTTCTCGTTGCCGGGGATGAGTGACGACGCCAGGATCACCGTGTCGCCCTGGACGATACGGATCTGGTGGTCGCGGTTGGCCATGCGGGACAGGGCCGCCATCGGCTCGCCCTGGGAGCCCGTACAGACCAGGACGATCTCGTGGTCGGGGAGGTCGTCGAGGGTCTTGACGTCGACGACGAGGCCCGGTGGGACCTTGAGATAGCCGAGGTCCCGGGCGATGCCCATGTTGCGGACCATCGAGCGGCCGACGAAGGCGACCCGGCGGCCGTACTCATGGGCTGCGTCGAGGATCTGCTGGATGCGGTGGACGTGGCTGGCGAAGCTCGCCACGATGATGCGCTTGCGGGCGCCGGCGAAGACCTGCCGCAGGACGTTGGAGATGTCCCGCTCGGGCGGGACGAAGCCCGGGACCTCGGCGTTCGTGGAGTCGGAGAGCAGAAGGTCGATGCCTTCTTCGCTCAGCCGTGCGAAGGCGTGCAGGTCCGTGAGGCGGCGGTCCAGCGGGAGCTGGTCCATCTTGAAGTCGCCGGTGTGGACGACCATGCCCGCGGGGGTGCGGATGGCGACCGCGAGGGCGTCCGGGATCGAGTGGTTGACGGCGATGAACTCGCAGTCGAAGGGGCCGATCCGCTCGCGGTTTCCCTCCGCCACCTCCAGGGTGTACGGACGGATGCGGTGCTCCTGGAGCTTGGCCTCGATGAGGGCGAGGGTCAGCTTGGAGCCGATCAGCGGGATGTCCGGCTTCTCGCGGAGGAGGAAGGGGACACCGCCGATGTGGTCCTCGTGGCCGTGCGTGAGGACGATGCCCTCGATGTCGTCGAGGCGGTCTCTGATGGACGTGAAGTCCGGCAGGATCAGGTCGATTCCGGGCTGCTCCTCCTCGGGGAAGAGCACTCCGCAGTCGACGATCAGCAGACGGCCGTCGTACTCGAAGACGGTCATGTTGCGGCCGATCTCGCCGAGGCCGCCGAGCGGGGTGACCCGCAGGCCGCCTGCCGGGAGCTTGGGCGGGGCGCCGAGTTCAGGGTGCGGATGACTCAAAAGACTCTCCTGACCATGCGCGCCACGTACCCGTGGCACGTGGCGCGCATGTCGTTCGTGCATAAGCAGTTGTCGGTGGTCGGACGCGGGACGACGTGGGGTTCGGGCCCGCGGTGGTGCGTATTCAGTTGTGAAGTTGTGAAGTCTGTGCTGACGGGTGTACCCACCCGGGGTTACAGGTGTACCCCGCCGGCGGCGAGATCGATCTTGAGCTGGGCCGTCTCCTCGGGTGTCAGCTCGATCATCGGCAGCCGCAGGGGACCGCCGGGCAGGCCCTGGAGGGCGAGTGCGGCCTTGGTGGTGATGACGCCCTGGGTGCGGAACATGCCGGTGAAGACGGGGAGCAGCTTCTGGTGGATCTCGGTGGCCTTGTGGACGTCGCCTGCGACATACGCGTCGAGGAGGGCGCGCAGGTCGGGTGTGACGACATGGCCCACCACGGAGACGAAGCCGACGGCGCCGACCGAGAGCAGCGGGAGGTTGAGCATGTCGTCGCCGGAGTACCAGGCGAGGCCGGAGCGGGCGATGGCCCAGCTCGCGCGGCCGAGATCGCCCTTGGCGTCCTTGTTGGCGACGATCCGCGGGTGCTCGGCGAGCCGGACGAGTGTCTCGGTGTTGATGGGGACGCCGCTGCGGCCGGGAATGTCGTAGAGCATGACGGGCAGCCCGGTGGCGTCGGCGATGGCCGTGAAGTGCCGGAGCAGGCCCTCTTGCGGGGGCTTGTTGTAGTACGGGGTGACGGTGAGCAGGCCGTGGGCGCCGGTCTTTTCGGCCGCGCGGGCGAGTTCGATGCTGTGCCGGGTGTCGTTGGTGCCGACTCCGGCGACGATGTGGGCGCGGTCGCCCACCGCGTCCAGTACGGCTCGGACCAGCTCGGTTTTCTCCGCGTCGCTGGTGGTCGGGGACTCTCCGGTGGTGCCGTTGATGATCAGGCCGTCGTTGCCTGCGTCCACCAGATGGGCGGCGAGCCGCTGCGCGCCGTCGAGGTCGAGAGCGCCGTCCGCCGTGAACGGCGTGACCATGGCGGTGAGGACCCGCCCGAAGGGGGTCTGCGGAGTGGAGGTCGGAGCCATGGGTAATACGCTACTCGCTGCTCAGCGCGGGGTCCCCCCTCGGGGGATGCGGTCGGATACGACAAAACGCCGGTCGATGTGACAAAGAGCTGCCGGGACGTGACGAGGAAGAGGAGCCCGGCACTGCCTGCTCGGGGGTTCAAGCAGTGCCGGGTCCGTTTGATCAGGCTAGATGAACTTCTCGAAATGCCGCAATACGGACACTTCGCCGCGTTGATCCGCACATCTGTGCCGTGCGGGCCCCGGGCCTGGTGCTACGGAGCCACGCGTCCGTTCGCATTGAAGGCCGCGTGGGTCAAGGGCATGAGCGCCGCCCAGTGCTGTTCCATCTTCTCGCCGACCATCTCGATCTCCCGCTGCGGGAAGGACGGGACCTTGGCCAGTTCGTGCTGGGTGCGCAGGCCGAGGAAGTGCATCAGCGACCGGGCGTTGCACGTGGCGTACATGGAGGAGAAGAGGCCGACCGGGAGGACCGCACGGGCCACCTCGCGCGCGACACCGGCGGCGAGCATCTCCTGATACGCCTCGTACGCCTCGCGGTACGAGTCCTCCATGACGCGGCCGACCAGCTCCTGCTGGGCCTGGGTGCCCTCCACGAAGACGTACTTGCCGGGACGCCCCTCCTGGACCAGCTTGCGGGACTCGTCCGGCACGTAGAACACGGGGTCCAGTTGGCGATAGCGGCCCGATTCCTCGTTGTACGAGTTGTGGACGACGATTCCGTTGGCGAGGAAGTTGTGCCAGGGCCCTTCGACCGAAAGGTCGTACGTCATCTCCTCGCCGTCCGCCTCGATGGCCACGATCGGGTCCGGAACGGCCTTGGCGATCGTGCCGTCGCACCGGAGCAGCGCCTGCTCACCGGCGCTCTTGACGGCATGGCACGGCTCACAGGCCGGGGCGAGGTTCTTCTCGTCGAGGGCCTGCGTCAGATCGTCCGCGGCCGGGACCACATGGTCCAGGGCGAGCTGATCGCGGGGGAAGTCGTGGCCGCAGAGGTGGCAGGTGTCGGTTTCCTTGATCAGCCTCTGTCGCTGCAGGGAGGTCCATACGCCGATGCCGCGCCGCAGGCTCGGCGGGACCGGCGCCTGCGAAGGGCGAGGAGCCGTGCCGGCGGCCATGACGGCTTCCCCGACCGTGAGTTCCCCTGCCTTGCACCAGCCTTCGGGGGTGAACACCGCGTGGTCGACGGTGCACCGGAGGGTCTTCCCCGAGGCCGTGGTGATCTTGATGAGGGGCTTGACGCCGGACTCGATCACATCGACGATCCTGGCCCGCTGGGCGAGCAGGGTCTCCTCGTCGTAACAGCGGACGTGGTTGCGGCGCACCGATTCGAGCTTGCGCAGCCGCGTACTCGGATGCTGTTCGCGGAACTCCGCGACGGCCGACTCGGCCGCCTCCCGGCTCTCGTACAGCCCGAGGTAGTGGTTGGTCTCGCCACGTTGGACCTGAGCCGTCCACTTGCCCGCCCGGCTGTGCCAGGTCACGCCGCCTGCGGAGTGCGGGAGGCGGTCCTCGACGTCCAGATGCCAGAGCTGGTGCAGTTCGGCGATGGTCCGGCGGCGGAGGTTGCCGGCCTCGCCCTCCAGGGTGATCTCCGTGTCACCCGCGAGGCACCAGCCGACCCTGTGGCGCATGAACTCGCGGAAGACGAAGATCGGGGCGCTGATGAAGAAGGTCATCGAGTTGTGCTCGAAGGGGCTGCCGTGGCGGTCTCGCATCAGGTAGTTGATCAGGCCCTTGGAGCGCTCCGGGTCCTTCTTCAGCTCGTCGAGCGACTGCTCTCCGACGGTGGAGACACGGGCGGCGAACAGCACGTCCGAGTCCGTCGCCGCGTGCTTCACCAGTTCGACGGAGACATCGCCGCGGAAGCTCGGCTTCTGATCGTCGGCCGGGGTCTGGGTCACGGTTGGGGGGTCCTTCCCATCACATCCATCGGGCGGCGCCCACTCTACGACCCGGCGCTGACAATCGGTCGTTCGGCCACGAGCGCCGACATAGCCGCGCCGATCGCACCGAATCTCATGGAACTTCTGCGAATTCGGTGAAACAGGGCACCTCTCGCGGGGTTCGTGCGTCTGTATGGGTGACAGTGTCCCGTTCGACACCCGAGGACCCGACACCCCTTCGACACCCGAGGAGACGTGCTTCCCATGTTCCGTCGGCGCGAGCCCGTTCCGTTCGCCTTCATCGCCGAAGCCGACACTTTCCGCAGCAATGTCACACCGCCGCCCCGCGAGCGGGCGACGGCGAGCCAGATGGTCGGCCGCACTCTGATAGGTCTCACCGTGGTGGGTGGCCTGGTCGGCGCCGTGATCTTCGGGCTGCCCGCCCTGTCGGCCGAGCAGTCACCTGCGACGACGCAGCACTCCGAGGCGTCGGAGAACCGCTGACTCGTCCGGACCCCCAAGGGTGGTGGGCGTGGTCACGGCTCGGTTAGCCTCACCGGGCACAGCCCGTGCGTGGATTGAGTGAGGACCAGTCGTGCCCCTGCCCTTTCTGACGGCCGACCGCGCTTTCGACGAGACCGCGGCCGATGTCGCGCTGCCGTTCGACGACCGTGACCGCTGGCGTCGGCCGTATCGGCCCGGCCCGTGGCGAGTGGGGGCCGCCGCGCTCCTGCTGCTGCTCGCCTCGTACGTCCTGTTCGCCGCGATGATCATCGCCTTCGCGGGCGGTCTGTCCGGCGCGACGGCCTGCGGAGCCGGCGCGCTGCTGATCATCGCCGCCGCGCTGCGGCTGCTGCGGATGGGGATCTGGGTGAGCGCGCGGGGACTGCGGCGCGTGGGCTTCCTGAGCACGCAGACGCTGCCGTGGACGCGGGTCACCGCCGTGCGGACGGTTCAGCAGCCCGTGCGGTGGCTGGGGCTGCCGCGCACCGTGCAGGGGCAGGCGCTCGTACTGGTACGGAGCGAGCGGCGGAGTGAACCGGCGGCGCCGCTGTTGACGACGCACAACGCCGACTTCCTGGCGCGCGCCGAGGCGTTCGAGCGGGCGGCGGACTCCGTCGAGGTGTGGGCCGAGGAGTACCACCGCGGCTGACCGACATCCTGGGCTGACCGACATCCTGGACAGCGCCCTGACGGAGTCGCGCTCAGGCGTTGAGCGGCTTTCCGGCGTGCAGCGAGATCGCCCGCTGCATCGCCTTGCGGGCGCGGGGTGTGTCGCGGGCGTCGTGGTAGGCGACCGCGAGCCGGAACCAGCAGCGCCAGTCGTCGGGGGTGTCCTCGGTCTCCGCCTTGCGTTTGCGGAACACGGCGTCGGCCGAGTCGCGGTCGATCCGGCCGCTGGGGGTGCGGACCAACTCGTCGACGGGCAGGCCGCCTTCGGCCTCCAGGGCGGCGGCGAGCCGGTTCGCGTCCCGGACGAACCGGGTGTTCTTCCAGAGGAACCAGACCCCGATCACCGGCAGCACCAGCACGGCGAGGCCGAAGGTGACGGTGAGCGGGGTGCCGTTCCGGATGAGCAGCACGCCACGGCTGCCGACCAGGACGAAGTAGCCGACGAGGACGGCCGCCGTGACGGCGTAGGTGATCTTCGCGCGCATCAGGGTCAGCCGAGGTCCAGGAAGTGTTCCAGGCCGAAGGTGAGGCCCGGGGTCTCCACCACGCGGCGCACCCCGAGCAGGATGCCCGGCATGAAGCTGCTGTGGTGCAGCGAGTCGTGGCGCACGGTGAGTGTCTCGCCCTCGCCGCCGAGCAGCACCTCCTGGTGGGCCAGGAGCCCGCGCAGCCGTACGGAGTGCACGGGGATGCCGTCGACGTCCGCGCCGCGCGCGCCGTCGAGCGCGGTGACCGTGGCATCGGGCTGCGGCACGCTGCCGGCCCGCTCACGGGCGGCGGCGATGAGCTGAGCCGTCCGGGTGGCGGTGCCGCTGGGCGCGTCGGCCTTGTTCGGGTGGTGCAGCTCGATGACCTCGACCGATTCGAAGTACGGCGCCGCGAGCTGCGCGAACTTCATGGTGAGGACCGCGCCGATGGAGAAGTTCGGGGCGATGAGGACACCGGTGCCCGGCGAGGCGGCCAGCGAGGTGTCGAGCTGCGCGAGGCGGTCGTCGGTCCAGCCGGTGGTGCCGACGACGCAGTGGATGCCGTGCCGGACGCAGAAGTCGAGGTTGCCCATGACCGACCCGGGTGTGGTCAGTTCGACGGCGACCTGCGTACCGGTCTCGGCGAGGGTCTCCAGCTTGTCGCCGCGGCCAAGCGCCGCGACCAGTTCCATGTCGTCGGCGGCCTCCACGGCGCGTACCGCCTCCGAGCCGATTCGGCCCCTGGCGCCGATGACCGCCACGCGCAGCTTGCTCATGTGCTTGTTCCTTACGGGGAGTTGGGCGGTTCGGAGCTTCAGGAGACCGCTTCGTGCAGGCGGGCGGCCTGCTTGTCCTTGAGCGGGCCGATGACCGAGAGCGACGGGCGCTGTCCCAGGATGTCGCGGGCGACGGCGCGGACGTCGTCCGGGGTCACCGCGGCTATCCGGGCCAGCATGTCGTCGACGGACATCTGTTCGCCCCAGCACAGCTCGCTCTTGCCGATACGGTTCATCAGCGCGCCCGTGTCCTCCAGGCCGAGGACGGTGGAGCCGGCGAGCTGGCCGATGGCGCGGCCGATCTCGTCGTCCGGGAGGCCGTTCTCGGCGACCTGGTCGAGTTCGTCGCGGCAGATCTTCAGCACGTCGTGGACCTGGCTGGGGCGGCAGCCCGCGTACACCCCGAAGAGGCCGCAGTCGGCGAAGCCCGAGGTGTACGAGTACACGCTGTAGGCGAGGCCGCGCTTCTCGCGGACCTCCTGGAAGAGGCGTGAGGACATGCCGCCGCCGAGTGCGGTGTTCAGGACGCCGAGTGCCCAGCGGCGCTCGTCGGTGCGGCCGAGGCCCGGCATGCCGAGGACGACATGCGCCTGCTCGGTCTTGCGGCCGACCAGTTCGACGCGGCCCGCGGTGCGCAGGGCGCGCCGGCCCTCGCGGGGCGCGATCGGCTCCGCGTCGGTCCGCTCCAGCGCGCCGGCCCTGTCGAAGGCGGCGCGGACCTGGCGTACGACCTTGTGGTGGTCGATGTTGCCCGCGGCGGCGACGACGAGGTGCGTCGGGTCGTAGTGCTTCTTGTAGAAGCGGCGGATGCGGTCGGCGCCGAGGGCGTTGACCGTGTCGACGGTGCCGAGGACCGGGCGGCCTAGGGGGGTGTCGCCGAGCATGGTGTGCGCGAACAGGTCGTGCACGCAGTCGCCCGGGTCGTCCTCGGTCATCGCGATCTCTTCGAGGATGACGCCGCGCTCGGCGTCGACGTCGTCCTGGAGGATCAGCGAGCCGGTCAGCATGTCGCAGACGACGTCGATGGCGAGGGGCAGGTCGGTGTCGAGCACGCGTGCGTAGTAGCACGTGTACTCCTTGGCCGTGAACGCGTTCATCTCGCCGCCGACCGCGTCGATCGCGGAGGAGATGTCGAGCGCCGACCGCTTCTTGGTGCCCTTGAAGAGGAGGTGCTCCAGGTAGTGCGTCGCGCCGTTCAGCGAGGGGGTCTCGTCGCGGGAGCCGACGTGGGCCCAGATGCCGAAGGTCGCGGAGCGTACGGAGGGCAGGGTCTCGGTGACGACGCGGAGGCCGCCCGGCAGGGTCGTACGGCGGACCGTGCCGATGCCGTCCCTGCCCGCGAGGAGGGTTTGGGTACGGGCGACGGCCCGCGTCTCCGAGGAGACACGGGCCGTCGCGCGAGGACTACGGGACGTCACTTGTCGGAGTCGTCCTTCTGGTCCGAGGAACCGTCGGCGTCGCTCTCGCCCTCGACGACGGGGATCAGCGACAGCTTGCCCCGGGAGTCGATCTCGGCGATCTCGACCTGGACCTTGGCGCCCACGGCGAGCACGTCCTCGACGTTCTCCACGCGCTTGCCGCCGGCGAGCTTGCGGATCTGCGAGATGTGCAGCAGGCCGTCCTTGCCGGGGAGCAGGGAGACGAACGCGCCGAAGGTGGTGGTCTTGACGACCGTCCCCAGATAGCGCTCGCCGACCTCCGGCATGGTCGGGTTGGCGATCGAGTTGATCGTGGCGCGCGCGGCCTCGGCCTGCGAGCCCTGGGCGGCACCGATGTAGATGGTGCCGTCGTCCTCGATCGTGATGTCGGCGCCGGTGTCCTCCTGGATCTGGTTGATCATCTTGCCCTTGGGGCCGATGACCTCACCGATCTTGTCCACGGGGATCTTGACGGTGATGATCCGCGGGGCGTTGGGGGACATCTCGTCCGGCGTGTCGATGGCTTCCATCATCACGTCGAGGATGTGCAGACGCGCGTCGCGGGCCTGCTTCAGGGCGGCGGCCAGGACCGACGCCGGGATGCCGTCCAGCTTGGTGTCGAGCTGGAGGGCGGTCACGAACTGCTTGGTGCCGGCGACCTTGAAGTCCATGTCGCCGAAGGCGTCCTCCGCACCGAGGATGTCGGTGAGCGTGACGTAGTGCGTCTGGCCGTCGATCTCCTGCGAGATCAGACCCATGGCGATACCGGCGACGGGGGCCTTGAGGGGCACACCCGCGTTCAGCAGGGACATGGTGGAGGCGCAGACCGAGCCCATCGACGTCGAGCCGTTGGAGCTGAGGGCCTCGGAGACCTGGCGGATCGCGTAGGGGAACTCCTCGCGCGTGGGGAGCACCGGGACGAGCGCGCGCTCGGCGAGGGCGCCGTGGCCGATCTCGCGGCGCTTCGGGGAGCCGACGCGGCCGGTCTCGCCGGTGGAGTACGGCGGGAAGTTGTAGTTGTGCATGTAGCGCTTGCGGGTCACCGGCGACAGGGTGTCGAGCTGCTGCTCCATGCGGAGCATGTTCAGCGTGGTGACGCCCAGGATCTGGGTCTCGCCGCGCTCGAACAGCGCCGAGCCGTGCACGCGCGGGATGGCCTCGACCTCGGCGGCGAGGGTGCGGATGTCGGTGACACCGCGGCCGTCGATGCGCTTCTTCTCCTTGATGACGCGCTCACGGACCAGGGACTTGGTCAGCGAGCGGTACGCGGCGGAGATCTCCTTCTCGCGGCCCTCGAACTGCGGGAGCAGCTTCTCGGCGGCCAGACCCTTGACGCGGTCCAGCTCCGCCTCGCGCTCCTGCTTGCCCGCGATGGTCAGCGCCTGGGCCAGCTCGTCCCGCACGGCGGCCGTGAGGGCCTCCAGGACGTCGTCCTGGTGGTCGAGGAAGATCGGGAACTCGCCGGTCGGCTTGGCGGCCTTCGCGGCGAGGTCGGCCTGGGCCTTGCACAGGACCTTGATGAAGGGCTTGGCGGCTTCCAGACCGGCGGCGACGATCTCCTCGGTCGGCGCGTCGGCGCCGCCCTCGACGAGCTTGATCGTGTGGTCGGTGGCCTCGGCCTCGACCATCATGATCGCGACGTCGCCGTCCTCCAGGGTGCGGCCCGCGACGACCATGTCGAAGACGGCGTCCTCAAGCTCGGTGTGCGTCGGGAACGCCACCCACTGGCCGCTGATCAGCGCGACGCGGACGCCGCCGATCGGACCGGAGAAGGGCAGTCCGGCAAGCTGCGTGGACGCGGACGCGGCGTTGATCGCCACGACGTCGTACAGATGGTCGGGGTTGAGCGCCATGATCGTGGCGACGACCTGGATCTCGTTGCGCAGGCCCTTCTTGAAGGACGGGCGCAGCGGGCGGTCGATGAGGCGGCAGGTGAGGATCGCGTCCTCGCTGGGCCGGCCCTCGCGCCGGAAGAAGGAACCGGGGATCTTCCCGGCCGCGTACATACGCTCCTCGACGTCCACCGTGAGGGGGAAGAAGTCGAGCTGGTCCTTGGGGTTCTTGGATGCGGTGGTGGCCGACAGCACCATGGTGTCGTCGTCCAGGTACGCCACGGCGGAACCGGCGGCCTGCTTGGCCAGGCGGCCCGTCTCGAAGCGGATGGTGCGGGTGCCGAAGGGGCCGTTGTCGATGACGGCCTCGGCGTAGTGGGTCTCGTTCTCCACTAGTGATTTCTCCTCGTCTTCGTCCTCTGCCCGTGTGGCCGGGGACGGTGGCGGAGAAGCGCGCCTTGTGTGCGGGCCGGTCTTCGATCGAAGCACCCGGGGTCCTGTTTCTTCCCGGGGGCCACTACCGAGGACCGGCGGCGGCCGGGGGCGCTTCTCCTCGTTCGGTAATGCGTGGTGCGACCAGACTACAAAGCCGCGGTGACACCGCGCACGCAGAGCGGGCGCGGTGGCGTCGTACGGGTGGTACGGAACGGCGAAGGGAGCGGCCCCCGGCTTGGGGAACCGCTCCCTTCACGGCGTGCTACTTGGCGCCCGCCGCACCGCGCCGGATGCCCAGGCGGTCGACCAGCGTACGGAAGCGCGCGATGTCCTTCTTCGCCAGGTACTGCAGGAGGCGGCGGCGCTGACCGACCAGGATGAGCAGACCACGACGGGAGTGGTGGTCGTGCTTGTGGGTCTTGAGGTGCTCGGTCAGGTCCGAGATCCGGCGCGAAAGCATGGCGACCTGGACCTCGGGGGAGCCGGTGTCACCTTCCTTGGTGGCGAACTCGGTCATGATCTGCTTCTTCGTAGCGGCGTCGAGCGACACGCGTACTCCTCGTTTTCGTCTTCGTGAGGCCACCGAGTGCCCCTGGTCCACATCTCAGGGGAGCTTCCATGACTCGGGAGGCTGGGATCCGCTGGGCGCGGCCCCCGGGATCCCGTGGATTCCGAGGGTGCGTACACATACGGCCGTCGACCAGAATACCAGGGCGGGTGGGCGCCCCCCGCCGGGCTCCGGTAACTCCCTGTGGCGGTTCCGGGGCGCCCAGTAGGGTGCCTGCTGGAATTGCCGCACCGCCGGAAACGGCACGGGCGGAACGGTACGGGAGAGGGGTCGCGGGAGCATGACGGAACCGCAGGGGCACAGCGAGAGCGAAGAGGCCGTGAAGGCGCGCAAGGAGCGCGAGAAGGACGAGCTGTACGGGCTCGACATCTCGGGTGTGGAGTGGCTGAGCGCGCCGGGTACCGAGGAGCACGAGGAGCGCGTCGAGATCGCGTATCTGCCGGGGGGCGCCGTGGCGATGCGGTCGTCGATCGACACGGAGACCGTGCTGCGGTACACCGAGGCCGAGTGGCGGGCCTTCGTACTCGGGGCGCGGGACGGCGAGTTCGACCTCCAGCCGGCGCCGGACGACGGGCCCGCACAGTAGGGCACGGGGCCTGATTCGTGCGTGTGGGCATGTCTTCTGGGCAGGCTGTGACGTAACGGGCGGTGTACGGGGCCGGATGGGCCTGCCCCCGGGGTGGTCGGGGTGATTAGGCTGGGTCCGGGCGCGTCGGTGGAACCTGTCAACGGGTTGCCGGTGTCCCAGGGGGAGAGCCCGGCGGATCTGTCGGATCCGGCGGTCTCGGACGGCGCGAAGCGGTCGCCCCATGACGACTTGAGGGTGCTCGACCACACAGGAGGAATTGTGAACAGCGACCGGGACGGGAACCGCGGGGGCTGGGCCACACCCGACGATGACCGGCCCGACGCCGAGAACCCGGCCGAGACGACGGGCGAGTTCACCCTCGATTACGCGCCGCCGGCCTGGTATACGCAGAACGCTTCGGGGAGTGCCGGGGAGACGCCTTCCGAGCCGCCCGCTCCCCCGGTCGCGTCTGCTCCTCCAGTGACGCCCGCTCCGCCGGTGGCTTCCGTTCCTCCGGTACCGGGTCCTCCGGTTCCTGTTCCGCCCGCGCCCGTGCCCGTGCCCGCGGTTCCTTCCGCCGATGCGGGGAGCGCCACCGCGGTGCCGAATCTGGTGGGGCTCGGGTTCCGTCCGGCGCCCGACGCGCCGGACTCCGGTGACGAGGGCGACGGTGACTCCGCGTCAGGTGATCTGGAGAGCGGTGCCACGATGCGGTTCTCGGCCGTGGCGCTGAAGCGGGAGATCGCCGAACGGACCGCCGCGGACGAGTCGTCCGATGAGCCGTCCGGGGAGTCGGAGGCGTCCGAGGAGCCGGAGGCGTCCGAGGAGCCGGAGGTGTCCGGGGGTGACGATGCCTCGGTGGTCGAGCCCGCGGCCGAGGCCGAGGTCGACGACTTCTCCGCTGCCGAACCCGCCGAATCAGCCAAGGCCGACGCCCCCGACAGCACCGACATCGCTGCCGACCTGGACGCCGACGAAGACGAGGACGAGGTCGCCGACGCCGTCGTCGTCGTGGACGACGTCCAGGACCGGATCCCCGTACCCGAGCCGGTGCGGGACGCGCCGCCCGCCTGGACCCCGCCGCCCGTCGCCCAGGGTGGGGTGCCTCCGCTGCCGCCCGCCTTCCAGCCCGCCGCAGCCGCGCCGGCGCCCGCCGGTCAGTGGCCCACGGACGCGCCGCCCGCGCAGCCGCCGGTTCCGCCGTCCTACGCGCCGCAGCCGCCCGAGCCGCAGACCCCGGCCCCACAGCCGCCCGCGCCCCAGTACCAGCGGCAGCCGGTCGGCCAACCGCAGCCTCCCCAGGCTCCGTTCCAGCCGCAGGCCCCGCAGCCCGCGCCGTCGGCCTGGCAGGCGCCGCCCGCCCCCGTCCCGCCACAGACACCGCAGGCTCCCGGTGGATACGGCTTCCCCACCCCGGGCACACCGCCCGCCGACCCGAACCCGCCCGTCCCGCCCACCGGTTACGGCTTCCCGCAGCCCGGTGCCGCCCACTCGCCCGCCCAGCAGGGCGGTTACGGGTTCCCGCAGGCACCCGGTACGCCGAACCTTCCGGCACCGGTCGCCCGTAACCTCCCGGCGCCCCCGGAGCAGCCGCAGGCCCCCGTACCGCCGCAACCGCAGCCCCACGCGCCGTACGTCCCGCAGGGACAGCAGCCCGGCGGTTACGGGTTCCCGCAACAGGGTCAGCAGGCGGTGCCCGGTCAGCCCGCCCAGGGCGGTCAGCCGCAGCAGCCGCCGCAGCCCCCGGTCGACCCCCGTGCCGGTGCCGCCTGGCCGCAGCCCGTGCAGCACGATCAGCGGGAGCGGACGCATCCGGGTGCGCCTCTCGGGTACACGGCCGCCGTCGAGCTGTCGTCCGACCGGCTGCTCAACAACAAGAAGCAGAAGGCGAAGAGCGGGCGGCCCGCCGCCGGTGGGTCGCGGTTCAAGATCGGTGGCAAGAAGGAGGAGGCCGAGCGGCGGCAGAAGCTCGAACTGATCCGTACGCCGGTCCTGTCCTGCTACCGCATCGCCGTGATCAGCCTCAAGGGCGGCGTCGGCAAGACGACCACGACCACCGCGCTCGGCGCCACGCTCGCCAGTGAGCGGCAGGACAAGATCCTCGCGATCGACGCCAACCCGGACGCCGGTACGCTCGGCCGCCGGGTACGCCGGGAGACCGGTGCCACGATCCGCGACCTGGTCCAGGCGATCCCGTACCTCAACTCGTACATGGACATCCGGCGGTTCACCTCGCAGGCGCCGTCCGGCCTGGAGATCATCGCCAACGACGTCGACCCGGCCGTGTCCACGACGTTCAACGACGAGGACTACCGGCGCGCGATCGACGTGCTCGGCAAGCAGTACCCGATCATCCTCACGGACTCGGGCACCGGTCTCCTCTACAGCGCGATGCGCGGTGTGCTCGACCTCGCCGACCAGCTGATCATCATCTCGACGCCGTCCGTGGACGGTGCGAGCAGCGCCAGTACGACGCTGGACTGGCTGTCGGCGCACGGGTACGCGGAGTTGGTGTCGCGGTCCATCACCGTGATCTCGGGGGTCCGCGAGACCGGCAAGATGATCAAGGTGGACGACATCGTCAGCCACTTCGAGACGCGGTGCCGCGGTGTGGTGGTCGTGCCCTTCGACGAGCATCTGTCGGCCGGTGCCGAGGTCGATCTCGACATGATGCGGCCCAAGGTCCGCGAGGCGTACTTCAATCTGTCGGCGATGGTCGCCGAGGACTTCGTACGCGCGCAGCAGGTGCAGGGGCTGTGGACGTCGGACGGGAATCCGCCGCCGCAGCTCGCACCGCCGATGCCGGGGTATCAGCAGCAGAGTCCCGCCCAGCCGGGGCAGGTCCCGCCGCGGCAGTACCAGCAGCCGCAGCCCCAGCCCGGACAGCCTCAGCCTCAACCTCAGCCCGGCCAGGTCCCGCCCGGGACCGGCTACCCCGGCTCGCCCCCGGCCTGGCAGCACCCGCAGCAGCCTCAGCAGCCCGCGCCGCAGGCGATCCCCCAGCAGCAACCGCAGCCGCAGCCGCCGCACCCCGGAGCCCAGTTCCAGCCGGGCCAGCCCTTCCAGCCGAACCAGCCGGCCCCCGGGCAGCCCTTCCACCCCCATCAGCCGGCGCCCGGCCAGCCCGTACCGCCCGGCGGCCTGCACGCACCCGTCCCGCACCAGCAGCAGCCGCCGGAGCAGCAGCACCAGCCGCCGCCCCCGCAGCAGTAGCCACCACGCCCCCGCACCGGTCCTCCCACCCCGGTCGCACGCCGCACAGAAGTCCGACTCCAGGGCCCGTACCGACCTCCGGTGCGGGCCCTCGTCGTGGCGTGCGGGCCGCATACCGAGACCTGGGGCGCCGTGCGCCGCCACCCCGTGGCCTGGGGGGCTTCAGTGGTCTCGACCAATGTGCGTGAAATGCCGGTCAACTCGTTATTTCCGCAGGCCACATGGGGTTCACCCGCCGTTGACGCGCGCAGACCGGCGCTGGTAGACACACACATCACCAGCTGGCGTCTCATGATCCATCAGACATCCCTGCATCCCTGCGCGAGCGATGACGCGAGGTCACCGACCCATGGACACACAAGATCAGCACGGCAGATCCCCCCTACGCCCCCGGGCGCGTGGCGCTCGGCGCGGCGCCCGTGACGGCGTTCCCGACCGCGCCCGCGCCGCCGGTCGCGCCCGCCTCCGAGGTCTGCGGCTGCTCGCGGCCGGTGGCGCCGCGGCGTTCACCCTGACGGCCGGCCTCGCGACGCCACTCAACCCCGCGCCCCGGCAGGCCGAGGCCGCGGACGGCAGGACCACGCTCACGGTGGCGGTCTCGCAGAGCGTCGACTCGCTGAGCCCCTTCCTCGCCACCCGCCTGGTCAGTACGAGCATCAGCCGGCTGATGTACGACTACCTGACCAACTACGACCCCAAGGACAACCACGCCGTCCCGGGTCTGGCGACCAAGTGGGAGCCGTCGCCCGACAAGCTGACGTGGACGTACACGATCCGCGAGAACTCCAAGTGGTCGGACGGCGAGAAGGTCACCGCCGAGGACGCGGCCTGGACGTTCAACAAGATGATGACCGACGAGGGCGCCGCGACCGCGAACGGCAGCTTCGTCGGCAACTTCAAGGCGGTCACCGCGCCCAGCCCCACCGAGCTGGTCATCGAGCTGAAGAAGCCGCAGGCCACGATGGCGGCGCTCGATGTGCCGATCGTGCCGAAGCATGTGTGGGAGAAGGTCGACGACTTCTCGAAGTTCACCAACGACAAGACCTTCCCGATCGTCGGCAACGGCCCGTTCGTCGTCACGGACTACAAGGCCGACAGCTATGTGAAGCTCGCGCCGAACAAGTCGTTCTGGCGGGGCGCCCCCAAGTTCGACGAGCTGGTCTTCAAGTACTACAAGGACGGTGACGCGGCCGTCGCGGCGCTCCAGAAGGGCGAGGTGTCCTTCGTCCAGGGGCTGACGCCCGCGCAGGCGACGGCGCTGAAGAGCCAGTCGGACGTCAAGGTGAACGACGCGCCGGGCCGCCGTTTCTACGCGCTGGCCACCAACCCGGGCGCGCAGGCGAAGGACGGCACGAAGTTCGGCGACGGACACGAGTCCCTGAAGGACCAGAAGGTACGGCAGGCGCTGTTCCTGGCGGTCGACCGCGAGACGATCATCGACAAGGTGTTCCAGGGGCACGCGGTGATGGGCGAGGGCTACATCCCGCCCCGCTTCTCGACGTACTTCTGGAAGCCTTCCGACGCGCAGAAGCTGGCGTACGACCCGCAGAAGGCGGCGCGGCTGCTCGACGAGGCCGGGTACAAGAAGAACGGTGACGGCAAGCGCGTCGGCAAGGACGGCAAGCCGATCACGTACCGCATCCTGTGCCACGCGACCGACCCGAACGACAAGGCGATCGGCAAGTACCTCCAGGAGTGGTACGGCAAGCTCGGCATCGGTCTGACGGTGGACTGCCTCGACAACGTCACCGACCCCTGGCTCGCCGGGAAGTACGACCTCGCGTTCGACGGCTGGTCGGTCAACCCGGACCCGGACTTCGTCCTGTCGATCCACACCTGCGGCGCGCTCCCGGCGACGCCGAAGGACACCGGCGCCACGGACAACTTCATCTGCGACAAGCAGTACGACGACCTGTACGCGCAGCAGCTCGCCGAGTACGACGAGGGCAAGCGGGCCGACCTCGTCAAGCAGATGGAGTCGCGGCTGTACGACCTCGGGTACATGAACGTCATGGCGTACCCGAACGCCGTCGAGGCGTACCGGACCGACCAGATCAAGTCGATCACGACGATGCCCGAGGCCGCGGGGAACATCTACGGGCAGGACGGCTACTGGAGCTGGTGGTCGGCGGTTCCGGCCGCTTCCGGTGAGTCCTCCGACAACTCCAGCTCCACGGGCGTCATCATCGGGATCGTCGCGGCCGTCGTCGTCCTCGCGGGTGTCGCCGGGTTCTTCGCGATGCGGCGTCGATCCACCGCGGAAGACCGTGAATAACCGGAGGACTGTGAACCACGTGAACCATGTGAACCGCGTGAACAGTCGGGACGGGCGGACCGGGCGCCATGGCAACTGACAGCACATCGGCGCTCGTGGAGAGCGCGGAGCCCGACGGTCCGGCCCAGGCCGGGCCGTCGGCCCGCGGTCCGCGGGCCCGCGCCACCACCGCGTATCTGCGGTATGTGGCGGGCAAGCTGGCCGGCGCGGCCGTGTCGCTGCTCGCCGTGCTCGTGACCAGCTTCTTCCTGTTCCGGCTCATCCCGGGCGACCCGGTCAAGTACATGACGGGCGGGCGCCAGGTGTCGGCCGAGCAACTCGCCTCCTACCGGCGGGAGTTCGGGCTCGATCTGCCGATGTGGCAGCAGTTCACGGAGTACTGCGGCAAGGCGCTCACCGGCGATCTGGGGACCTCGTACCAGTTCCGCGCCCCGGTCATCGACAAGATCACCGAGGCGCTGCCGAACACACTGCTCCTGACGGGGACCGCCTTCGTCCTCTACACCGCGCTCGGGATCTTCCTCGGTACGCGCTCCGCATGGCGCAGCGGCAAGCTCGGGGACCGGGTGAACACCGGGCTGGCGCTGACCCTGTACTCGCTGCCGAAGTTCTGGCTCGGTCTGCTGCTGATCATCGTGTTCTCGGTGGGCATGGGCCCGATCCCCGGACTGTTCCCGACGGGCGGGATGGAGTCGGGCGGCGAGACGGGCTTCGCGTACGTCCTCGATGTCGCGCACCATCTGGTGCTGCCGGTGATCACGCTGGTCGCGGTCGAGTACGGGCAGACGCTCCTGGTGACCCGGTCGGCGCTGCTGGACGAGATGGGCAGCGACTATCTGACGACGGCGCGCGCCAAGGGCCTGCGGGACGATCTGGTGCGGCGGCGGCACGCCGTGCCGAACGCGATGCTGCCGACCGTGACGCTGATCTTCGTCAATCTGGGCGGGGTCGTCGCGGGCACCATCCTGGTGGAGACGGTGTTCTCCTGGCCGGGCCTGGGCGGGCTGTTCTACCAGGCGCTGAGCGTGCCCGATCTGCCGCTCGTCCAGGGCCTGTTCTTCGTGTTCGCCGCCGCCGTGATCGTGATGAACACCCTCGCCGATCTGATCTATCCGCTGCTCGACCCCCGGGTGGGCCGATGACGACCGAGATCACCCCGCCCACCCCGGCGGACACCGCTGCCCCGGCCGGGAGCCCGCAGGGGCCGCGCTCGCCACGGGCGCTGGCCTGGCAGCGCAGACGGCACTCCGTCGTCCGCTTCTGGCAGCAGTACCGCACCCACCGCTCCGGTCTGTTCGGCCTGGCCGCGCTGGTCGCCTTCGCGGTGATCGCGCTGACCGCGCCGCTCACCGTCGGCTCCGACGTGCAGAGCGTGACGAACGCGCCGGGCGGGCCGATGGAGCGTCCGAGCGGTGAGTTCTGGCTGGGCACGGACCAGTTCGGCCGTGATCTGTTCGGTCTGGTGCTCTGGGGCTCGCGGGTCTCGCTGATGGTGGGCCTGCTCGCGGCGGTGCTCTCCGTCGCGATCGGCGCGCTCGTCGGCATCACGGCCGGGCACTTCCGGGGCTGGTACGCGACCGTCATCATGCGGGTCACCGACTGGTTCCTGGTGATGCCGACGCTGGTGCTGGCCATCGCCCTCGCGACCGTGATGTCCCGTTCGCTCGGCACGATCATCCTGGCCATCGGCGTGACCACCTGGCCGACCACGGCCCGCCTGGTGCGCGCCCAGACGCTCGCCGTGGAGTCCCGGCCGTACATCGAGCGCGCCAAGGCGCTCGGCGGCGGCCACGGTCACCTGATGAGCCGGCACGTCCTTCCGAACGTCATGCCGCTCGTCCTCGCGCAGACCACGCTCGGCATCTCCAACGCGATCCTCTCCGAGGCGACGCTCGCCTTCCTCGGGCTCGGCGATCCGACCGTCACGTCCTGGGGCGGGCTGCTCCAGGACGCGCGTGAGGCGGGCGCGGTCAGCTCGGGGCACTGGTGGTACCTGGTGCCGCCGGGTCTGGCGATCGCCGCGGTGGCGCTCGCCTTCACGCTGTGCGGACGCGCGGTCGAGTCCGTACTCAACCCCAAGCTGGGGGTGGCCTCATGAGTACGTCACTGCTGGACGTACGGGACCTCGAAGTGACGTACGCGGGCGGGGCCGCCGCCGTGCGCGGGGTGAGTCTGACGCTGGACGCGGGCCAGAAGCTCGGCATCGCGGGCGAGTCCGGCTGCGGCAAGTCGACGCTGGCGCTGGCGCTGCTGCGGCTGCTGCCCGCCGGGACCAAGGTCTCCGGGCAGATCCTGCTCGACGGCGAGGACGTGCTCGCCATGAAATGGGGGCAGGTGCGGGCGGTGCGCTGGGCGGGCGCGTCGATCGTGTTCCAGGGCGCGATGCACTCGCTCAACGCGGTGCACCGGGTCGGGGACCAGATCGCCGAACCGATCCTGCTGCACAAGAAGGCGACGCCCGGGGCCGCGCGGAAGCGGGCCGGGGCGCTGCTGGAGCAGGTGGGGCTTCCGGCGGCCCGCCTGGACGCGTATCCGCACGAGCTGTCCGGCGGGCAGCGACAGCGGGTGATGATCGCGATGGCGCTGGCCTGCGATCCCCGCCTCGTCATCGCCGACGAGCCGACGACGGCGCTCGACGTGATGATCCAGGCGCAGATCCTGCGCCTCATCGAACAGCTCGTCGCGGAGCAGGACGTCGGCCTGGTGATGATCAGCCACGACCTGGCGGTCCTCTCCGACACCTGCGACCGGCTCGCCGTGATGTACGCGGGCCGCGTCGTCGAGGAGGGCCCGGCCCGGCAGGTGTACGAGGACGCGGTCCATCCGTACGGGAAGGCGCTGTCGGCCGCGTTCCCGCGCATCGGCGATCCGGCGTCGCGGTTCGCACCGCGCGGGCTGCCCGGTGATCCGCCGGATCCGTCGGCGCTGCCGGCGGGGTGCGCGTTCCATCCCCGGTGCGGGGTCGCCCTTGAACCATGCGCGACGGACGACCAGGTGCTGCGGGAGGCGGGGGGCGCGGGACGTCGGGCCGCTTGTGTGCATGTGGGGGCGGTGGTGCCGGGGCAGGCGGCGGAGTCCGCTGACGGCCCGGTCGGCGAGAGCGGTGCCGGGCCGGCCGCGGAAGAGGCAAGGAGCACACCATGACCACCAGCCCAGCGGCCCCCTCGGCGGACGCCGAACCGGTGCCGGACCGGGTCGCCGCCGAACCGCTGCTGAGCGCCGGTGAGCTGCGGGTCGCCTTCCCCGGCCGGCAGGGTGCCGCCACGGCGCGTGCCGTGGACGGGGTCGACCTGGACATCGCGCCCGGTGAGATCGTCGCGCTGGTCGGCGAGTCGGGCTGCGGCAAGACCACGCTGGCCCGCGCGCTCCTCGGTCTGGTGCCGCCCACCTCGGGCCGGGTGACCTTCGGCGGCCGACCCCTCGACTACGGCGCCCGCGCGCTCAAGGCGTACCGCAAGCGGGTGCAACTCGTGCTCCAGGACCCGAGCGGGTCGCTCAACCCCCGGCACACCGTCTACGACGCGGTGGCCGAGGGGCTGCGGATCCACAAGTACGGCGGGGACGAGCGGGCCGCTGTCGCCGGGGCGCTGTCGCGGGCGGGCCTCCGGCCTCCGGAGCGCTTCTTCCTGCGCTATCCGCACGAGCTGTCCGGCGGGCAGCGGCAGCGGGTGGTGATCGCGGGGGCGCTCGTCCTGGAGCCCGAACTCATCGTCGCGGACGAGCCGGTGGCCTCGCTCGACGCCTCCGTGCGCGGCGAGATCCTGGCGCTGCTGCTGAGGCTGCGGGACGAACTCGGGCTGTCCGCGCTGGTGGTGACGCACGACCTGGGTCTCGCGTGGAACATCGCGGACCGGGTCGCGGTGATGTACCTCGGCCGCATCGTGGAGACAGGCGCGGTGGAGGAGGTGCTGACGGCACCCCGACACCCGTACACCCAGGCACTGTTGTCCGTCCTCCCGGAGGCCGAGGGCGCTCCGGTGATCCTCACAGGCGAGCCCCCGGACCCGTCCCGCATCCCTTCCGGGTGCCGCTTCCACGCCCGCTGCCAGATCCTGGCGTCGGGCGAGGCGGAACGGGCCGGGGTGGCGGAGGCGTGCCGTACGGAGGATCTGCCGGTGTTGACCGGGGGGAGCGGGGCGCAGGTGGCTTGCCATTGGGCGAGGGCTTCGGGGGGCGGCGGCTAGCTGGTACTTCAGGGGCGGCGGCCGACAGAGGGCGCGCGATCACCGCGCGCCCTTTCTCGTGGTCGAGCACGAACATGTTCGTCAGGAACGTGCCTGGCCAAGGTGCACACGGGCGGCCAGGCGATGCGCGCTCTCGACAAGCACGCGCGCGTGCTGCGCGGGGCTGCGGACGACACCGGCGACCCTGCTGGGCGACACTGCGCACCTAGTGTCCGCGTACGCCGGCGAGGGCACCAATCCGGCCATGATCGACGGCGCGGACCTCGGCAGCCGCTGGACATGTCCGCGCGGCGTTCGGACGCGTGAGCGGGAACTCCGCGCCCGCCGGAAACCGGCCCGGTCAGGCGCCTACGCCAACAACTCCCGGCACCGCTTGACGTCGTCCCCCATCGCGACGAGCAGCGCCTCGATCGACTCGAACTTCAGTTGGCCCCGTACGAAGGCCAGGAAGTCGACGGAGACGTGCAAGCCGTACAGGTCGAGCCCGACGCGGTCGATCGCGTACGCCTCCACGGTCCGTTCCGTGCCGTCGAAGGTCGGGTTGGTGCCGACGGAGATCGCGGCGGGCATCGCCTCGTCGCCGACGTTCAGCCACCCGGCGTAGACGCCGTCGGCGGGGATGGCGGTGTGCGGGAGGGTTTCCACGTTGGCGGTGGGGTAGCCCAGCTCACGGCCGCGCTGGGCGCCGCGTACGACGATGCCCTCGACGCGGTGCGGGCGGCCGAGGATCTCGGCGGCGCCCTCGACATCGCCCTCGGCGACCAGCCGCCGGGTCAGTGTGGAGGAGAACGGTTCGCCGCCGCCGGCCTCGCCACGGACGACCAGGTCGATGACGTCGACCTCGAAGTCGTAGTCGGCGCCCAGCTCGGCGAGGACGGTCACATTGCCGGCCGCCCGGTGTCCGAAGCGGAAGTTGGGGCCCTCGACGACGGCCTGGGCGTGCAACTTGTCGACCAGCACCTTGACCACGAAGTCGGCGGGTGACAGCTGCGAGAACTCGGTCGTGAACGGCAGGATCAGCAGCGCGTCCACGCCCAGGTCGGCCATCAGCTCGGCGCGCCGGTGGTGCGGGGCGAGCAGCGGCGGGTGGCTGCCGGGGCGGAGGACCTCGCTGGGGTGCGGGTCGAAGGTGACGACGACGGACGGGACGCCCAGCTCCCGCGCGCGCCGTACCGCACGGCCGATGATGAGCTGGTGCCCGCGGTGGACCCCGTCGTAGGACCCGATGGTGACGACGCTGCGCCCCCAGTCCTCGGGGATGTCCTCCAAGCCACGCCAGCGCTGCACTGTGACCGCTCCTCGTAGAACCTGTGCCGTGTTGATGTCCGGTTTCCGGTGTCCGGCGGGTCAGGGTGCCCGCCGAATCCGCAGGTCTAAGAGTGCCATGCCCGCTGCCCGCGACCGGCATCGGCATGGTGCTGTGACGAGGCGCACGCTCCGGGTGCCGGGCGGCCCCGAGCACGGGCGGTCAGGCGGGTACGCGTACGCCCGCGAGGTCCTCGATCGTGCGGCGGGCGCTCGGGCCGACGAGCGCCGCCCACTCCTGCGGCGCTCCGGTGAGCCAGCGGGCGGTCAGCGCGGCGAATCCGGGGACCGCGCGGGCGCGCTCGACCAGGGTCCGGTCGAAGGCGACGGCGCCTTCGGGGGTGCGGACGAGGGCAACGCCGACGCGGTGCACCAGCTCCCGGGTCCGGGCGTCGCCGCGCGCCGCCGCGCCGTCGGCGAGGGCCCGCAGGACGGCGGTGAGGACGTCGGGTTCCCGCTCGGCCGCGAGCAGGGTCTCCAGGAGTTCGGCCCGCAGCGCGCGCGAGGGCTGGGTGCCCGTCGCGGCGAGTACGGGGGCGAGGGCGGCGCGCACCGCAGGGGAGCCGCCGTGCAGGGCACCGGACACCAGCGGGACCAGCGTGGTCCGCGCCGACGGCCCGTGTTCGAGACGCAGCGCGACGAACCCGGCGACCTGAACGGCCGGCTCGGGCCGCCGCCCGAGGAGTTCCCGCACGAGGGCGGCGACCCGGCGGGCCGGGCCGGGCGCGGTGACATCGGCGAGGGTCCGCAGGGCGTCGGCCACGATCGCCGGGGGCGCGTCCCGCAGCCGCTGCGCGAAGGCGGCGAGCACGGGCTCCGGATGGGTACCGAGCGCGGGCGCGAGGGCCGCCGCCGGCAGGGCCGCGTCCCCGGCCGCGAACCGTTGCAGGGCGCGCGGCAGATGGCGGGCACGGGTCCGCGGATCGCGGACGAGGAGGGCGAGCGCCGCGCCGTGCAGGGTGCGGCCCGACGGCCGGGCGAGCAGGGTGAGCGCGGCGTGGCGGAGACGGTCGCGGTCGGCGTCCCCGGTGGCGTAGGGGACGACCTTGACGCCGTACGCGGCGGCGGCGACGTGCCGGTCCGGGCGGATGTCGTGGGCCCAACGGTCGACGGCGCGGCAGAGCGCGGAGGGCTCCTCCTCGGCGAGGACGGTGAGGAGTTCACCGGCGCGCGGATGCGTACAGACGACGAGGGCTTCGGTGAGGTCGTCCATGGCCCGGTGCCGGTGGGTGTGGAGCAGCGCCTGGGCGGCGGTCGCCACGGTGGCGTCGGGCGCCGCCCGCAGGGGCCGTTCGTCGGCGAACCAGCGGGTGAGGTGGGGCTGGACGGCGGCCGGATCGGCGACGAGGAGGGTGGCGGCGGCGTCGAGGTGGCGCTGCGGGGCGGTGGGCGGCCGGGCGCCGCTGTCCTGGGGCGCGTCGGCGACGACGAGCCTGCGCAGCAGGTCCAGCCGCTCCCCGTCCGGCAGCGGCAGCGCGCACCAGAAGGCCGGTCCGAACGCGCCGTCGGAGCCGGGCACCCGCCCGGCGGCGATCCGGTCGGCGAGATCCCGCAGCACTCCGAGGTACGAGGTGGTGTCCCGGACCCGGAGGAGGACACCGGTGAGCAGGCGGGTGGCCCACCAGAGGGAGTCGGACGCCACGCCTTCGACCGGTACGGGCACCGCCTGTCCGGCCGACTCCGCCACGGGAGCGGCGCCCTGCGCGGGCACCCGCACGGCTTCGGAGGCCTCCGGACACGCCGGACCATCCGACCGACCCCGATCCAAGGCGGCCGTCAACTCACCCAGCATCACGGCGAGTTGAGCGTCTCCCCGTTCCCGTCCGAACAGCAGCAGCGCCTGCACCACAGGCCCGATCCGGTGCCGCGGCACGGGCGGAACCGCCCGCCCCCGCCCCCGCCCGGCTCCCACCAGCGCCTCCAACGCCGCCTCCAGATCGAGGTGCGCCCCCTGGATCCAGTCGGCCACCTCCTCGTACGCGAACCGGAAACCGCTGCCCGCCGGGGTGAGCAGCCCTTCCGTGAGGACGGCCGACGCCCAGCCGGTGCGCCAGGGGAACACCGTTTCGAAGGTCGCCCGGTCCAGCTCACCCTGTCCGGGCCCGAGACAGCTCCGTGCCGCCTTGTGGACCTGCCCGGAGACCTGGGCCGCGAGCCTGCGTACGGCGGTGCCGCGCAGGCCGAGCGGGGCGGCGAGGCGTACGGCGATCCGCAGGCACATCAGATCGAGGTACGCGGTGAGGACCTGGTCGCGGTCGGGCTGTCCGTCGGGTGCGCCGGGTGCGCCGGGCGGCGTCGCGGCCCCTACTTCGGCGAGGAGGGCGAGGGTCAGCGGGTGGCGGGCGTCGGCGGGCGGCAGGGTGCCGTCCGGGATGCCGAGCCAGGCGCGGACCTGGTGGGCCTCGGTGTCCGAGAGGTCGCCGAGCGGGACACGGGTGGTGAGGTGGGCGGGGATGTGTGCCTCGGCGTGTTCCCAGTACTCGGGTCGGCAGGCCAGCGCGAGCCGGGCGCCGTGCTCGCACAGCCATGCGGTGGTGCGGGCGGTCCAGTCGGCGAGGCGGTGCGCCAGCGCGGGCGGCATCTCCTCGGGTCCGTCGAGCACCAGCACGAGGGGCCGCCCGCACTCCCGGGCGACCCGCGCGATCCGCTCGGGCGACACGTCCCCGAGGTCGACCTGCCGCACGGCCACCCCGTCGGACACCCCGCCGCACACCCCATCGCCCTCGTACGGCTCCCCCGCCCCCGCTCCCCCGCCCCGCCGCGCCCCCGACGAAGCCCGATGCGCTCCGGCGCCACGGACCCCCCACGCCCGCCCGCCCCGCACACCGGCCCGCTCCCCGGCCCCGGCCCCGGCCTCGCCCCCGGCCGGTTCCGGCCGCACGTCCGGCACCGTCCCGGCGATCCGTGCCGCCCGGGTCAGCGCGCGCAGTGCCGCGTCCGCGAGCGAGGCGTCGTCGGCGTGCAGATCGGCGCCCCGCAGCCACAGGGTGGGCGCGGGCTCCGTACCGCCGGACCGCCGTGCGGCGAAGGCGGCGAGTTCGGTCGTGCGGCCGGTGCCGGGCTCGCCGACGAGCGCCAGCACCAGGGCGCCGGTACCGCCCGCCTCGAAATCCGCCAACTCCCGTACAAAATACGGGCGTTCGACCGTACGGGTCAGGGGCGGGCGGGGCCCGTCGGAGCCCGTCGATGTCGCCGTCAGATGCAGGACGCCCGCGAGATTCAGATCCGTCCCGTACGCGGGCACGGTCCAGGCGTTGACCGCGAGCAGTTCGCTCAGCGCGCCGAATCCGGCCCCGGCGGCCTCCGCGCCCACGGTCCGCAGGGGCACAGCGAACCCCGCCGCGCTGCGCCCGGCCTCCAGCGCCGTCCCGATGACGGCGACCACCGCCCCCGTCCCGGCGTCGATGACCGGTCCCCCGGCCGCGATCCCGCCGAGCCGCAGCGCGTCGCTTCCGGCCGTGCCGACGGCCAACTCCATGGCGGAGCCGATGAGATGGAAGCGGTCGGTCGCGGTGTACGTCACCGGGGTCGTCCCCAGCACCCGCGCCTCACGCCAGCCGCCCGCCGCGATCCGCACATAGGTGCCGGTGGGGATGCGGTCCCGTACGGTCACGGGCAGCGGTACCAGGTCGAGGCCTTCGGTGTGGACGAGGGCGAGTCCGGCGGCGGGCAGGGGGACGACGGCGTCGGACGTGACCACGCAGGTACGGCCGCCGTCGGTGTGGAGCACTATGCGCGGCAGGCCGTCGACGGTCTCATGGGCGGTGACGACGGTACCGCGGTCGTCCGCCGCGAAGCCGACGCCCCGGGGACGCCCGGCCAGATCGCATATCCGGACCAGACTCCGGTCCGGCGCCCCCCGGTCCCCGAGGTCCCCGTGGTCTCCGTAGGGCAGGTCCCGTACCGTCATGTCGACCTCCCGCAGCGCCCCGTTCTTCCGACGGTAGGCGCCCGGTGATCACCGGGACAGGGCGCGGCTCGAACGCGCCCCCTTCCGCTCCCTCGGTTCACTCCGAGCGCCTGCCCGAAGGGGTGAACGGAACGGGCCTCTCGGATACATCCTGGAGGAGGGGGACCGTGGAGCGGCGCGCGGACGGGCAGTCCGCCCGCCGCTCCACAGGAAACGCCACACCGGAAACGTCACGCCGGAAACATGGCGCCGGAAACATCGCGGCGCAAGGCGCTCAGACGAAGACAGCCACGCTCTTCGCCTTGCCCTTCGACTCCTCCACGAGCAGCAGGAACCGCCCGTCCGGGTCGAAGACGGCGACGGGGCCCACGCCCGCGTAGCCGTCCGGCATGTCGAGCCGGACGCCGTTGAGCAGCAGCCGTGCGCGCCGGGCGTCGACGTCCCAGCGGGGAAAGGCCGCGGCGGCGGCATCGGCGAGCGGCATCACCGTCAGCTCCTGCTGCAACGCGTCGAGGGTACGGGCCGCCTCCAGCCGGTACGGGCCCACGCGAGTGCGCCGCAGCGCCGTGAGATGCCCGCCGACACCGAGGTCGGCGCCGAGGTCGCGGGCGAGGGCCCGGATGTACGTACCCGAGGAGCAGACCACCGAGACGACCAGGTCGAGAACGGGGGTGCCGTCGTCGGCGACGGCTTCCCGGACGTCGTACACCGCGAACGAGGAGACCGTCACCGGGCGCGCCGGGATCTCGAAGTCCTCGCCGTCGCGGGCCCGCTTGTAGGACCGCTTGCCGTCGATCTTGATGGCGCTGACCTTGGACGGGACCTGCATGATGTCGCCGGACAGCTTGGCGACTCCGGCGTCGATGGCGTCCCGGGTCACCGCCGACGCGTCCGTGGACGACATGAGGTCGCCCTCGGCGTCGTCGGTGACGGTGTCCTGGCCGAGCCGGATCGTGCCGAGATACTCCTTCTCGGTGAGCGCGAGATGGCCGAGGAGCTTGGTCGCCTTCTCCACACCGAGTACGAGGACGCCGGTGGCCATCGGGTCGAGCGTGCCGGCGTGGCCGACGCGGCGGGTCCGCGCGATCCCGCGCATCTTGGCGACCACGTCGTGCGAAGTGAAGCCCGACGGCTTGTCGACGATGACAAGGCCGTCGGGCGTCGTGTCCTTGCTGGTCATGCCGTGGCGTCGCCGTCCTCGTCACGGTCCGCGCCCGGCTCGCCGTCCTCCTCGTCGGGCTTGCGGTACGGGTCGGCGTCCCCCGCGTACCGCGCGCCGGCCGATGCCTCGCGTACCTTCTCGTCGGAGGCGCGTGCCTTGTCGAGAAGGTCCTCGATGGTCTTGGCGTTGTCGGGCAGGGCGTCGGCGACGAAGGCCAGCGTCGGGGTGAACTTCACGCCCGCCGCGCGGCCCACCTCGGAGCGCAGGACGCCCTTGGCGCTCTCCAGGCCCGCCGCGGCGGCGGCCCGCTCCTCGTCGTCCCCGTACACCGTGTAGAAGACGGTCGCCTCCCGCAGATCACCCGTGACCCGGGTGTCGGTGATGGTCACATGCGTACCGAGCCGCGGGTCCTTGATCCCGCGCTGGAGCTTCTGGGCCACCACCTCCCGGATGAGGTCCGCCAGCCTCTTCGCCCGCGCGTTGTCGGCCACTGGTCCGTCTCCTTCTTGAGCCTGTGCTCGTACTGCTTGCTACTTGCCACGTACTGCCTGCTACGTACTGCTTGCCACTTGCTGTGTTCAGTCTTCGTCGTTGTGGAGCCTGCGTCGCACGGAGAGCAGATCCACCTCCGGGCGCCCCGCGACCAGGCGCTCGCACCGGTCGAGTACGTCGGTGAGGTGCCCGGTGTCCCCGGAGACCACCGCGACGCCGATCTCGGCCCTGCGGTGCAGGTTCTGATTGCCGGTCTCCGCCACGCTCACCGCGTACTTCCGCTGGAGTTCCGCGACGATCGGGCGGACGAGAGAGCGTTTCTCCTTCAGTGAGCGAACATCGCCGAGGAGCAGATCGAAGGACAGTGTCCCCACATACATGTATGCCCGGATGTCCCGCCGGTTCGGGTTCAAGGGCCCCGCCAACCACTTGGCAGGGACATCAGAACCGTACACGCAAGGACCGGGGCCGATCGACGGGAATTTCTTCCCGCCGACCGGCCCCGGACCGGGATGCGTCAGCTACGGAGAGCTACCGCAGCCGGTGAGCTGCCGTGCGCTCAGACGCGCGGCTTCTCGCGCATCTCGTACGTCGCGATGACGTCGTCGATCTTGATGTCGTTGAAGTTTCCGAGGTTGATACCGCCCTCGAAGCCTTCGCGGATCTCGGTGACGTCGTCCTTGAAGCGGCGCAGGCCGTCGATGTTGAGGTTCTCCGCGATGACCTTGCCATCGCGCAGGAGACGGGCCTTGGTGTTGCGCTTGACCTCGCCGGAGCGGATGAGGACACCCGCGATGTTGCCCAGCTTGGACGAGCGGAAGACCTCGCGGATCTCCGCCGTGCCCAGCTCGACCTCTTCGAACTCCGGCTTGAGCATGCCCTTGAGGGCCGCCTCGATCTCTTCGATCGCCTGGTAGATGACCGAGTAGTACCGGACGTCCACGCCTTCGCGCTCGGCCATCTGCTGTGCGCGCCCGGCGGCGCGCACGTTGAAGCCGATCACGATGGCGTCCGAGCCCATCGCCAGGTCGATGTCGGACTCCGTGACCGCACCGACGCCGCGGTGCAGGACGCGGATGTCGACCTCTTCGCCGACGTCGAGCTGGAGCAGCGAGGACTCCAGGGCCTCGACCGAACCGGACGCGTCGCCCTTGATGATGAGGTTGAGCTGCTGGATCTCGCCGGCCTTGAGCACCTTGTCCAGGTCCTCCAGGGAGACGCGGCGCACCCGCTTGGCGAACGCGGCGTTGCGCTCGCGGGCGGCCCGCTTCTCGGCGATCTGGCGTGCCGTGCGGTCCTCGTCGACGACGATGAAGTTGTCGCCGGCGCCCGGGACGTTGGTCAGACCCAGGACCTGGACCGGTGTGGACGGTCCTGCCTCGTCGACCGTGTTGCCCTGGTCGTCGTGCATGGCGCGCACGCGGCCGTAGGCGTCGCCGACGACCATCGTGTCGCCGACGCGCAGGGTGCCGCGCTGGACGAGGACGGTCGCGGTGGCACCGCGGCCCCGGTCGAGGCGGGCCTCGATCGCGATGCCCTGTGCGTCCTGCTCCGGGTTGGCCCGCAGGTCGAGCGAGGCGTCCGCGGTGAGGACGACGGCCTCCAGGAGGCTGTCGATGTGCAGACCCTGCTTGGCGGAGATGTCGACGAACATGGTGTCGCCGCCGTACTCCTCGGCGACCAGGCCGAACTCGGTGAGCTGACCGCGCACCTTGGTCGGGTCCGCGCCCTCGACGTCGATCTTGTTGACCGCGACCACGATCGGCACGTCGGCCGCCTTGGCGTGGTTCAGCGCCTCGATCGTCTGGGGCATCACACCGTCGTTGGCCGCCACCACGAGGATCGCGATGTCGGTCGACTTGGCACCACGGGCACGCATGGCGGTGAACGCCTCGTGACCCGGGGTGTCGATGAAGGTGATCTTGCGGTCTTCGCCGTTGACCTCGGTCCTGACCTGGTAGGCACCGATGTGCTGGGTGATGCCGCCGGCCTCGCCCGCGACGACGTTCGTCTTGCGGATGGCGTCGAGGAGGCGGGTCTTGCCGTGGTCGACGTGGCCCATGACGGTGACGACCGGGGGACGCGAGACCAGGTGCTCCTCGCCGCCCTCGTCCTCGCCGAACTCCAGGTCGAAGGACTCCAGAAGCTCGCGGTCCTCCTCCTCGGGGCTCACGATCTGGACGGTGTAGTTCATCTCCGTCGCCAGCATTTCCAGCGTGTCGTCGGAGACGGACTGGGTCGCGGTGACCATTTCGCCGAGGTTCATCATCACCGCGACGAGCGACGCCGGGTTGGCGTTGATCTTCTCCGCGAAGTCGGTGAGCGACGCACCGCGCGACAGGCGAATGGCTTCGCCGTTGCCGCGAGGCAGCATCACGCCGCCGACCGACGGGGCCTGCATGGCCTCGTACTCCTGGCGCCTCTGCCGCTTCGACTTGCGACCGCGACGCGCGGGACCGCCGGGACGGCCGAAGGCGCCCTGCGTGCCACCGCGGCCACCGGGGCCGCCGGGACGGCCGCCGAAGCCGGGACGGCCACCGCCGCCACCGCCGAAGCCGCCGCCACCACCGCCGCCACCGGGACGACCGGCGAAGCCGCCGCCGCCACCGGGACGACCGGCACCGGCGCCACCGCCGCCACCGGGGCGTCCGGCGAAGCCGCCGCCGCCTCCGGGACGACCGCCGCCACCGCCGCCGCCGGGACGGCCCGCGCCTCCCGGTCCGCGACCGCCACCGGGGCCACCGCCGGGGCGGGGGCCGGCAGCGGGACGCTGCGGCATCATGCCGGGGTTCGGACGGTTGCCACCGGGGCCGCCGGGGCCGCCGCCGGGACGGGGCGCCTGCGGACGGGGCATGCCGCCCGGGGTGGGACGCGCGCCGCCGGGACCGGACTGCGGGCGGGGACCGCCCTGACCGGCGCCTTGGGGACGCTGGCCGCCGGGACCGCCGGGGCGGTCGCCGCCGGGACGCGGGGCGCCGCCGGGACGGGGCGCCTGGGGGCGCGCCATGCCGGTGGAGCCGCCGGACGTGAAGGGGTTGTTGCCCGGACGCGGGCCCGCGGGACGGGCGCCGCCGGGGCGCGGGGCCTGGCCGCCGGAGCGCGGGGCGCCCTGACGGTCACCACGGCCCTGGCCGCCACCCTGGCCACCCTGACCGCCCTGGCCGGGCGCCGGACGGGCGCCGGGCTTGGGGCCGCCGGGACGGGCGGGACCCGAGGAGCGCGGAGCCGCGGGGGCGGCGGGCGCCGAGGAGGCCGCGGCCGGAGCCGGGGCCGACGGGGGTGCGGTGAACTCCGGGACGACCGGGGCGGCCGGAGCGGGCTTGGGAGCCGGCTTCGGGCCGGGCCGGGGGCCGGAGGCGGGTGTCGCGGGAATGCTGGGTGCCGCGGCGGCGGGCGCGGGGCGCTCGGCCACGGCGGGCTTGGGCGCCGGCGGCCTGGGGGCAGCCGGACGTGCCGCCTGCGCCGGGGAGGGCGCGGCGGGCCTGGGGGCGGCCTTCTTGGGGGCCGAGGGGCGCGCGCCGGACTTGCCGGAGCCGTTGCCCTGCTGGAAAGCGTCGGTCAGTTTGCGTACAACGGGCGCCTCGATCGTCGACGACGCCGAACGGACGAATTCACCGAGTTCTTGGAGCTTGGCCATGACGACCTTGCTCTCCACCCCGAACTCCTTGGCGAGTTCGTATACCCGGACCTTAGCCACTTCGCTCCTTTTAGGTCCGGGTTACGCCGGACCGTCGCTACTTCATGGGCGTACTCATCGCGTACTCATCGAGTGCTCATCGCAATCTCGACCTACTTCCGACTCGCGAGGTACCAGAACCGCACGGGGGTTCCGTACGGCACGTCTTTCGGTGTTGCCTTGGTGTTGCCTGCGTCAGCAACGGTCCTGGACGGCCAGGCGCAGCGCTTCCGTGTCGAGCTGTCCCCGGGCGCGGAAAGCCCTGGTGAAAGCCCGACGGCGCACCGCCAGGTCGAGACAGACCGGAACGGGGTGAACGTAAGCACCCCGGCCGGGCAGCGTACCGCGAAGATCGGGGACGCATGCGTCCTCGATCCGTACGATCCGCAGCAGATCGCTCTTGGCCGCTCGCTCCCGGCAACCCACGCAGGTTCGCTCAGGGCAGGCCCGGGTGTGCGTCCGGCCAGACACGCTTTAGTCTACCTCCCCGCGCCGACCTCACCCCTTTGGGGGAAGATTCGAACACTTGCCGGTCCCATACTGTCGTGATCTCGGCGGATCGCGGCCGGGATTTTTCCCCGGCGCTGGTCCGCCGGTGGTCAGCCCCGGTCTTCGGACCGCTCTTCCGGCTGCTCGGTGTCGGGCCTGATGTCGATGCGCCAGCCGGTGAGGCGGGCGGCGAGGCGGGCGTTCTGGCCCTCTTTGCCGATGGCGAGCGACAGCTGGTAGTCGGGCACCGTCACGCGCGCGGAGCGGGCGGCGAAGTCGACTACGTCGACGCGGGAGACCCGGGCCGGCGAGAGCGCGTTGGCGACCATCTCGGCGGGGTCGTCGGACCAGTCGACGATGTCGATCTTCTCGCCGTTCAGCTCGGCCATCACATTGCGGACCCGGCCGCCCATGGGGCCGATGCAGGCGCCCTTGGCGTTGAGCCCGGACCGGGTCGACCGTACGGCGATCTTGGTGCGATGGCCCGCCTCGCGCGCGATGGCGGCGATTTCGACGGAGCCGTCGGCGATCTCCGGGACCTCCAGGGCGAAGAGCTTCTTCACCAGGTTGGGGTGGGTGCGCGACAGGGTCACGGACGGGCCGCGTACGCCCTTCGCCACCCGGACGACGTACGACCGCAGCCGCAGGCCGTGCTGGTAGTCCTCGCCGGGCACCTGTTCCTGCACGGGCAGGATCGCTTCGAGCTTGCCGATGTCCACCAGGACGTTCTTCGGGTCGCGGCCCTGCTGGACGACGCCCGTGACGATGTCGCCCTCGCGGCCCGCGTACTCGCCGAGGGTCGCGTCGTCCTCGGCGTCGCGCAGCCGCTGGAGGATGACCTGCTTGGCGGTCGTCGCGGCGATCCGGCCGAATCCGGAGGGGGTGTCGTCGAACTCGCGGGCCTCCTGGCCCTCCTCCAGGTCGGAGGGGTCCTCCTTGGCCCAGACGGTCACATGGCCGGTGTCGCGGTCGAGCCGCACGCGCGCGTGGCGGCGGCTTCCCTCGGTGCGGTGGTACGCGATGAGGAGCGCCGACTCGATCGCCTCGACCAGCAGGTCGAAGGAGATCTCCTTCTCCCGGACCAGACCCCGCAGGGCACTCATGTCGATGTCCACGGCTACGCCTCCTCTGCCTCTTCGTGCGTGTCGTTCGTGTCGTCGTGCTTGCGGTTGAACTCGATCTCCACGCGCGCCTTGGCGACCGCGTCGAAGGCGAGCCTGCGTGAGGTGGGCTTGCGGCCCTTGACGCCGGGGACTTCGAGGTCGAGCCCGTCGTCGTCGACCGTGAGCACGCGGGCGACGACTTCACCGCCGTCGTGGAGCTGGAACTTGACGAGACGGCCCACCGCGCGCGCGTAGTGGCGGTGTTCGGTGAGCGGGCGGTCGGCGCCGGGGGACGTCACTTCGAGGACGTACTCGCCGGAGCCCATGGCGTCGGTCGCGTCGAGCCGGTCGGAGATCTCACGGCTCAGTTCGGCACAGGTGTCGAGCAGCACGCCCTCGTCGGAGTCCACCACGATGCGCAGCACACGTCGCTTGCCGGCCGGGGTCACTGTGATCTCTTCGAGATCCAGGTCCTGGGAGCTGACGAGCGGTTCCAGTAGTTCCCGCAGCCTCTCGCTCTGGGTGGTGCTCATCCGGGTGACTCCTCGGCCGCGTGTGCTGTTGTGGGAAGGTCCTGTGTCAGGTCAAAGGGTATCCGGTCGCGGAGGGTGTTGCCGTCCACCGACCGGGACCTCCCGGGTACCGTGATCAACGCCGAATCACCCTCCGCACTCCCTTCGCCACACCCTCCCTTCGTGAAGCCCAGAGGACGTCTGCCGTGTCGTTCACCATGCCGTCGCGCTCCCGGTCCGGGCCGCGCCGTAGGAGTCTGCTCGCCGGGATCGCGGGCGCCGGGGCCGTGCTGCTCACGGGCTGCTCGGGCGACGAGTCGCCGGACGGCGGGCCGGGCCGCCCGTCGGCCGTGGTGCGGGCACGCGCGCGTGCGGCCCGGGACAGCGTCGCGCTGGCCGAGCGGTACGACGCGGTGCTCGCGTCGCATCCCGGGCTCGCGGACCGGCTCGCGCCGCTGCGGGCCGAGGTCGAACGGCACGCGGAGGCGTTCGGGCACGAGGAGCCGAAGCGCGCGGAGCCGGAGAAGTCCGCGTCACCGGGATCTGTGGAGGCCGCCGCCGCTTCCTCCTCGCCCTCGTCCGCTCCGTCGGCGGCCTCCGTACCGGCCGATCCGAAGAAGGCGCTCTCGTGGCTGGCGGCTGCGGAGCGGGAGACGGCCGACCGGCGGGTGACGCAGTCGCTGGACCTGCCGGGTGAGGACGCGCGGCTGCTGGCGTCCGTGGCGGCGGCGGGCGCCGCGCACGCGTATGTGCTGACGGAGGGCGACAAGTGACGGACGTGACGAAGGCTCCGGCGGCGCGCGGGGAAAGCGGTGCCGCGAAGAAGGCCGAGCTGAAGGCCGTACAGGCGGCGCTCGCGGCGGAGCACGCTGCGGTCTACGGCTACGGCGTCGTGGGCGGCCGGATCCGCGACGGCCGGTCGGACGACGCCCGCGCGGCGTACGACGCCCACCGCGCCCGGCGCGACGAACTCGCCCGTGCGGTACGGGACTTGGGCGGGCAGCCCGAGCCGTCGGCGGCGGCGTACGCGCTGCCGTTCCCGGTGCCGGACTCGGCAGCGGCGGTGCGGCTCGCCGCGGATCTGGAGGAACGGATCGCGGGTGTGTACGCGGATCTGGTGCGGGCGGCCAAGGGTGAGCGGCGGCGGGCGGCGGCGGACGCCCTGCGGGACGCGGCGGTGCGGGCGGTGCGCTGGCGGGGCGGCAGCGTAGCCTTCCCTGGTCTCGCCGAGCGGGCCGGTACCCCGGAGTCGACGGCGAAGGCGACGCCGCACACGTAGCACGGCCGGACCGCCGTGCCGCTGTTCCGCCCGGAAGGACTGCACGCACCCATGGCTTTCGAACCGCCGGAGCGCCTCACGAGGGCGCTCGGCGAGGCGCGGTACGCCGGTGGCTCCGCCGAAGCGGACGGCACGCGCGCGTGGCTGGAATCGCTCGGTAAGTACGTCGACGAGGCCGTCGAGCGGGGCGGGCTGACCGTCGAGCGGGTGCATGTGCCCGGGGGCCGCAGCAGCGTCGTGGTACTGGTCAGGCGCGCGGACGGCACGCCCGCCGTGCTGAAGCTGGCGCCGGCGCGGTGTCGCCCGGAGAGTGAGCGCGCGGCTCTCGCGCACTGGAACGGTACGGGTGCGGTGCAGCTGGCGCCGGACGACGACGGCTCCCCCGGGGTGCTCCTGCTGGAACGGCTCCAGCCAGATGTCTCCGTGCGGTCGCTGCCGGAGGCGAAGTCGATGCTGGAGGCGGCCGGGACGCTGCGGCGGCTGTGGGTGGAGCCGCCCGCTGACGGCGTCCATGTGTTCGAGACGGTGGCGGAGCGGACCGGGCGGCAGGCCGAGGCGATGCGGGCGTCCGCCGGTGCGGAGGTCGGGGGGCTGGTCGACGCGGCGCTCGCGGCGCGGGACGAGTTGTTGGCCGCGCCGCCTGAGCGGAGGTTGCTGCACGGGACGTTCCGGCAGAGCAAGGTGTTGGCCGGGGAGCGGTTTCCGTGGCTGGCCGTGGGGCCCGATCCGGTGGTGGGTGAGTGTGCGTTCGATCTGGCGCGGTTGGTGCGGGACCGGGTCGAGGATGTGATCGCTTCGCCGTCGGGGGCATCGATCACTCGGCGGCGGGTGAAGCGGCTTGCCGAGTCGCTGGATCTTGATCAGGACCGGGTGCGGGGGTGGGCGTTGTTTCGGGCGGTGGAGTCGGGTGTACGGGCACTTCGCGTGGGGCGGTCGCGGGATGCGGAGCTTTTGTTGGAGTTCTCCGGGTGGCTTTGAGGCCCCCCGGTCCCCCGGGGCCCGTGCCGGGCCGGGCTTTCCTTCCGGGTCACCGGTGGATCGGGCTGTGCCCACCCGTTCCGCCGTGCGGAACGCCTGCCCACAGCGGGTCGGGGCGGGAAGGCGGGTGGGCGGGAGCGGGTCGGCGGGAACGCCTGCCCACAGCGGGGACGGCGGAAGGGTGGGTGGGTTCCTTGGGATCAGGCCGTCAGCCTCGTCAGGGCCTCTTCCGCTGTCAGCTCTTCCCGCGCCCCTGTCCTGCGGTCCTTCAGTTCGAGGATTCCTTCTGCTGAGCGGCGGCCCGCGATCAGGATGGTGGGGACGCCGATGAGTTCCGCGTCCGTGAACTTGACGCCCGGGGAGACTCCGGCGCGGTCGTCCACCAGGACCCGTACGCCGGCGGCCGTGAGGCGTTCGGCGACGTCGAGGGCGAGTTCCGTCTGGAGGGCCTTGCCTGCGGCGACCACGTGGACGTCGGCGGGTGCGATCTCCTGGGGCCAGCACAGGCCCTGGTCGTCCGCCGTCTGCTCGGCGAGTGCCGCGACGGCGCGCGAGACCCCGATGCCGTAGGAGCCCATGGTCACGCGGACCGGCTTGCCCTGCTGGCCGAGGACGTCGAGTCCGAAGGTGTCCGCGTACTTGCGGCCGAGCTGGAAGATGTGGCCGATCTCGATGGCGCGGTCCAGCTTGAGGCCGGTGGAGCAGGCGGGGCAGGGGTCGCCCTCTTCGACCACGACGACGTCCAGGTAGTCGTCGACCTCGAAGTCCCGGCCGCACACCACGTCGCGCGCGTGGGTGTCCTTCTTGTTGGCGCCGGTGATCCAGGAGGTGCCGGGTGCGATGCGCGGGTCGGCGATGTAGCGGATCTTCTCCAGGCCCTGCGGGCCGACATAGCCGCGTACGAGATCGTCGCGGCCCTCGAAGTCCTCGGCGGTGACGAGTTCCACGACGGCGGGTGCGAGGTGTTCGCCGAGCTTGCCGAGGTCGACCTCGCGGTCGCCGGGGACGCCGACGGCGACGATCTCGCCGTCGACCTTGACGAGGAGGTTCTTGAGGGTGGCCGACGCGGGCACGCCCAGGTGCTCGGCCAGGGACTCGATGGTCGGTGTGTCGGGGGTGTCCAGCTCCTCGACGGGCCCGTGCGCGGCGCCGTCGACCGGCTTGAGCGGGAAGGTGACCGCTTCGGTGTTGGCGGCGTAGTCGCAGGCGGGACAGTCCACGAAGGTGTCCTCACCGGCGGCGGCGGGCGCGAGGAACTCCTCGGACGCGGAACCGCCCATCGCGCCGGAGACGGCGGAGACGATGCGGTAGTCGAGACCCAGGCGCGCGAAGATCTTCTGGTACGCGGCGCGGTGCAGCCCGTACGCCTCGGCGAGACCTTCGTCGGTGGTGTCGAAGGAGTACGAGTCCTTCATCTGGAACTCGCGTCCGCGCAGGACGCCGGACCGGGGGCGGGCCTCGTCGCGGTACTTGGTCTGGATCTGGTAGAGCATCACGGGCAGGTCCTTGTAGGACGCGACCTGGTCCTTGACGACGAGCGTGAAGATCTCCTCGTGCGTCGGGCCGAGCAGATACTCGCCGCCCTTGCGGTCCTTGAGGCGGAACAGCAGGTCGCCGTACTCCTCCCAGCGCGCGGACGCCTCGTACGGCTCCTTGGGCAGCAGGGCGGGGAGCAGGACCTCCTGGGCGCCGATGGCGTCCATCTCCTCGCGGACGACGCGCGAGATGTTGTCGAGGACCTTCTTGCCGAGCGGCAGCCAGGTCCAGATGCCGGCCGCGTTGCGGCGTACGTAACCGGCGCGGACCAGCAGCTTGTGGCTGAGCGTCTCGGCGTCCGCCGGGTCGTCGCGCAGCGTCTTGATCATCAAGCGGGACATGCGCTGGACCTGGGCCATGGTGAACTCCTGCTGCGAAAGGGTGATGGGCAGGAGGTTAGCCGGGGCCGCCGGGCCCGAGGAAATCGGTTGTTACCCGTACGGCTCCTCGCGGCGCAGCAGAGGCAGCGGCGCCCCCATGACCGCGTACGGTTTCGGAGCGCTCGGGAACTGGACCTGGCGGGCCAGGTCGCGGTAGCCGAGGGAGCGGTACAGGGCGCGGGCCGGGCTCTCGATGTCGATGGCCGACAGGATCGAGCGGGGCTGCGCGGCGGTGTCGGTGAGGCCGGTGATCAGGCCGCGTCCGATGCCCCGGTTCTGGTAGCCGGGGTGGACGTGGAGTTCCGTGATCACGAAGGACCCGTCGAGCCAACCGTCGTGCCCCTGGAGGCGCAGATAGGGCTGGACGACGGTGGACCACCAGTGGGCGCGGTCGTTGGGCATGCCGTAGACGAAGCCGACGAGCCGGCCGTCCGCGCGGGTGGCGCCGAGTGCGCGGGCCCCCGGGTAGGTGAGGTGCCGCAGCACGATCTGGCGCCGCACGCTGATCTCGTCGTCGCTGAGTCCGAAGGCGTGCGCCTGCACGGCCAGGGCCTCGTCCACGCGTGCCGCGAGGTCCAGCGGCCCGAGAAAGACGTCGTCGTCGGGGATACGGGAGCCGGACCCGGGAAAGCGCAGCATGCCGGGGAGACTACCTCGGGGGCGGTGGGTCGGGGTGGGTCGCGCGGGCGCGCGCCCGGCGGCCACCGGGTCAGAACAGGACACTCATGAAGGCGCCGACCTCCTGGAACCCCACGCGCCGGTACGCGGCCCGCGCCGCCGTGTTGTAGTCGTTGACGTAGAGGCTGGCGACGGGGGCGACATCGGCGAGCGCGTACCGCAGGACGGCCGCCATGCCGGGCGCCGCGAGTCCCTGGCCCCGGTATTCGGGGGCGACCCAGACGCCCTGGATCTGGCACGCCTGCGAGGTCGCGGCGCCGATCTCCGCCTTGAAGACGACCTTGCCGTCCTGATCGACGCGGGCGAACGAGCGCCCCGCGCCGACGAGTTCCGCGACCCGGGCCTGGTAGAGCAGGCCGCCGTCCCCGGCGAGCGGCGATACGCCGACCTCCTCGGTGAACATGGCCACGCACGCGGGCATGATCGTCTCCATCTCGTCCTTGCGGATGCGGCGGACGTACGGATCCGGGGCGACGGTGTCGGAGAGCCGGTCGGTGACCATCAGGGGCTGGTGGGCGCGTACCTCGCGCGCGGGGCCCCAGTTCGGTTCGAGGAGCCGCCACAGCAGGGCGGTGGGTTCGGCGGGGCCGACGATCGAGGAGCAGCGGCGGCCGGCGCGGCGGGCCCGGTCGGCGAAGCCGCGCACCGCGCGCGGGGTCGCGCAGAGCGGGACGAGGTTGGCGCCCGCGTAGCAGAGGGATTCCAGCATCCCGTCCTCGTACCAGCCCCACATCTCGCCGCCGAGGCGCCAGGGGTCGAGTCCGGCGATCTGGACGCGCGAGGTGACGAAGGCGTTGGCCACCGGCTCGCGGTCGAGCACGGCGAGCGCTGCGTCGAGGTCACTCGGTTCGAGGACCCTGGTGGTGGTCTGAGTCAACACGTTCGCGGGGGCCTCACCATACGGTCTGCTGGTCCTGGCACTGTACCTGGCGAGGTTGTGGGGCGCCGCCCGGTGGAGAGGAGCCGCCGGGCGGCGCACCGTGGTGGGGAGGGTCAGCCGTGGCTCTTCGGGTGGCCGTGTCCGACCTGGATCTCGTCGATCTGGAGCTGCTGGTAGAAGCGGGGCACGGTCGGCGAGGACCACGTGGTGGCGACATCGAGCCGGACGTAGCGGGTGCGGACGCCGTCGGTGCCGAGGTCGATGAAGCGGATGCCCCGCGCGCTCTCCAGGACCCCGGCCCGCACCTGCCGCCAGGTGGTGCCGTCCTCGCTCACGGACACGGTGTAGTCCTTGATACGGGCGGAGTCCTCGGGGCGCCCGAAGGTCTCCCGGTTGTACGTGGGTGACCACTCGCGCTGGTTGATGCCGAGGTAGGCGGCCCGCTTCACGCGCCCCAGGTCGAGGGTGAGCGAGGCGGGGAGCGTGCCCTTGTTGTCCCAGTAGGTGGTGAAGTCGCCGTCGGTGAGGGCGGGTTCGCTCGCCTTGACGGAGCCCGTGGGGTAGACGCCTTCGCGGTGCGGCAGGGTCTCGACCTTGAGGACGGTGTCGTACGGGTCCCAGTCGGTCACGGACCGGACGGTGAGGGTGCCGTCGCGCTGGTCGAAGGGGTACCGCTTCCCGGTCCGCAGGTCGGTGACGCGCTTGACGCGGTAGCCGTTGTCCCGGACGCGTACCTGGTCGCCGGTGGTGGGCTTGGTGGTCACGTGCAGGTACTGGGTGGTGGGGCGGGTCCGGCTGACGGTGACATAGCCGTAGGCGCCGTCGTTCCAGGCGCCGGGCTGCATGCCCCCGTACAGATATCCGCCGCCGTCGACGCCGTGCAGGGATTCCCAGATCGGTGGCAGGTAGTCCTTCATGAAGTCGGTGAACGCCTGCTGTTTCGGCGGGAACCTTCCGTCGACCATGGCGGTCAGGTCCATCAGGGACCGGATCGAGGTACCGGCGTTGGCGACATAGCGGCCGACGTTGAGCCCGGTGCTCACCGGCCGGTCCTGGCCGTCGTACCACCAGGAACCGGTGTCCGGGACCTTGTAGCAGGACTCGGTGAGCCGGGGCAGCGGGGTCCAGATCGCGGCGGGCTGGTCGTAGGGCGGGACCATGCCCGTCTTCTGCTCGTGGGACACCATGTCCATGATCGGGGTGTCCTCGTTGTTGTTGCTCAGCGTCATGTCGGGGCGCAGCTCGCGGATCTGCTCGTAGAGCTGGTGCTGTTCCCAGTACGCGTTGTCGTTGTCGATCCAGAAGCCCGCCAGCTTCGGGTAGTTGCGCATGACCTCGAAGAAGTTCTCGTACGAGAATTCCCCGAAGCCGTCCCGTGTGGTGAGGTCGACGTCCTTGCCCTTGTGGGCGGAGTAGGCGGCCGAGTCGAGGGTTTCGATGCCCTGTTCGGCGTGCCACTGGGGGTCGTCGGTCATGTAGAGGATGGTCTTGAGGCCCTGGGCCTCGGCCGCGTCGACGAGTTCGCCGAGGATGTCCCGCCGGGTGGAGCAGGAGCCGGGGATGGCCGATGGCCAGGGGCGGGCGTAGCCGAGGCGGGAGTGGAAGGTGGCCAGGACGATGTAGCTCGCCTTGAGCTTCTTGGCCTCGTCGACCCAGTAGTCCGGGGTCCAGCCGCTGTCGGTGACGGCCTTCTCCCAGGATTCGCAGGTGTAGTGCTTGGGCGCGGTGAACATGCCCCAGTGCAGGAAGAGCCCGGCGGTGGCGTTCCGGAGCATGGATTGGCGGGCCGGGTCGGCGGGTGCGGTGTCGTGGGCCTGGGCGGCGGGGGTGACGGCCAGGAGGAGGCCGGCGAGGAGGGAGAGGACGGCGGCCCACAAGGGGGCTCTGCGGGAGGTACGGGTGGTACGGGTGGTTCCGGTGCGGGAGGTGCGGGTCACGCGGTCACCTCGGTTCCGTAGACGTGGAGGGCGTCGCAGTCGGCCTTGGCGGTTGGCGCGCGCTCCTGGTCATCCGATGAATGGCTGCACTGAACCTCGTATCCGAAGGGGGTGGAACGCTAACAAAGGGCAGCCAGCGCTTTCTTCAGCCGACACGCCCGAATAAGTTGCTGCCAGACATCGGATCTGTCAAGACGATGTGCGGAGAGGGACCGGAGTGAACCCGGACATGGAACCCGGACATGGCTGTGCCCCGCCGCGCGATGCGGGCGGGGCACAGTAAGTACCGGGCGGGCTCAGCCGCTGACGGAGACCTCCGGCTCACCGGACGCGATGCCGTCCCGCTCCATCTGCTCGGCGATCTTCATCGCCTCCTCGATCAGGGTCTCCACGATCTTCGACTCGGGCACCGTCTTGATGACCTCGCCCTTCACGAAGATCTGACCCTTGCCATTACCGGACGCCACACCGAGATCCGCCTCACGGGCCTCACCCGGACCGTTCACGACACAGCCCATCACCGCGACCCGCAACGGCACCTCCATGCCGGTCAGACCCGCCGTGACCTCCTCGGCCAGCTTGTAGACGTCGACCTGGGCGCGTCCGCACGAGGGGCACGACACGATCTCCAGGCCGCGCTGGCGGAGGTTGAGGGACTCCAGGATCTGGTTGCCGACCTTGACCTCTTCGACGGGCGGCGCGGACAGCGAGACGCGGATGGTGTCGCCGATGCCCTCGCTGAGCAGCGCACCGAAGGCGACCGCCGACTTGATCGTGCCCTGGAAGGCCGGGCCCGCCTCAGTGACGCCCAGGTGCAACGGGTAGTCGCACTGCGCGGCCAACTGCCGGTAGGCGTTGACCATGACCACCGGGTCGTTGTGCTTCACCGAGATCTTGATGTCCCGGAAACCGTGCTCCTCGAACAGCGACGCCTCCCACAGCGCCGACTCCACCAGAGCCTCCGGCGTCGCCTTGCCGTACTTCTTCAGCAGCCGCTGGTCCAGCGATCCCGCGTTCACCCCGATACGAATCGGCGTACGCGCGTCATTCGCCGCCTTCGCGATCTCCTTGACCTTGTCGTCGAACTGCTTGATGTTCCCGGGATTCACCCGCACCGCCGCACAGCCCGCGTCGATCGCCGCGAACACGTACTTCGGCTGGAAATGAATATCCGCGATCACCGGAATCTGCGACTTCCGCGCAATCACCGCCAAAGCATCCGCATCATCCTGAGTCGGACACGCGACCCGCACGATCTGACACCCCGACGCCGTCAGCTCCGCGATCTGCTGAAGCGTCGCCCCGATGTCCGACGTACGCGTCGTCGTCATCGACTGCACCGACACAGGGGCGTCCCCGCCCACCGCCACGGAGCCGACCTGGATCTGCCGGCTGTGCCGGCGCTCGGCGAGCTTGGTCGGAACGGACGGCATGCCGAGAGAAATCGCAGTCATCTGCTGTGCAACCCCAAGGTATGGATCAAGGTCCCGTCGTCGGCGGGCTCCAACCCCCGAGATTACGGCACCGGCGGGAAACGGCCGACATCACGTCCCCGAACCCCCCGCAATGGTGGACGGCCGGACAGGTATTCTGTCCGGCCGCCATGAATGAACCGTGATCAGGAGATTCTGACCGGGTTAACGACGTCGGCGATCAGCACCAGGATCGTGAAGCAGATGAAGATTCCGGCGACCACATAGGCGACGGGCATGAGCTTCGCGACATCGAACGGGCCCGGGTCGGGCCGCTTGAACACGCGGGCCGTGTGCCGCCGCACCGACTCCCAGAGGGCTCCCGCGATGTGCCCGCCGTCGAGCGGGAGCAGCGGCAGCATGTTGAACAGGAACAGCGAGAGGTTGAAGCCCGCGACGAGGAACAGCATCATCGCGATCTGGTTCTCCGGCGGGATGTCCAGCGTGAACACCTCGCCGCCGACCCGGGCGGCGCCCACGACACCCATCGGCGAGTCCGCCTCGCGGGGGCCGTCACCGAAGGCCGCGTCCCACAGGGCGGGGATCTTCGAGGGCAGGGCGATGAGGGATTCGACGCCGTTCTGCATCATGTCGCCCATGCGGTTCACGGAGTCGCCGAAGCCCTGCTGGACGATGCCGGACGCGGGCGTGAAGCCGAGGAATCCGGCGTCCACGTACTTGCCCTCGACATAGCCGCCCTGGCCGTCGGTCTTACTGACCTGGTTCTTGATGAGCGTCGCGTGCAGGTCCTGGCGCTTGCCGTCGCGCTCGACCGTGATGGTGGCCGGGCCGATGGTGTCGCGGATACGGGACTGGAGCGTGGACCAGTCGTCGACGGGCTGCCCGTTGAACGCGACGATCTTGTCGCCGCCCTGGAGCCCGGCCTGCTTCGCCGGGGCGACCTCGTCGCTCTTCTCACAGGTCGTACGGTTCTCGCTCTGCTGGATGACGCAGTCCGAGACCTTGCTCACCGTGGTGGTCTGGGTCTGCACACCGAACGTCATCATCACGCCGAGGAAGATCGCGACGGCCAGGATCAGGTTCATGAACGGCCCGGCGAACATGACGATGACCCTCTTCCACGGCTTGCGCGTGTAGAAGAGGCGGCTCTCGTCGCCCGGTTCCAGCTCCTCGAACGCCGCCGACCTGGCGTCCTCGACCATGCCGCGCCACGGCGAGGTGGAGCGGGCCTCGATCCGGCCGTCGGCCCCCGGCGGGAACATCCCGATCATGCGGATGTATCCGCCGAGCGGGATGGCCTTCACGCCGTACTCCGTGTCGCCCTTCTTGCGCGACCAGATCGTCGGGCCGAAGCCGACCATGTACTGCGGAACGCGGATGCCGAAGAGCTTCGCCGTCGACAGATGCCCCAGCTCGTGCCAGGCGATCGAGATCAGCAGCCCGACCGCGAAGACGACTATGCCGAGGATCATCATCAGGGTCGTCATGCACGAGCCTCCGCCGTGTTGTCCGTCGCGTGCGCCGTCAGTTCACGGGCCCGAGCGCGCGCCCAGGTCTCCGCTTCGAGGACGTCCGCGACGGTGAGCGAGGTTCCCGTACGCGGTGTGCCGTGTTCGGCGACGACCTCGGTGACGGTCTCCATGATGCCGTTGAACGGCAGGGCGCCGTTCAGGAACGCGTCCACGCACTCCTCGTTTGCGGCATTGAACACCGCCGGAGCGGTTCCCGCGAGCTGCCCCACGTGCCGGGCGAGCCCGACCGACGGGAACGCGTCGGTGTCGAGGGGGAAGAACTCCCAGCTCGACGCCTTCGTCCAGTCGAAGGCGGGGGCCGCGTCGGGCACCCGCTCGGGCCAGCCGATGCCGATGGCGATGGGCCCGCTCATGTCGGGCGGGGTGGCCTGGGCGAGCGTGGAGCCGTCGGTGAACTCCACCATCGAGTGGACGTACGACTGCGGGTGCACGACCACCTCGATCCGGTCGAACGGGATGTCGTAGAGGAGGTGCGCCTCGATGACTTCCAGACCCTTGTTGACGAGGGTCGCGGAGTTGATCGTGATGACCGGTCCCATAGCCCAGGTCGGATGGGCGAGCGCCGCGTCGGGCGTGACGTCGGCCAGCTCCGCCTTGGTCCGGCCGCGGAACGGCCCGCCGGACGCGGTGACGATCAGCTTCCTTACGTCGGCGCGGGTGCCGGCGGCCAGGGCCTGGAAGAGGGCCGCGTGCTCGGAGTCGACGGGGATGATCTGCCCCGGCTTGGCCAGCGCCTTGACGAGGGGCCCGCCGACGATCAGCGACTCCTTGTTGGCGAGCGCGAGGGTACGGCCGGCCTCCAGGGCCGCGAGGGTGGGGGCGAGCCCGATGGACCCGGTGATGCCGTTGAGGACGGTGTGCGCGTCCGACGCGGCGAGCTGGGTGGCCGCGTCGGGCCCCGCGAGGATCTCCGGCAGCGGCTCCCCGGCCCCGTACGCCGCGCGCAGTGCCTCGCGCAGCGCCGGTACGGCGTCCTCGCGGGCGACGCCGACCGTGCGGACCCGCAGCCGGTGCGCCTGCTCGGCGAGGAGCCCGACGCGTCCGCCGGCGGCGGAGAGAGAGGTGACGCGGAAGCGGTCGGGGTTACGGAGCACGAGGTCGATGGCCTGGGTGCCGATCGACCCGGTGGACCCGAGGATGACGATGTCCCGGCGCCCGTCCACGGGGTCGAAGACGAGATGCGGGTCGGCGAGTGGGGCAGGACTGTCGGTCATCCCCCCATTGTGTCCGCACCACACCCCCGCCCGGACAGGGCGCCCCCGACACATTCGGGTCGGGGGTCGCCGCCGACGCGGGACGGGGGGCCGGACGGCGTCAGTGGACGGACCGGTGGACGTTCTCCTTGCCGGTCGGGCCGGGGGTGGCGTCGGCGATCCAGGGGCCGTCTCCGCTGGGGTCGACCACGCCCTCTTCGAGCCAGGTGTAGGCGCCGGTCATGACGCCCTTGACGACCCTGCGGTCCAGGTCGTCGGTGTTGGTCCACAGGCGGGCGAAGAGTTCGTCGGCGCGGACGCGGGCCTGGCGGCAGAACGCGTCGGCGAGCTGGTACGCCTCGCGGCCGTGGTCGCCGGAGGTGCGGAGCAGTTCGGCGCGTACGCAGGCGGCGCTCATCGCGAAGAGTTCGGCGCCGATGTCGACGATCCGGCCGAGGAAGCCCTGCTTGGTCTCCATACGGCCCTGCCAGCGGGACATGGCGTAGAAGGTGGAGCGGGCGAGTTTGCGGGACGCGCGCTCGACGTACCGCAGATGTGTGGACAGGTCGGTGTGTCCCGCGGGGTGGAACTCGGCGTAGGAGCGCGGGAGCTGGCCGGGGCCCGCGACCAGTTTCGGCAGCCAGCGGGCGTAGAAGCCGCCGGCCTTGGCGCCCGCCCTGGCCTTGTCCTGGAGGGACTTGTCCGGGTCGATGAGGTCGCCGGCGACCGACAGATGCGCGTCGACGGCCTCGCGGGCGATCAGCAGGTGCATGATCTCCGTGGAGCCCTCGAAGATGCGGTTGATCCGCAGATCGCGCAGGAGCTGTTCGGCGGGGACCGCCCGCTCGCCGCGCGCCGCCAGCGACGCGGCCGTCTCGAAGCCGCGTCCGCCCCGGATCTGGACAAGTTCGTCGGCCATCAGACAGCCCATCTCGGAGCCGTAGAGCTTGGCGAGCGCGGCTTCGATCCGGATGTCGTTGCGGTGCTCGTCGGCCATCTGCGAGGACAGGTCGACCACTGCTTCCAGGGCGAAGGTCGTGGCCGCGATGAAGGAGATCTTGGCGCCGACGGCCTCGTGGTACGCGACCGGCTTGCCCCACTGCTCGCGCGCGCCCGACCATTCGCGGGCGATCTTCAGCGACCATTTCCCGGCGCCGACGCACATCGCGGGCAGCGAGAGCCGGCCGGTGTTGAGGGTGGTGAGCGCGATCTTCAGGCCCGCGCCCTCGGGGCCGATACGGTTGGCCGCGGGCACCCGGACCTGGTGGAACCGTGTGACCCCGTTCTCCAGGCCGCGCAGCCCCATGAAGGCGTTGCGGTTCTCGACCGTGATGCCCTCGGACTCCGCCTCCACGACGAACGCCGTGATGCCGCCCTTGTGCCCTTCGGACTTCGGCACCCGCGCCATGACGACGAGCAGATCGGCCACGACCCCGTTGGTCGTCCACAGCTTCACACCGTCGATGACGTAGTCGTCGCCGTCGGGTACGGCGCTGGTGGCGAGCCGCGCCGGGTCGGAGCCCACGTCGGGCTCGGTGAGCAGGAACGCGGAGATGTCCGTACGGGCGCAGCGCGGCAGGAAGGTCTCCCGCTGCTCCTGGGTGCCGAACTGCTTCAGCGGCTGCGGTACGCCGATGGACTGGTGTGCGGAGAGCAGTGCGCCGATCGCCGGGCTGACCGAGCCGACGAGGGCGAGCGCCTTGTTGTAGTACACCTGGGTGAGACCGAGGCCGCCGTACTCGCGGTCGATCTTCATGCCGAGCGCGCCCAGTTCCTTGAGGCCCTTGATGGTCTCGTCGGGGATCTGCGCCTCGCGTTCGATCCGCGCGGCGTCGATCTTCGTCTCGCAGAATTCGCGGAGCGTCGCGAGGAACTTCTCGCCGCGCCGCACGTCCTCGGCGGCGGGGAGCGGATGCGGGTGGATCAGATCGAGGCGGAACCGTCCGAGGAACAGCTCCTTCGCGAAGCTCGGCCGGCGCCAGTCCTGCTCGCGCGCGGCCTCGGCCACCTGGCGGGCTTCCCGCTCGGTGACGGTCGGTCGGGGGGTGGGGGTGTTGGTCTGAGCGGTCATGAGGGGGCTCACCTCGCCGCGAGTCGGTCGGACACGGCCGATGCGTTACCGACCGGTTCTACTCCTCCGTATGTACCCCAATCCCCCGCACCCGGCCAGCCCTCGCGCGGCGTTCGGCTCAACGCTCCGCTGGTCGACCGGTACGAAAGCCTCGGGCCGTCTGTGGGCGGTTGCGCAGTTCCCCGCGCCCCTAAAAGATCGCGCAGTTCCCCGCGCCCCTTGAAAAGTGCGCAGTTCCCCGCGCCCCTTAAAAGATTGCGCAGTTCCCCGCGCCCCTCACAAAGTGCGCCCCCGTTCCCCGCGTAGGTACCGCCACAGGCCCAGTACCAGCAAGCCTCCCAGGCACCAGCTAGCCAGCACGTCCAGGGGCCAGTGGTAGCCCCGCCGTACCAGGCCCAGGCCTACGGCGAGGTTGATGACGTAGTAGGCAGCCGTCAGTTCTCGGCGGGCGTGGGGGCTGAGCAGGGGGAGGAGGAGCAGGGTTGCCGCGCCGTAGGCCACGGTTGCCGTCGCGGTGTGGCCCGAGGGGTAGAAACCGGTGCCGGGTCCCATCACGGGCGGGCCCGGCCGGGCGATCAGTTCCTTCAGTGGGATCACGAGGAGCGGTACGGCGGCCATCGGGACCAGCGCGGCCACAGACGGGCCCCACCAGCGCGGCTCGCCCGCACCTCGCGCCCGCCATGCCACGTACCCCGCGACCAGGACGAGGACCGGTACGGCCACGGCGACACTGCCGAGGTCGGCGAGGAGTTCGGCGATGCCTTGCGGGAGCCGGCCGGCGAGGGCGGCGCGGCTCCAGCGCTCGTCCGCGCGGGCCAGCGGGCCGCCGGCCGCCACCTGCCAGGTGATGACCGCGAAGAGTGTGCCGAGAAGGACGGCGAGAAGGGCGGCCGGGTACGCCGACGGCCGCCCCGGAACAGGGGGGGTCGTTCCGAAGCGGCCGTTCTGATCGGTTTGCCGCACGCCCCGGGGGGTTTGGGGCGGGCGGCCATCCGATCGGTGAGGAAATCCGGAGCCTGAAGCTCCGGGTGTGTGCGCGAAGGCACGACCCGAACGCGACTGGGGAGGCCACGTCCAGGTGTCGCCCACAGTCTCCTGTGAGCGGGGTGTTTCTCTCATCTGCGCCAAACCTACGGGAGGGAATGGGGGACCAACAGCCGGAAGGGTGCCCCGCCATCGCCCTCGCACACGTTCTTCACAGCGTCTGACTCTTCACAGGTCGACAACAGCGCTCAGAGCTGCGAGAACGCGCCTTCGAGGATGTCCAGACCCTCGTTCAGAAGGTCCTCGCCGATCACCAGCGGCGGCAGGAAACGGAGCACATTGCCGTAGGTGCCACAGGTAAGGACCAGCAGGCCCTCCGTCTGGCACGCCTTGGCGAGCGCCGCCGCGGCCTGGGCGTTGGGCTCCTTGGTCGCGCGGTCCTTCACCAGCTCGATCGCGATCATCGCGCCCCGGCCGCGGACCTCGCCGACGATGTCGAACTTCTCCTGGATCGCCGCGAGGCGGGCCTTCATGACCTCGCCGATCCGCAGCGCCCGCGCGTTGAGGTCCAGCTCCTTCATCGTCTCGATGGCGCCGAGCGCACCCGCGCAGGCCACCGGGTTGCCGCCGTAGGTGCCGCCGAGGCCGCCCGCGTGCGCGGCGTCCATGATCTCCGCGCGGCCGGTCACCGCCGCCAGCGGCAGACCGCCCGCGATGCCCTTGGCCGTGGTGATCAGGTCCGGCACGATGCCCTCGTCCTCGCACGCGAACCACTGGCCCGTACGGCAGAAACCGGACTGGATCTCGTCCGCGACGAACACGATGCCGTGGTCGGCGGCGAACTGGCGGATCGCGGGCAGGAAGCCCTTCGCCGGCTCGATGAAACCGCCCTCGCCGAGCACCGGCTCGATGATGATCGCGGCGACGTTGTCCGCGCCGATCTGCTTGCTGATCATGTCGATGGCCTGCGCGGACGCCTCGGCACCCGCGTTCTCGGGGCCGGTCAGCCAGCGGTAGGCGTAGGCCACGGGCACCCGGTAGACCTCGGGCGCGAACGGGCCGAAGCCGTTCTTGTACGGCATGTTCTTCGCCGTCAGCGCCATCGTCAGGTTGGTCCGACCGTGGTAGCCGTGGTCGAAGACGACGACGGCCTGCCGCTTGGTGTAGGCGCGGGCGATCTTCACGGCGTTCTCGACGGCCTCGGCGCCCGAGTTGAACAGCGCCGACTTCTTGGCGTGGTCGCCCGGGGTCAGCTCGGCGAGCGCCTCGGCGACGGCCACGTACCCCTCGTACGGCGTGACCATGAAACAGGTGTGGGTGAAGTCGGCGAGCTGCGCGGACGCGCGGCGTACGACGGCTTCGGCGGAGGCGCCGACGCTGGTCACGGCGATACCGGAGCCGAAGTCGATCAGCCGGTTCCCGTCGACGTCCTCGATGATGCCGCCGCCCGCGCGGGCGGCGAAGACGGGGAGCACGGAGCCGACACCCGCCGCGACCGCGGCGGCGCGTCGGGCCTGCAGCTCCTGCGACTTGGGGCCGGGGATGGCGGTGACGACGCGGCGCTCCTGCGGAAGTGCGGTCATGTCGGGCTCCTGGGGGGTGGTGCGGACGCGGGTTGGACTGATTTCACAGCTTTCTTCCGCAGGCTAGAGCGGGGCCGGAGGACTGGGCATGCTCCATGAGGGAGTTGTTCACGCGGAAGGTTGTCCGTCATGGACATAGTCCCTCGCGGTCGCGGGCCGGGCCCGGCGGCGGCACATTCCCGCAGGCGGGGCGCGTAACCGGGCGCGTAGCCGGTGAAGTCCCCCGCGTGGGCACTAGATTGACCGCAGTTCGACCGCGCTACACGGAGACCGGCAGGTCAGGGGGCAAGGGCCATGGACACCGACGGCACGCAGGACGCTCGCGGTACGCACGCCACACCGGTGCCGCGTCCGGCGGGACCGCCGAACGGGTCGGGCGCCGAACCGCCCCCGCCCAGGCCGGTCCGGCCGCCGCGCCCCACGGGCGCCCCGGGCGGCAGTGCGGGTACCGCCACCCCGCCCCTCCCCCACGGCGGCGACTTCCTCGCCTGGCTGCGCGCCCCCCGCCCCGAGGCGGCCCCCGGCGTCTGGCGGCTGCGGCACACCCCGCGGCCCGAACAGGAGCCCGAGGTCACCCCGGCCCGCCAGCTCGTCACCGGCGCCGTGATCGCGTTCCTGGTGGGCTGGCTCGTCTGGTCCCTGCTGTGGAACGGCTACCTCGGCGGCTGGTGGCTGCTCCCCCTCTACGCGGCGATCCCCGACTCCTGGGCCGAGCCGCACACCCTCGGCGCCGTGATCGTCGTCTACGCGTACTACGGCGCCGTCGCCTTCGGCCTCATGATCGCCGTCGGCCGGCTCGGCCGCTGGGGGGAGCTGTGGCGCCGCTTCGGCCCGCCCGCGTGGCGCCGCGCCGCACCGGCCGCCCCGGTCCGCCCCCCGGCGCCCGGCGAGGACCCCGCCGAGTGGCCGGAGCTGCGGGCGGCCGGTGCCGTGGCCGCAGCGGACCGGCTCGCCGCCGATGCCCGTACCGGACTGATGCGGGATGTCGACCTGGCCCGGATCGCCCGTGCCTGGCAGGGCGTGCGCAACGGGCGGCACAGCATGGCCGACTTCGCGCGGGCCGTCACCGACGAGGGCGCCGCCGCCTGCCTGCACCCGTCCGGCGCCCGTGACCTGCCGGGCCGCTCGGCCCGGCACGACCTGCTGACCGCCCAGGTCCGGATCGGCACCACCGCCGACGACAGCCGCAACCCCTACCACTACCGGGGCGCCGGGCTCGGCATCGGGCCCGATCTGCTCGGCACCGGGCTGCTCGCCGTCGGTCCTGCCGGATCGGGCAAGACCGGCAGTGTGGTCTGGCCGCTCACCGAGTCGCTGTGCCTCCAGGCGCTCGCCGGGCGCGCCGCCGTCATCGTGGTCGGCGCGGCGGGCGCGGGGCTCGGCGCGGCCGAGGGCTATGACGTCGTCGTCCGGATCGGACACCCCGACTCCGTCTACGACCTCGATCTGTACGGCGGCACCACCGACCCCGACGAGGCGGCGGCGGTCCTCGCCGAAGCCCTTGTCGGCGACCTCGCCGAGCCGCACCCCGGCGGCGACAGCAGGCGCTCCACGACGATCCTCGCCCAGCTCATCGGCCCGTTCCGCGCGGTGCACGGCCGCTTCCCCTCCGTCCCCGAACTGCGCGGCCTGCTCGACGGCGCGCCGGGACCGCTCGACGCGCTCCGCAAGGCGCTCACCGAGAGCGGGCAGGACGCCATGCTCCGCGAACTCGACGCCCGCGCACGGCAGTCGGGCCACCCCGGCGATGTCGGCGGGGTCCTCGCGGACCGGGTCGCGCTGCTCGACCGGCCCGCGTTCGCCGGGTTCTTCGACACGGCGGGCCAGGGGCGGCCCTTCTCGCTGCGGGCGCTCGACCACCCCGTACGCGTCCGTATCGACCTGCCGCAGCGCGGCCACGCCGACGCGTCCCGCATCCTCGCCCGGCTGGTCCTCGCCCAGTTCACCGCGAGCGTCGCGGTCCGCGAGGACCGCTCCCTGTTCGCGTGTCTCGTCATCGACGACGCGACCGGCGTCATCACCCCCGACGCGGTACGCGGCATCCAGCGGCTGCGGTCCTCGCACGCCGGGGCCGTCCTGACCCTGCGCACCCTCGACGACGTGCCCCGGCCGCTGCGCGGGCCGCTGCTCGGCGCGATCGGCTGCCGGATGGCGCTGTCCGGGCTCACGCCGTGGGACGGGCAGGACTTCGCGGAGGTGTGGGGCAAGGAGTGGACGGAGGCGCGGGACGTCACCGACCGGCAGATCATCGCGGAGACCCCGCTCGGCAAGACCGTGCACGCGCTGCGTCGGGTGATCACCGGTCGCGCGGTGACCGCCCGCGCGGTGACCGTACGGCAGGTGGAGCGGGAGCGGTGGTCGGCGTCGGAGCTGGCCCACGCGGTGCCGCCGGGGCACGCCGTGCTGTCGCTGACGACGGTCCGGGGCGAGCACGCGCCGCCGCTCCTTGTCGATCTGCGGAGGTGAGTCCGTCCCTACCACCTGCCCCCTCAGCGCGTCAGCCTGAGGAGAGCGGTTTCACGCGGAGGAGCGGTGCCGCCGGCATCGTACGGTGAGGCAGAATCGGTAAAGCCGTTCATACGCGGCGGCCAAGAGATCACCCCCGTATCACCAAGATCACGCCAAAGCACCTCCTCCGCGACCTGAAGGTCCCATGCCCCCCACGCTCGCCTCGCTCGTCCAGCACTCCGCGCTCAAGCTCACCGTGCGCGCGGGCGAGGACCGTCTGGACACCCCCGTCCGCTGGGCCCACGTCAGCGAGCTGGCCGACCCCGTGCCGTACATGGAGGGCGGGGAACTGCTCCTCGTCACCGCGCTCAAGCTCGACGCGGAGGACCCCGAGGCGATGCGCCGCTATGTGAAGCGGCTCTCCAAGGCGGGGGTCGTGGGGCTCGGCTTCGCCGTCGGCGTGCACTACGACGACATCCCCGACGCCCTGCTCACCGCCGCCCGCGAGGCCGACCTGCCGCTGCTCGCGGTACCCCGGCGCACCCCCTTCCTCGCCATCAGCAAGGCCGTGTCCGAAGCCATCGCGCGGGAGCAGTACCGGTCCGTCACGGCCGGTTTCGCCGCCCAGCGCGAGCTGACCAAGCAGGCGCTGAGCGACGGTCCCGACGGTCTGATCGCCGCGCTCGCCGTGCAGGTCGACGGCTGGGCGGCGCTGTACGACGCGTCCGGGGCCCTCGTCTCCACGGCGCCCGACTGGGCGTCCCGCAGGGCCACCCGGCTGACCGCCGACGTGGAGCGGTTGCGGGAGCGGCCTGCGCCCGCGAGCGCCGTCGTGGCCGGCAGCGACGACCGCGTCGAGCTGCACTCGCTCGGCACCGGGCGGCGGCCCCGCGCCGCGCTCGCCGTGGGCACCGCCTCCACGCTGGGCACCGCCGAGCGGTACGCCGTGCACTCCGCCATCGCGCTGCTCACCCTCACCACCGAGCGGTCCCGCTCGCTGCACGCCGCCGAGCAGCGCATCGGCGGCGCCGTCCTGCGGATGCTGCTCGCCGGGGAGCCGGATCACGCGCGGGCCGTCGCGGGCGGGCTGTACGGGGATCTGCTGGACGCGCCGTTCCGGCTGATCATCGCCGAGTCGCCGTCGGCTTCCCTCACGGGGACCGCGGCCGACGGCGGCGCGGCGTCGGCGAAGGCCGGCTCCGGCGACAGTCCGCTCGACGCCCTCACCGACGCCGTCGAGTCCGCGGCGGCTCGGGCCGGTGAGGCGGTGCTGGTCGTCCCGGAGGGCGAGCGGCTGCTGCTCCTCGCGGTCGACGGCGGGGCGGCGGTCGAGGCGTGCACGCGGTACGCGGAGTCCGTCGAGGCGACCCGGGCCGGTGCGGGCGGCGCTGCTGACGAGGCGGCCGGGGCTTCGGTGCCGGAGGGCGACGACCTGGTCGTCGGGCTGTCGGCGCCGGCCGGACCGATCGCCGCCGCGACCGCGTACAAGCAGGCCGAACAGGCGCTCTCCGTCGCCCGCCGGCGCGGCCGGGCGCTGGTCGAGCACGAGGAGCTGGCGGCCGGTTCGGTGCTGCCGCTGCTCGCCGACGACGCGGTACGGGCCTTCGCGGACGGTCTGCTGCGCGCGCTGTACGAGCACGACGCGAAGGGCCGGGGCGATCTGGTGGACTCGCTGCGGGCGTGGCTGTCGCGGCACGGGCAGTGGGACGCGGCGGCGGCGGACCTCGGCGTCCACCGGCACACGCTGCGGTACCGCATGCGACGGGTCGAGGAGATCCTGGGCCGCTCCCTGGACGATCCGGACGTCCGGATGGAGCTGTGGCTGGCCCTGAAGACGACGATGGCGAGCGGTACGTGAGCGCTCCGCTGGAGGCCGGTGTGTCGACTGCGGGTCCGTCGTGGCTGGTCGCGCAGTTCCCCGCGCCCCTTCAAGGCGGACCCCGCAACGCGCGACACCAGACACTCCGCCGGAACCCCCGTGCATCACCTCCGGGTCCGTCGTGGCTGGTCGCGCAGTTCCCCGCGCCCCTTCAGGGCGGACCACGCAACGCGCGACACCACACGCCCCGCCGAAACCCCAGCACATCACCCGCGCGTCCGCCGTGGCTGGTCGCGCAGTTCCCCGCGCCCCTTCAGGGCGCCTCCGACGCCGGAACCCCAGCACATCACCCGCGCGTCCATCGTGGCTGGTCGCGCAGTTCCCCGCGCCCCTTCAGGGGGGACCCCGCAACGCACGACACCGGACGCCCCGCCAAAACCCCAGCACATCACCCGCGGGTCCGCCGTGGCTGGTCGCGCAGTTCCCCGCGCCCCTTCAGGGCGCCCCGCTACGCACGGCACACCGACAATCCGGCCAGCGTCACCGGCGTACCACTCCGTGGCGGACAAACCACCGACCGCCCCTCCGCGCCTACGGTGAGAGTGACCACGACACACCTCACGCGGAAGGGCCGGGACTCGACAATGACTTCCACCCATGCCTTCTGGCTCGCCGGGCGCCAGGCCACCGGCGAGACCGTCTTCGACGTCACCTCGCCCTGGGACGGGCGGCTGGTCGGGCAGGTCAGCGAGCCGACCGAGGCCCAGGTCGAGGAGGCGGTCGCCGCCGCGTACGCCGTGCGGGACTCCTTCGCCGCGACGCCCGCCCATGTCCGCGCCGCCGCCCTCGACCATGTGTCGAAGCGGCTCGTGGAGCGCACCGAGGAGATCGCCCAGTTGATCTCCGCCGAGAACGGCAAGCCCGTGAAGTGGGCGCGGGGTGAGGTCGGCCGCGCGGTCTCCGTGTTCCGGTTCGCCGCCGAGGAGGCGCGTCGATTCAACGGTGGCGAGGCGCAGCGCCTGGACACCGACGCGGGCGGTCAGGGCCGTCTCGCCCTCACGCGCCGCTTCCCCAAGGGCGTCGTCCTGGGCATCGCGCCCTTCAACTTCCCGCTCAACCTGTGCGCCCACAAGATCGCCCCGGCCATCGCCGCCGGTGTGCCGATCATCCTGAAGCCGGCGCCCGCGACCCCGCTGTCCGGGCTGATCATCGGCGACCTGCTCGCCGAGACCGAGCTGCCCGAGGGCTCCTGGTCGATCCTGCCGGTCGGCAACGACCGCATGCCCGCCCTGGTCCAGGACGAGCGCCTGCCGGTGATCTCCTTCACCGGGTCCGAGACGGTCGGCTACGCGATCATGGATTCGGTGCCGCGCAAGCACTGCACCCTGGAGCTGGGCGGCAACGGCGCGGCCGTCGTCCTCGGCGACTACGCCAGTGACGCGGATCTGGACTGGGCGGCGACCCGTATCGCCACCTTCTCCAACTACCAGGGCGGCCAGTCCTGCATCTCGGTGCAGCGCGTGATCGCGGACGCCTCGGTGTACGACCGTCTCGTGCCCCGTATCGTCGCGGCGGTCGAGGCCCAGGTCACCGGGGACCCCGCCGACTCGGCGACCGACGTCGGTCCGCTGGTCAGCGAGGCCGCCGCGCAGCGCGTCGAGTCCTGGGTGGACGAGGCGGCGGCAGCGGGCGCCACGGTGCTCACCGGTGGCAAGCGCGACGGCGCCTCCTACGCGCCGACCGTCCTCGCCGACGTACCCGGCGATGCCACGGTCGCCCGCGAAGAGGTCTTCGGACCCGTTCTCCTGGTGACGAAGGTGCACGGCGAGGCGGAGGCGTTCGCCGCCGTCAACGAGTCCAAGTACGGCCTCCAGGCGGGCGTGTTCACGCACAACGTGCAGACCGCGTTCCGGGCCCACCGCGCGCTGGAGGTGGGCGGAGTCATCGTCGGCGACGTCCCGTCGTACCGCGCCGATCAGATGCCGTACGGCGGCGCCAAGCAGTCCGGTGTGGGCCGCGAGGGCGTCCGCTTCGCGATGGACGACTACACGTACGAGCGCGTCCTCGTCCTCACGGGCCTCGCCCTCTGACACACCGAGAGCCGCAGACGGCCCCTCCGAGACCCTGGTGCGCCCGGGGCCGCGGAGGGGCCGCTGTGCTCAGCCGAAGTACGCGTCGAAGTTCTTCGAGAACTCCCAGGCGCTGAAGCGGTCCCAGTTGATCGACCATGTCATCAGGCCGCGCAGCGCGGGCCAGGTGCCGTGGGTCGTGTAGGAGCCGCAGTTCGTCTTCTTGGTGAGGCAGTCGAGGGCCTTGTTGACCTCGCCGGGCGCCACATAGCCGTTGCCCGCGTTGACGGAGGCGGGCATGCCGATCGCGACCTGGTCGGGCCGCAGCGGCGGGAACACGTTGGCCGCGTTGCCCGCGACGGGGAAGCCGGTCAGGAGCATGTCGGTCATGGCGATGTGGAAGTCGGCGCCGCCCATCGAGTGGTACTGGTTGTCCAGACCCATGATGGGACCGGAGTTGTAGTCCTGGACGTGCAGCAGGGTCAGGTCGTCGCGCAGGGCGTGGATGACCGGGAGGTAGGCGCCCGCGCGCGGGTCCTGGCCGCCCCAGGGGCCGGTGCCGTAGTACTGGTAGCCGAGCTGCACGAAGAAGGTCTCGGGGGCCATGGTCAGGACGAACTTGGCGCCGTACTTGGCCTTGAGGGTCTTCACGGCCTGGATGAGGTTGACGATCACCGGGGTCGTGGGGTTCTTGAAGTCGGTGTCGTTGGCGTTGAGGGACAGCGAGTGACCCTCGAAGTCGATGTCGAGGCCGTCGAGTCCGTACTCGTCGATGATCTTCGAGACGGAGCTGACGAAGGTGTCACGGGCGGCCGTGGAGGCGAGCTGGACCTGACCGTTCTGGCCGCCGATGGAGATCAGGACCTTCTTGCCGGCGGCCTGCTTGGCCTTGATGGCGGCCTTGAACTCGGCGTCGCTCTCGACGTTCGGGCACTCGGTCTGCGGGCAGCGGTTGAAGCGGATGTCGCCCGAGGTGACCGAGGTGGGTTCGCCGAAGGCGAGGTCGATGACGTCCCAGCTGTCGGGGACGTCGGCGAGCCGGGTGTAGCCGGAGCCGTTGGCGAAGCTGGCGTGCAGATAGCCGACGAGGGCGTGCGCCGGGAGGTCGCCCGAGCCGCCTCCGCCGCCGGTGCCCGTCGTCGCCGTGACGGCCGTGGACTTCGCGGACTCTCCCGCGTCGTTCACGGCCGCGACCTGGAAGCTGTACGCGGTGGCCGCCGTCAGACCGCTGACGGTGGCCGAGGTGCCGGTGACCGTCTGGACCTTGGTGCCGTCGCGGTAGACCGCGTAACTCGTGGCGCCGGTGGTGGCGGACCAGGACAGGGCCACGCTGGACGAGGTGACCGTGCCGGTCCTCAGACCGGTGGGGACGGCCGGCGGCTGTCCGGCGTCGACGCCGGGTCCGACGAGGGAGATGTCGTCGGCGTAGTAGGCGGGGGTTCCGTACCAGCCGTGGGTGTAGAGGGTGACCTTGGTGGTGGTGGTTCCGGTGCGGAAGGTGGTGGAGAGCTTCTGCCAGTCGGCGGCCGACGCGGTCCAGGTGGAGACGTCGGTGGTACCGGTGCCGGAGGCGCCGAGGTAGACGTAGCTCCCGCGTACGTAACCGCTGATCGTGTACTGGGAGTCGGGTTTGACGGTGACGGTCTGGGAGCACTGCGCGTTGTCGCTGCCGGCGGGGGTCGCGCGGAGCGCCGAAGTGCCGCTGCGCACGGGCGAGTTGACGACGGCTCCGCTGCCCGCGGTGCAGGTCCAGCCGTCGAGGCCGGACTCGAATCCGCCGTTGCGGGCGAGGTCGGCATCGGCCGCACGGGCGGCCGACGACGTCACGGTGATGCCGGGCACGGCGACCAGCGCGGTCGTGGCGAGCACGGCGAGAAGTCTCGGACGGACGAAGCCGCGTACGGGGGGACGTACGCGTGGTCTGGTGCGATCCACAACGGCCTCCGGGCATGGGGGATTTGGAGTGGGCGGAGCGCGCTCAATTTGGTCCAGACCAATTCGGTTGTCAAGACCTCTGACAGCAATCCGTCACGTTCACCCCCCTGCCGCCGCCTCGTGCATCGCCAGCTCCAGGACCGCCGGATCGGTGAGGGTTCCGCTGCCGTCCGGCGGGATCAGCCAGCGCACGCCACTGTTGGCCGCGCGGCCGGGGTACGGGACGACAATCCAGGTCCCGGTCCCGGCCGTGCGGATCCCGGTACCGACCCAGCGGGCCGCGGTGCCCGACGGCACGAAGAAACCCATCCGGGAGTCGCCGAAGTCGGCGAGCACGGGGCCCGGACGGTCGATGACGCGGGTGAGGACGTCGAGGGTGGGGTACCCCAGCTCCCCCGGCAGGATGAGGACGTCCCAGAGCCTGCCGGCCGGGAGCAGCGCGACCCCGAGGGGGTTGCGCTCCCACTCCCAGCGGCAGGCGTCGGGCTCCGGTGCCACGGACACCAGCCACTCCACGGCCGCTTTGACGGTCGGACCGGTCATGTCGATCTCCCTTGTGTCTGTGATCGCGGTGTGCGGATCACCAGGGAGAGGGGGCGGGGGCCGCAGCATTACGCGGGTTTCCGTACTTACCGGTAGTGAACTGGGTCACACCGGCTGACCAGTACGGACACCCACGCGCATGCGCTAGCTGTCGAAACCGAGCCCCAGCCGGTCCATCGTCCTGAGCCAGAGGTTGCGGCGGCCGTCCTGCTCGTCGGCGCGGGCGAGCGACCACTTGGTGAGGGAGATCCCCGTCCAGGCGAACGGCTCGGGCGGGAAGGGCAGCGGCTTCTTGCGGACCATCTCCAGGTCCGTGCGCTCGGTGCGCTCGCCGGAGAGCAGGTCCAGCATCACGTCCGCGCCGAACCGGGTCGCGCCGACACCGAGGCCGGTGTAGCCCGCCGCATAGGCGACGCGTCCGCCGTGCGCGGTGCCGAAGAACGCCGAGAAACGTGTGCAGGTGTCGATGGCGCCGCCCCACGCGTGGCTGAAGCGGACGCCTTCGAGCTGCGGGAAGTACCGGAAGAAGTGCCCGGCGAGCTTCGCGTACGTCTCGGGCCTGTGGTCGTGCTCGGCGCGCACCTGGCCGCCGAAGGGGTAGATCGCGTCGTAGCCGCCCCACAGGATGCGGTTGTCCGCCGAGAGCCGGAAGTAGTGGAACTGGTTGGCGCTGTCGCCCAGGCCCTGCCGGTTGCGCCAGCCGATCGAGGCGAGCTGGTCGGCGGTGAGCGGCTCCGTCATCAGCGCGTAGTCGTAGACCGGCACGGTGTACGGGCGTACGCGCTTGACGAGCGACGGGAACACATTGGTGCCCAGGGCGACCTGGCGCGCGAAGATCCGGCCGTAGGGCGTGCGGACGCCCATGCCGGCGCCGCGCTGCGTGAGGGAGAGCGCGGGCGTGTGCTCGTACACCCGGACACCGAGGGAGAGGCAGGCGCGCTTCAGGCCCCAGGCGAGCTTTGCCGGGTGGAGCATGGCGACGCCGTCGCGGTCCCAGAGGCCCGCGAGGAACGCCGGCGAGTCGACCTCGGCGCGGACCGCGTCCGTGTCGAGGAGTTCGGTGCCCGACGCGAGGCCCCGGCGGCGCATCTCGCCGTGCCAGGCACGCAACTCCTCGGCCTGGTACGGCTCGGTCGCGACGTCGATCTCGCCGGTGCGTTCGAAGTCGCAGTCGATGGAGTAGCGGGCGACCGCGTCCTCGATCGCGTCGAGGTTGCGGGCGCCCAGCTTCTCCAGGGTGCCGATCTCGTCCGGCCAGCGGCTGAGGCCGTTGTCGAGGCCGTGCGTGAGGGACGCGGCGCAGAACCCTCCGTTGCGGCCCGACGCGGCCCAGCCCACCTCCTGGCCCTCGACCAGGACCACCTCGCGGGCCGGGTCGCGCTCCTTGGCGATCAGCGCGGTCCACAGCCCGCTGTAGCCACCGCCGACGACGAGCAGATCGCACTGCTCGGTGCCGGTGAGGGCGGGCTCGGCGCGCGGACGGCCGGGGTCGTCCAGCCAGAAGGAGACGGGCTGCGCGTCGGACAGGGCCGCGGTCCAGCGGGTCATGGCGCTCGGGGCCATGATTTTCAACTCCCTACAGGGTTATGCCTTGTGCGGGTTGATCGTTGTGCGGGTTATGCCTTTTGCTTGCCACGGCGGTTGCTGATGACCATTCCGGCCAGGACGAACAGTACGGCGATGATGAACATGGCCGTGCCGATGACATTGATCTGAACGGGCGTTCCGCGCTGCGCCGAGCCCCAGACGAACATGGGGAACGTGACGGTCGAGCCCGCGTTGAAATTGGTGATGATGAAGTCGTCGAAGGACAGCGCGAAGGCGAGCAGCGCACCCGCCGCGATACCGGGCGCGGCGATCGGCAGGGTGACCCGGACAAAGGTCTGGAAAGGGCCCGCGTAGAGGTCCTGGGCGGCCTGTTCGAGGCGCGGGTCCATCGACATGACCCGGGCCTTGACCGCGGTGACGACAAAACTCAGGCAGAACATGATGTGCGCGATCAGAATGGTCCAGAAACCCAGCTGGGCGCCCATGTTGAGGAACAGCGTGAGCAGCGAGGCGGCCATGACGACCTCGGGCATCGCCATCGGCAGGAAGATCAGCGAATTGATGGCGCCCCGCGCCCGGAAACGGTATCTGACCAGGGCGAACGCGATCATCGTGCCGAGAATGGTCGCGCCGAGCGTGGCCCAGGCGGCGATCTGGAGGCTCAGGGACAGCGAGCCGCACATGTCGGCGACCCCGCACGGGTCCTTCCAGGCGTCCGTGGAGAAGTTCTGCCATTCGTAGTTGAAGCGCCCCTTCGGTTTGTTGAAGGAGAACACCGTGACGATGACGTTCGGCAGAAGCAGATAGCCGAGGGTCACCAGACCGGCGATGACGACGAGATTCCGCCGGAACCAGCGTACGAGAGCCATCAGACCAGATCCTCCGTCCCGGATTTACGGATGTAGAGCGTGACCATGACGAGGATCGCGGCCATGAGGATGAACGAGAGCGCGGCGGCCGTCGGATAGTCGAGAATCCGCAGGAATTGCGTCTGGATCACATTGCCGACCATGCGGGTGTCGGTGGAGCCGAGCAGATCCGCGTTGACGTAGTCACCGGTCGCCGGGATGAAGGTGAGCAGGGTGCCGGAGACCACACCGGGCATCGAAAGGGGGAACGTCACCTTGCGGAAGGTGGTGGCCGGCTTCGCGTACAGGTCACCGGCCGCCTCGTGCAGCCGTCCGTCGATCCGTTCGAGCGAGGTGTACAGCGGCAGGATCATGAACGGCAGGAAGTTGTACGTGAGACCGCAGACCACGGCGAGCGGTGTGGCGAGCACCCGGTCCCCCGCCGTCATCCCGAGCCAGCTCGTGACGTCCAGGACGTGCAGGGTGTTGAGGGCGCCGACGACCGGGCCGCCGTCCGCGAGGATCGTCTTCCAGGCGAGCGTACGGATCAGGAAGCTGGTGAAGAACGGCGCGATCACGAGGATCAGCACCACATTGCGCCAGCGTCCGGCGCGGAAGGCGATCAGATACGCGAGCGGATAGCCCAGGATCAGACAGAGGATCGTCGCGGAACCGGCGTACAGGACCGAGCGCAGGAACTGCGGCCAGTACTCGGACAGGGCGTCCCAGTAGGTCGCGAAGTGCCACGTGACCTTGAAGCCGTCCTCCAGGGAGCCCGTCTGCACGGACGTGGACGCCTGGTAGACCATCGGCAGCGCGAAGAACACGAACAGCCACAGGATGCCGGGCAGCAGCAGCCAGTACGGAACGAGCCTGCCGCGTCTGCGGGGCTTACGGACCTTCTCGGTCTGCTCGGGCTGCTGGGGCTCGGCCGGCGGGGCCTCGGTGACGGCGGTCATGCCGCCTCCTCGACCGACTCGACACCGGCGTCGATGTCCTGCGTCGCGTCGAGCCCGAAGGTGTGGAGCGGGTTCCAGTGCAGGACGACCTCGGCGCCGGGCACCAGGCGGGGGTCGCGCTCGATGTTCTGCGCGTAGACCTCGAAGTCGGGGCAGACCGGGCTGTTGACGACGTACTGCGTGGAGACGCCGATGAAACTGCTGTCGGCGATCTTCCCGGTGATGCGGTTGCGGCCGTCGGGGACCGTGTCCGCGTCGTCGATGTGCGTGAGCGAGATCTTCTCGGGGCGGATGCCGACGAGGACCTTGCCGCCGCTGGTAGCGGGCGCCGAACATCGCGCGGCGGGCAGCACCAGCTTGCCGTCGCCGGCCCTGAGGACGAGGTCGTCGCCGGAGGTGGAGTCCACGCGGGCCTCGATGAGATTCGAGGTGCCGAGGAAGTTCGCGACGAACGTCGTCCTCGGGTTCTCGTAGAGGTCGGCGGGCGCCCCGAGCTGTTCGACACGGCCCGCGTTCATCACGGCGACCGTGTCGGCCATCGTCATGGCCTCCTCCTGGTCGTGCGTGACATGGATGAAGGTGATGCCGACCTCGGTCTGGATGCGCTTGAGTTCCAGCTGCATCTGACGGCGCAGCTTCAGATCGAGCGCGCCCAGCGGCTCGTCCAGGAGAAGCACCTTGGGGTGGTTGATCAGGGCGCGGGCCACGGCGACGCGCTGCTGCTGGCCGCCGGAGAGCTGGTGCGGCTTGCGGCGCGCGAAGTCACCGAGCTGCACCAGGTCGAGCATGTCCCCGACCTGCTTCTTCACGGACTTGATACCGCGGCGGCGCAGCCCGAAGGCGACGTTCTCGAAGATGTCGAGGTGCGGGAAGAGCGCGTACGACTGGAAGACCGTGTTCACGGGCCGCTTGTAGGGCGGCAGCGCGGTCACGTCCTGGTCGCCGAGCGCGACCGTGCCCGATGTGGGCTCTTCGAGGCCCGCGATCATCCGCAGCGTGGTCGTCTTGCCGCAGCCGGACGCGCCGAGCAGGGCGAAGAAGGAGCCCTGCGGGACGGTCAGGTCCAGCGGGTGGACGGCGGTGAAGGAGCCGTACGTCTTGCCGATCCCGGTGAGGCGGACGTCGCCACCGTGGTCTGTCGTCATGATGGATCCCGGAGTTGAGGGACGGTGAAGGACTGGGGGACGGAGAAGGGCACCCTGGGGTGCGTACGGGTCAGGCGCCGGTGAGCTTGGCGAACTTCTCCTCGTACGCCGTCTCTTCCTTGGAGCTGAGCGAGCGGAAGGCGTGCGACTTCGACGCCATCTCCTTGTCGGGGATGATCAGCGGGTTGTCCGCCGCGCCCTGGTCGATCTTCGCCAGCTCTTCCTTGACGCCGTCGACGGGGCACACGTAGTTGATGTACGCGGCGAGTTCGGCGGCGGCCTTCGGCTCGTAGTAGAAGTCGATGAGCCGCTCGGCGTTCTCCTTGTGCCGTGCCTTGTTCGGGACCAGCAGGTTGTCCGAGGCGATCATGTAGCCGCTGTCCGGGATGACGAAGTCGATGTCCGGGCTGTCGGCCTGGAGCTGCACGATGTCGCCCGCCCACGCCGCACACGCCGCGAGGTCGCCCTTGGCCAGGTCGGACGTGTAGTCGTTGCCGGTGAAGCGGCGGATCTGGCCCTTGTCCACGGACTTCTGGATACGCGCGATGGCCGCGTCGAAGTCGTCGTCCGTGAACTTGCCGGGGTCCTTGCCCATGTCGAGCAGCGTCAGACCCATGGTGTCGCGCATCTCGGAGAGCAGCCCCACGCGCCCCTTGAGCTTGGGGTTGTCGAGGAGGTCCGACATGGAGGTGACCGTCTCGCCGTCGAGAGCCTTCTTGTTGAAGGCGATGACGGCCGGGATACCGGTCCACGGGTACGAGTAGGCGCGCCCCGGGTCCCAGTCGGGGCTGCGGAACTGCTGGGACAGGTTCGCGTACGCGTGCGGCAGGTTCGACGGGTCCAGTTTCTGGACCCACCCGAAGCGGATGAGGCGCGCGGCGAGCCAGTCGGTCACATTGATCAGGTCGCGCCCGGTGTCCTGGCCCGCGGCGAGCTGCGGCTTGATCTTCCCGAAGAACTCGACGTTGTCGTTGATGTCCTCGGTGTACTTGACGGTGATCCCGGTACGGGCGCGGAACTGGTCAAGAGTGGGGTGCTTACGGCCGCTGTCGTCGACGTCCATGTACTCGGTCCAGTTGGAGAAGTTCAGCCGCTTCTCCTTGGCCGAGTGGTCCTCGGACGAGACGCCGTCGGTGTTGCTCGCCGCGGCGGGTATGCCGCAGCCGCTGAGCGCGCCTATGCCACCGACGGCGAGCGCCCCGCCGGTGGTCGCCCGCAGCAGTGAACGGCGGGACAGCGATGCCCTGCCGTTGCGCATGCTGCGCCGCATCGCGGCCACCTGGGCCGGGGAGAGGGGTTCAGGCTCGAACTGCATGCGCGTGGGTGCCCTTCCGGGAGGGTGGGGCCGACCGCGCGCTGTGGCGGCGGCCCCGGCGGCCGAGGCCGCCTGTCGAATACTTAGCGGTCCCCGAAGATCGTGCGGTGCCAGTCCTTTCTGGCCACCGCGGTGTTGTCGAACATGACGTGCTTGATCTGGGTGTACTCCTCGAAGGAGTACGTGGACATGTCCTTGCCGAACCCGGACGCCTTGTAGCCGCCGTGCGGCATCTCGCTGATGATCGGGATGTGATCGTTGATCCAGACGCAGCCCGCCTTGATCTCGCGGGTCGCCCGGTTGGCGCGGTACACATCACGGCTCCACGCCGACGCGGCGAGGCCGTAGGGGATGTCGTTGGCGAGCCGGATGCCCTCGTCGTCGCTGTCGAAGGGTACGACCACGAGGACGGGGCCGAAGATCTCCGACTGGACGACCTCGCTGTCCTGGGCGGCGTCGGCGATCAGGGTGGGCCGGTAGAAGGCGCCCCGGGCGAGGTCGCCGCCCGGTGCGGTGCCGCCGGCGACCACGCGCGCGTAGGAGCGCGCCCGTTCCACGAAACCGGCCACCCGGTCGCGTTGGGCGTGCGAGACGAGGGGGCCGAGGTCGGTGGCCGGGTCGAACGGGTCGCCGACTCGGACGGTCTCCATGAGGTCGGCGACACCGGCGACGAACGCGTCGTACAGCGGGCGCTGCACATACGCGCGCGTGGCGGCCGTGCAGTCCTGCCCGGTGTTGATCAGGGAGCCCGCGACGGCGCCGTGCACGGCGGCCTCCAGATCGGCGTCGTCGAAGACGACGAACGGCGCCTTGCCGCCGAGTTCCAGGTGCAGCCGCTTGACGGTCGCGGTGGCGATCTCGGCGACCCGCTTGCCGACGCCGGTGGACCCGGTGAACGAGGTCATGGCCACGTCCGGGTGCCCCACCAGATGCTCACCGGCGTCCCGTCCCGCCCCCGTGACGATATTCACGACACCTTCCGGGATGCCCGCCTCGATCGCGGCCTCGGCGAACATCAGCGAGGTCAGCGGGGTCAGCTCGGCGGGCTTCAGGACGATCGTGTTGCCGGCCGCGATGGCCGGGAGCACCTTCCAGGCGGCCATCTGGAGCGGATAGTTCCAGGGCGCGATGGAGCCGACCACGCCGATGGGCTCCCGGCGCACATACGACGTGTGGTCGCCGGAGTACTCCCCCGCCGACTGGCCCTGGAGATGACGGGCGGCGCCCGCGAAGAAGGCGGTGTTGTCGATGGTCCCCGGCACGTCGAACTCACGGGTCAGCTTGATCGGCTTGCCGCACTGGAGGGACTCCGCGCGCGCGAACTCGTCGGCGCGGTCGGCGAGCACGGCGGCGAACCGGTGCATCGCGTCGGACCGCTCACCCGGAGTGGTGGCCGACCAGCCGGGAAACGCGTCCCGGGCCGCGCCGACAGCCGCGTCGACATCCGCCGGTCCCGCCAGCTCGTACGTGTAGACCGCGTCGCCGGTCGCCGGGTCCACGACCGCGTAACTCTGTCCGGATGTGCCCTTGGCGGGCCGCCCCGCAACGAACTGGGCACCGTCCGCGAAGCGGTCCTGTGCCGGGAAGCGATGGCCCGGGTTGTGCATGACACTCTCCTCCGCCGTCCTCCCCGTCCCACGGGGGTCGGCGTAGCTCCACCTCGATTTGAGTGCCGATCCTGACAGAGCAGTACTACTCCAACAAGTGATTCCGTTGTTGCCTTTTGGTTACGCGACGGAATCTGTCGACCAGGTGTCGAGTCCCAGCGGAAAACCCAGGACGGAGTGTCAGTGGTGCGTGCCACAGTGGCATGCATGAAGACACCCGATGTACACAGCGTGTCCGACGCCCCGGGAACAGCGCCCAGAGACGCCCTGGTGACGGCGGTGCGCGAGGGCGCCCGGGTGAAGTACGTGCACTTCTGGGGCCACCGCCCACGCCCCGACGGCCGGATCGCGGAGAGCTGCCTGAGCCAGTGGTGGCCCTCACCGTTCACGGTGGACGGCGTGGCGTACGCGACGGCGGAGCACTGGATGATGGCCGCCAAGGCCCGCCTCTTCGAGGACGAGGAGGCGGAGCGCATGGCCCTGGAGGCCCCGAACCCGGCACTCGCCCAGAAGGCGGGCCGCCTGGTGAAGAACTTCGACGAGACGGTCTGGGCCCGGGAGCGCTTCGAGATCGTGGCAGAGGGAAACGTCCACAAATTCAAGTCCGACACCGCCCTGCGCACCTACTTGCTCACCACAGGCGACCGCGTCCTAGTTGAGGCCAGCCCAAGAGACCGAACCTGGGGAATCGGCCTGGCGGCGGACGACGAGCGAGCGGGGGTGCCGGAGCGGTGGCTGGGCTTGAACCTGCTGGGGTTCGCGTTGATGGAGGCGAGGGCGCGGCTGAGGTAACCCGCTTTTTTCAGGGGCGCGCGGAACGGAGGCGGTCACTTTTCAGGGGCGCGGGGAACTGCGCACCCAACCACGGCCGACCCGCACCACGAAGGACGGCGATCACCCCCCACTTCCAGGGGCGCGGGGAACTGCGCAAACGGCGCGCGGCACGCGCCGCCCCCGCTCAGGTCAGCGCCCAGCGCCCCGCCGAATCCACCCTTCCCAACGTCGAGAACCCACTCTCATCCACCGGCCCCTCGTCCTCGTACGAGTTCACCCCCGCGATCACAGTCGCCACCAGCAACATCAGAGCCAGTGCCAGCCCCACGGAACCGCAGATGATGCCGGCAAGCGCCTGCCCAGGATTCGTGGCCTCGCCCCGCCGAGCCTTCGCCCGGCTGACACAGCCGAAGACCACCGCGAGGATGCCGAGGATGATCGCGACCGGCCACAGGCAGAACCCGACGACGGAGATGATCCCGACGACCAGCGACGCCGTACCGAGCCCGTTGCTGGGGGCCACCGGCATACCGGACCAGCCGTACCCGGAGACACCACCCGGCACCCCGGGGAAGTAACCGGCGGGTGCGCCGGGGACGGGCTGCCCGGGGTAGGGGTACGGGGCGGGACCCGGGTACCCGTACGGCGCCGCCTGGCCAGGACCCTCCGGGGACAGCGGGGGCGCCGGAACCTGGCCGCCCGGTATGCCCCCGGCCACCGGGGGATGGCTGTGCGGCGACGCGGTGCCGGACGGCGGGGCGTACGGATTCGCGGGGGACGGCGTCGCGTCCACCGGCGCCGCCCAGGGATCCGGCCCGCCGACCGTCGCTCCGGGGGCTCCCGAATCCGCCGGCGGCGTCTTGCCCAGCGACACAGCCGCCCCGGCGTCCCCGTCCCGTTCCCGCTCCCCGGCCGGCGCCCACGGATCGGGCTTCTCCCCACTGCCCTGAGCGCCACCGCCCTGCGAGCCACTGCCCTGCGCGCCCCCCGGCGCCCCCCACCGATCGCCACTCATCTCGTCACTCACCGCAGCGCCCCCTCCGTCATGCGTCCCGACATGCTACGGCCCCCCTCACCAGCGCCCCGAGCCGCCTACGATGTCTGCGAACCACCGATCAGCCGATCACCGCGCCGACCATGGGCGCCGTTCCCGGGGAGGACCCCTTGACCGATCTGCACGCCTTCATCGCCGGGCTGCCGAAAGCCGAACTCCATGTGCACCACGTAGGTTCGGCCTCTCCCCGTATCGTCTCCACCCTGGCGGCCCGGCACGCCGACTCGAAGGTGCCGTCCGACCCGGAAGCGCTGGCGGACTTCTTCACGTTCACGGACTTCGCGCACTTCATCGACGTGTACCTGTCCGTCGTGGACCTGATCCGCACCCCGGAGGACGTACGGCACCTGACGTTCGAGGTGGCGCGCGAGCTGGCGCGGCAGAACGTCCGGTACGCGGAGCTGACCGTCACCCCGTTCTCGACGACCCGTCGGCGGGTCCCCGAGCGGGAGTTCATGGCCGCCATAGAGGACGCCCGCAAGGCGGCCGAGGCCGAGCTGAACGTGATGATGCGCTGGTGCTTCGACATTCCGGGCGAGGCCGGTTCCGAGGCCGCCGAGGAGACCACGCGGCTCGCCGTGACCGACGGACTGCGTCCCGAGGGGCTGGTGTCGTTCGGGCTCGGCGGCCCCGAAATAGGTGTCCCCCGGCCGCCGTTCAAGCCGTACTTCGACCGCGCCATCGCCGCGGGCCTCCACTCCGTACCGCACGCGGGCGAGACGACCGGACCGCAGACCGTGTGGGACGCGGTGCGGGAGCTGCGGGCCGAGCGGATCGGACACGGCACCAGCAGCGCCCAGGACCCGGAGCTGCTGGCGTACCTCGCCGAGCACCGCATCGCCCTGGAGGTCTGTCCGACGTCCAACATCGCCACGCGCGCGGTACGCACGCTCGAAGAGCACCCGATCACGGCGATGGTGGAGGCCGGCGTCCTGGTCACCATCAACTCGGACGACCCGCCGATGTTCGGCACCGACCTGAACAACGAGTACGCCGTCGCCGCCCGCCTGCTGGACCTGGACGAGCGGGGCGTCGCCGCGCTCGCGAAGAACGCCGTGGAGGCGTCCTTCCTGGAGCCCGCCGGCAAGGCGACACTCACCGCCGAGATCGACACGTACACAACGAACTGGCTCGCCCGCTAGGGGCGTATCGAGAAACGGACCCATGCGCACCCTGACCGCCGTCGCCCACCGCGGCGACCCCTACCGCGTCCGCGAGAACACGCTTCCGTCCCTGCGCTCGGCGCTCGACCGGGGTGCGGACGCGGTGGAGATCGACGTACGGCTCACCCGCGACGGCGTCCCCGTGCTGCTGCACGACGCGACGCTGGAGCGGCTGTGGGAGCACGAACGCCCCCTGTCGGCGCTGTCCGCGGCCGAGGTGCGCGGGCTCACCGACGGGGGCGTGCCCACGCTGGCCGACGCGCTCGACGCGACCGGTGACGGCCGGATCATGGTCGACCTGCCGGGGGCGACGCCGGCGGCGGTACGCAGGATCGTCGGGGTGGTGCGGGACTGCGGCGCGCAGGAACGGGCGTACTACTGCGCGGGCCCGCAGACCATGCTCGCGGTCCGCGCCGCGGACCCGGCCGCGGAGATCGCCCTGACCTGGACGACACTCGCACCGCCACGCCCCGGCCTGCTCGAAGCAGTGCGGCCCCGGTGGCTCAACTACCGCTTCAGCCTGGTCGACCGTGACCTGACGGCCCGGGTCCACCGCGACGGCTACCTCTTGTCGGTGTGGACCCCGGACACCCGCCGCGCGATGCGCCGCCTCATCGAAGCGGGCGTCGACTCGATCACGACGAATCGGGTCGACGTCCTGCACGACCTGCGCAGCCGCGAACTGTAGGGGTTCACGCCCCCGCGTGGGCCTGCGGGGGTGCGATGGCCTGGGCATCCACCCGCTCACCGACCCACAGCCCGATCAGCAGCGCCGCCGTCGCCTCAAGCAGCCCGGCCCGGTCAAGCCCGCCCGCCGCGTACGGCACACAGCCGAGATCGGTGGTCAACTCCCGTACGAGACCCAGCGCGTGGGCGTCGTCACCGGCGAGCGGTACCCCGAGCGGACGGCCGTCGAAGACGGGCGGGGTCAGCCGCCAGACGCCCTCGTGGCACAGGTTGAACGCCTTGACGACGTGCGCGCCCGGCGCCGCCGCCGCGATCCGCAGTGCCGCCGCCGGACCGCCATCGGTGAGCAGGCCGAAACCGGGCCCGACCGGGTTGCAGCAGTCGATGAGCGCCCGCCCGGTGAGAACGTCGGCGAGTTCCGCCGCGACCTCCTCGCCCGCCGGGAACGGCACCGCGAGCAGCACCACGTCCCCGAAGCCCGCCGCCTCCCGGAGGCTGCCCGCACGCCCCCCGACCCGCGCGGCCAGCGCCTCCGCCCGATCCGGACTCCGCCCACCCACCCACACGTCGTGCCCCGCACGCGCCCACCGGGTGCCCAGCGCGTCCGCCATGTTTCCCGTACCGAGAAGTCCTATCCGCATGCGCCGACCGTACGGAAACCGACAGGCACCGATCGGTAAGTGTCGGGCACCATGCCGTAGGTGACGAGCGACGACTTCCTGGCGGACTGCCGTGCCCGCCTCGCCTTCGATCTGCTGGCGCCCACGTGGAACGGTGTCGTGCTCTGGGCGCTGCGCCACGGCCCGTACCGCCCGGGTGACCTGCGGGAACGCATAGGCGGCATCAGCCCGAAGGTCCTCACCGAAACCCTCCGCCGCCTCCAGCACCACGGCCTGATAGAACGCCACGCCTACAGGGAGGCCCCACCAAGAGTGGAGTACCACCTGACCAGCCTGGGCCGCTCCCTACTCGTCCCGCTGGAGGCGATAGGCACCTGGGCATCCACCCACGGAGACGAGGTCATGGACGCGTTGGACCGGCGAGAACCGGGAGAGCCTCACACCGCCCCATGACGGCACCCCCCAGCGGTCACCGCGTATGCCCGTCCCCTACAACCCCGCGATCCCATTCCACCGCTTCGCGAACTCCACCCGTTCGTTTGGAGTGATGTCGCGGGCTATCGCGAGGCGGTCGCGCATCGCGTCGTCCGGGAAGATCAGGGGGTCCTCCGCCAGGGCGGCGAGGTCCTTGTCCTTCGAGGAAGCGAGGACGTCGCGGGCGGCGGGGACCGGGCAGACGTAGTTGACCCAGGCGGCGAGTTCGGCGGCGACCTCGGGTTCGTAGTAGTAGTCGACGAGTGCTTCCGCGTTGCCCTTGTGCGCTGCCAGGTTGGGGATCATCAACGACTCGGACCAGAGTTCGGCGCCCTCGTCGGGCACCACGAACTCGATGTCGGGGTCGTCCGCCTGGAGCTGGATGACGTCGCCGGAGTACGCCTGGCAGGCGAGGACGTCTCCGCTGGAGAGGTCCTTGATGTAGTCGTTGCCGGTGAAGCGGCGGATGTGCTGCGTCCGCACCAGCTTGTCGACCTGCTCGCAGACCTTGTCGAAGTCGGCGGCCTTCCAGCGGGTGATGTCGACCCCGTTGCCCTGCATCAGCAGCGCGAACGCCTCGTCCAGGCCGGACAGCAGCGTCACGCGCCCCTTGAGGTCGTCGGCCCACAGGTCGGACACGTGCCGGATCTCCCGGCCGACCCGGCGCTTGTTGTACGCGATTCCGGTGATGCCGGACTGCCACGGCACGGTGCACTTGCGGCCCGGGTCGAAGTGCGGGGAACGCAGCAGCGGGTCCAGGTACTTGGTGACGTTGGGCTGCCGGGACCGGTCCATCTCCTGCACCCAGCCGAGCCGTACGAAACGGGCGCACATCCAGTCGCTGATGACGATCAGGTCGCGCCCGGTGCGCTGGTGGTTCATCAGGGAAGGGCTGATCTTCCCGAAGAACTCGTCGTTGTCGTTGATCTCCTCGGTGTACTTCACCGAGATGCCGGTCTCCTTCTGGAAGGCGGCGAGCGTGGGCCGCTTCCCGGGATCGTCGTCGTCGACGTCGATGTACAGCGGCCAGTTGGCGAAGGTCAGCCGCTTGTCGTGCGCGGAGCGGTCGTCGGCCGAGCGGTCCCCCGGCGCGATGTACGCGGCGGGCACCCCGCACCCCGCGAGCGCGCCCAGGGCCCCGGCGGTGCCGAGCGATCTGAGCACCGTACGACGTGACAGCGCGTGACGCGCGTGATCCACCATGCCTCCACCCTCCCCAGGAAGCGGCGGGGCGGGCAATGGACAAGGTGTCCACTGCCCGCCCCGCGAACTCGTCGTTCGAACCGGGACCGTCAGCCCCCGGTCGGCAGACCGGAAGACATCAGCCCTCGATCGACGTCATCACGTGCTTGATGCGCGTGTAGTCGTCGAAGCCGTACGCCGAAAGGTCCTTGCCGTAACCGGACTTCTTGAAGCCGCCGTGCGGCATCTCGGCGACCAGCGGGATGTGGGTGTTGATCCACACACAGCCGAAGTCGAGGACCTTGGACATGCGCATCGCGCGCGCGTGGTCCTTCGTCCACACCGAGGACGCGAGGGCGTAGTCCACGCCGTTCGCGTACGCCACGGCCTGGGCCTCGTCCGTGAAGGACTGGACGGTGATGACGGGGCCGAAGACCTCGTTCTGGATGATCTCGTCGTCCTGCTGGAGGCCGGAGACGACGGTCGGGGCGTAGAAGAAGCCCTTGTCGCCGACGCGGTGGCCGCCCGCCTGGACCTTGGCGTGCGCGGGCAGCCGGTCGATGAAACCGGTGACCTGCGCGAGCTGGTTGGGGTTGTTGAGCGGGCCGTACAGCACGTCCTCGTCGTCCGGCTGACCCGTCTTGGTGTCGGCGGCGGCCTTGGCGAGCGCCTGGACGAACTCGTCGTGGATGGACTCGTGGACGAGTACGCGGGTGGCTGCGGTGCAGTCCTGGCCGGCGTTGAAGAAGCCGGCGACCGAGATGTCCTCGACGGCCTTGGCGATGTCGGTGTCCTCGAACACGACGACGGGAGCCTTGCCGCCCAGCTCCAGGTGGACCCGCTTGAGGTCCTTCGACGCGGACTCGGCGACGGACATGCCCGCCCGCACCGAACCGGTGATGGAGGCCATCGCCGGGGTCGGGTGCTCGACCATCGCGCGGCCCGTGTCACGGTCGCCGCAGATGACGTTGAAGACGCCCTTGGGCACGATCGACCCGATGATCTCGGCGATCAGGACGGTCGACGCCGGGGTGGTGTCGGAGGGCTTGAGGACGACGGTGTTGCCCGCGGCGAGCGCCGGGGCGAACTTCCAGACCGCCATCATCATGGGGTAGTTCCAGGGGGCGACCTGGGCGCAGACGCCGATCGGCTCGCGCCGCACGATCGAGGTCAGACCCTCCATGTACTCGCCGGCCGAGCGGCCTTCGAGCATCCGGGCGGCGCCCGCGAAGAACCGGATCTGGTCGACCATGGGCGGGATCTCTTCGCTGCGGGTGAGCCCGACCGGCTTGCCGGTGTTCTCGACCTCGGCGGCGATCAGCTCCTCGGCCCGCTCCTCGAACGCGTCCGCGATCTTGAGGAGCGCCCGCTGACGCTCACTGGGCGTGAGGTCGCGCCAGGCGGGGAAGGCGGCATCGGCCGCGGCCATGGCCGCGTCGACGTCCGCCGACCCGGACAGCGGTGCCGTGGCGTACGCCTCGCCCGTCACGGGATTGACCACCTCGGTGGTCCGTCCGTCGGCGGCGTCCCGGAACTCTCCGTCGATGTAATTACGCAGACGACGCAACTCGGTGGTCACTGCCAGGCCCTCCAGTCAGATGTCCGATGGGTGAGACATCCACCCTAGTCGGATGCTAGTGAGTGACTAACGCTTTCAACATACCCGGCCAGTACTCGCTACGAAATCCGTGACACCAGAAGTCTCAAACAACGAATTTCATCGATTGAGCCTTGCGGAACCGACGAGACCTCGTGCACAGTGACCTGGTGGCCAGTCGCAGCGCAGACCCCAGGGACACCAGGAACGGGAACGGCACCCCCCAGCTCGACGCCGTCTCCCTAGCCATCATCGAACAGCTCCAGGAGGACGGCCGCCGGCCGTACGCCGCCATAGGCAAGGCGGTGGGCCTCTCCGAGGCGGCCGTGCGCCAGCGCGTCCAGAAGCTGCTCGACCAGAACGTGATGCAGATCGTCGCCGTCACGGACCCGCTCACCGTGGGTTTCCGCAGACAGGCCATGGTCGGCATCAACGTCGAGGGCGATCTGGACCCCGTGGCCGACGTGCTGTCGGACATGGCCGAAGTCGAGTACGTGGTGCTGACCGCGGGCTCGTTCGACCTCCTGGTGGAGATCGTCTGCGAGGACGACGACCACCTCCTGGACGTCATCAACAAACGCATCCGGGCCCTTCCCGGGGTGCGCTCCACCGAGAGCTTCGTCTACCTGAAGCTCAAGAAGCAGACCTATATGTGGGGAACCCGATAGCCGTGAGCAAGGACCTCAGCCGAACCGCGTACGACCACCTGTGGATGCACTTCACCCGCATGTCCTCGTACGAGAACGCGCCCGTTCCCACCATCGTGCGTGGCGAGGGCACCTACATCTACGACGACCAGGGAAAGCGCTACCTCGACGGTCTCGCGGGTCTGTTCGTCGTCCAGGCCGGACACGGCCGCACCGAGCTGGCCGAGACCGCCTTCAAGCAGGCGCAGGAACTCGCCTTCTTCCCGGTGTGGTCGTACGCGCACCCGAAGGCCATCGAGCTGGCGGAGCGCCTGGCGCACCACGCGCCCGGCGACCTCAACAAGGTCTTCTTCACCACCGGTGGCGGTGAGGCGGTCGAGACCGCCTGGAAGCTGGCCAAGCAGTACTTCAAGCTCCAGGGCAAGCACACCAAGTACAAGGTGATCTCCCGCGCGGTGGCCTACCACGGCACCCCGCAGGGCGCCCTGTCCATCACCGGCCTGCCCGCCCTGAAGGCGCCCTTCGAGCCGCTGGTCCCCGGCGCGCACAAGGTGCCGAACACCAACATCTACCGCGCCCCGGAGCACGGCGACGACCCCGAGCGGTTCGGCCGCTGGGCCGCCGACCAGATCGAGCAGCAGATCCTGTTCGAGGGCCCGGAGACGGTCGCCGCGGTCTTCCTGGAGCCCGTGCAGAACGCGGGCGGCTGCTTCCCGCCGCCGCCCGGCTACTTCCAGCGGGTCCGCGAGATCTGCGACCAGTACGACGTACTGCTCGTCTCGGACGAGGTCATCTGCGCCTTCGGCCGCCTCGGCACCATGTTCGGCTGCGAGAAGTTCGGCTACGTCCCGGACATGATCACCTGCGCCAAGGGCATGACGTCGGGCTACTCCCCGATCGGCGCCTGCATCGTCTCGGACCGCATCGCCGAGCCGTTCTACAAGGGTGACAACACCTTCCTGCACGGCTACACCTTCGGCGGGCACCCGGTCTCGGCGGCGGTCGCGCTCGCCAACCTCGACCTGTTCGAGCGCGAGGGCCTGAACAAGCACGTCCTGGAGAACGAGGGCGCGTTCCTGTCGACCCTCCAGAAGCTGCACGACCTGCCGATCGTCGGCGACGTCCGCGGCAACGGCTTCTTCTACGGCATCGAGCTGGTGAAGGACAAGGCCACCAAGGAGTCCTTCAACGACGAGGAGTCCGAGCGGATCCTCTACGGCCATGTCTCCAAGAAGCTGTTCGAGAACGGCCTGTACTGCCGGGCCGACGACCGAGGCGACCCGGTCATCCAGCTCTCGCCGCCGCTGATCTCGGACCAGTCCACGTTCGACGAGATCGAGCAGATCGTCCGCGGTGTCCTCACGGAGGCGTGGACCCTGCTCTGATCCGACGGCCGGTTCCGAACCGGCGACCGATTCTGATCCGATCAGCTGTACGACACCGGCCCGTGCGCGCCCATTCGAGTGAGAAGGGCGCGCACGGGCCGTGTGCTTCCCGGGACCCCCGCCCGCGGTTCCCTACCGTGCCGAGTGACCGATCGGCCCAGCCTTCGTTCGCCCGTACGGGGGAGCGGAACTGAACGGAACCGAGGTGTTCGCCATGGAGGCCCCGCCGGACAACGATGTGCTCTGGGCGCGAGCCCTGCACTTCTCGCACAGCGGCTCGCCCGCGCTCACGGGCGTTTCGCTCGGGGTCCGTGAGGGCGAGATCCTCGCCGTCAGCGGCCCGCGCGGCAGCGGGAAGTCGACGCTGCTGCGGTGTCTGTCCGGGCAGTTGCTGCCCCAGCAGGGCGAGGTGTGGTTCAACAGCACGCCCGTGCACACCATGAGCACGATGGTCCGCGACCGGCTGCGCCGTGACCGGTTCGGCTGGATCGACCCGCGCCCCGGACTGGTCCCCGAGCTGACCGCGTGGGAGAACACCGCGCTGCCTCTGATGCTGGCCGGGACCCCGCGCCGGGCCGCGAAGACCGCGGCCCTTGAGTGGCTGGAGCGCCTGGACATCGGCCACCTCGCCCGGAAGCGCCCGCACGCCCTCCTCCAGGCGCAGCGCCAGCGGATCGCCTTCGCGCGCGCCCTGGTCGCCATGCCGTCGGTGGTGTTCGCGGACGAGCCGACCGCTCCCCTGCACCGCGCCGACCGCACCCACGTACTGCGCACGCTGATGAGCGCGGCGCGCTCGCACGGCATCACCGTCGTCCTCGCGACGCACGACCCGGACACGGCCGCGCTGGCCGACCGGACCGTGTCGCTGCTCGACGGGCGGCGCGTCACCACGGTGCATCTGCCCGCCGTCGAGGTGGAGGAGGGCCGGGCCGCGTGCTCGCTCTCCGTCTGACGCGCGGCGCCCGCCCCTCCGTCCAGGCCCGCAGGCTCCTGGTCGCGGCGGCGTCGGCGGGTACCGGTTTCCTGCTCCTGTGCACGCTCGGCTACGCGCTCGGGCACCCCGAGGCAGCGCCCGGCTCCTCGCTCCGGCTCGCCTGGTGCGTCGCCCCGCTCGCCGCGACCGTGTATCTGGCGGTCTCCGTCGCCCGTACCGACCCGGCGACCCAGCCGCGCCCCGGACTGTCCGCGGTGGGGCTCGGGCCCGTCCAGCGGATGGTCCTCGCGGCCGTGTCGACGGCCGTGGCGTGCTCGCTCGGCTCGGTGGTGGCGCTGCTGCTCTTCCTGCATCTGCGCGGCGACGGGACGGGGCTGCCGTTCGACGGTGCCGCTTCCGGGCTGCTCGCCGCCGGCTGGGAGCTGCCGCTCGCCGGGACGCTCACGCTGCTCGCCCTGGTACCGATCGCCGCGTCCGTGACCACCGCCGTGGTGCTGCGTCCCCGGCCGGTCAAGGCCGCGGCCGACACGGACGACCCCGACCGGCCCGAGGCCCCGGCCGGCCCGCCGGCCGGACTGCCCTGGGGCGTGGCGCTGCTCGCGGCGGGGCTCGCCGTCGAGACGTACGCGGGCCGCACAGGACCGGCCCCCGGGCTGCGGCTGCCCGGCGGGCTCGCGGGCAGCTCCCTGGGCGTCCTGGTGGGCTGGGCGGTCACGGCCGTCGGTCTGGCGCTCGCCGGGCCAGGGCTCACGTATCTGTGCGGGCGGCTGCTCCAGGCGGGCAAGCCGGGCGCGGTACGGCTGCTCGGCGGCCGGGTCCTCCAGCAGGAGGCGGTCCGTATCGGGCGCCCGCTGGGTGTCGTGTGCGCGGTGGCGTCGGGGGCGTTCGCCGCCGCCACGCTGTACACCGGGACCGAGCCGGACACCGGTCCGCTGAGCACGCTCGGCGCGCTGCTCGTCGTGGGCTGCGCGCTCGCGACGCTCGGGATGGCGTCGGTCGAGGCGAAGCACGCGCGGTCCCACACGACGGCGGCGCTGCTGCGGCTCGGCGCGCCCGCCACGGTGCTGCGCACGGCCGTCGCGATGCGCGCGGGCGCGCTGCTCCTGCTGTTCGGCCCGCTGACCTGGCTGATCGCGGAGCTGGCGGCGGCCCCGCTGGCGGGCTGACGCAGGCGGCGACCCGACCGCGCCACCGCATCGACGGTGCTCAGGACGGGACGGGGGCCGGGGTCGGCGCCGGGTCGGGGTCACGGCCCAGGACGACGACCTCCGTCGCGTCGAAGGTGACCCCGACCCGGTCCCCCGGTTCCGGCGCGTCGCGCAGACCGCACGCCGCCTCCAGGCGCGGCCCGTGCGCGGGCTGGAGGTGGACGGCGACATGGGTGCCCCGGAAGGTACGGGCCGTCACCGCGCAGGCCAGACCGTCCCGTTCGGGTACGAGCCGCACTCCGGCCGGGCGTACCAGGAGCTGACGGGCCCCCTGGGGCGCCCCCGCCGGGACCGGCACCTTGCCCCACTGCGTCTCGGCCCGCTCGCCCGCCACCGTCGCGTCGGTGACGTTGTCGAAGCCGAGGAAGCGGGCCACGAACGCGTCGGCGGGCCGCTGCCACACCTCCAGCGGCGTACCGCTCTGCGCGATACGCCCGTCCCGCATCACCACGACCCGGTCGGCCAGCGCGAACGCCTCCCCCTGGTCGTGCGTCACGGCGAGCACGGTGGTGCCCAGCGCGGCGAAGAGTTCCCGCAGTTCGACCACGAGCCGTTCCCGCAGGGTCCGGTCGAGCTGACCCAGCGGCTCGTCGAGCAGCATCACCCGGGGGCTCGGCGCGAGCGCGCGAGCCAGGGCGACCCGCTGCTGCTCGCCCCCGGACAGCGTGCCGACCGCGCGCCCGCCCGCGCCGGGCAGACCGACCAGGGACAGCAACTCCTCGACGCGTGCGCCCTGTTCGGACCGTGTGGCGCCCCGCATCCGCAGCCCGAAGGCGACATTGCCGCCGACGTCCCGGTGCGCGAAGAGCTGATGGTCCTGGAACATCAGCCCGACGCCCCGCTTGTGCGCGGGCACCCTGCTCTGGTCCCGGCCGCCGAGCAGGACCCGTCCCGCGTCGAGGTCCTGGAGCCCGGCCACCGCGCGCAGCAGTGTCGACTTGCCGCTGCCGCTGGGGCCGAGTACGCACACGATCTCGTGCTCGGCGACATCGAGACCGACGCCGTCGAGGACGGTCCGGTCGCCGAACCGGACGGTGGCGGCGTCGAGGCTGAGCGTCATCAGAACTCCCCCGTGTGATCGGTCCGGATGCGTTCCAGGAGCAGCAGGGACACCGCGCACACCACCATCAGCAGGGTCGAAAGGGCCATCGCCTGGCCGTAGTTGAGGTCCCCGGCCCGGCCCAGGAGGCGGGCGACGGCGACCGGCAGGGTCGGGTTGTCGGGGCGGGCGATGAAGACGGTCGCCCCGAACTCGCCCAGGGACACGGCGAAGGCGAACCCGGCAGCGATCAGCAGCGCGCGCCGCACCATCGGCAGATCCACCTCACGCCAGGCCCGCAGCGGTGACGCCCCGAGCACGGCGGCGGCCTCCCGGAGACGCCCGTCGACCGCGCGCAGCACGGGCAGCATGGTCCGTACGACGAACGGCACACCGACGAGGGCCTGGGCGAGCGGTACCAGGATCCAGGAGGTCCGCAGGTCGAGCGGCGGTTTGTCGAGCGTGATGAGGAACCCGAACCCGACGGTCACGGCGGACACGCCGAGCGGCAGCATCAACAACGCGTCGAACCCGCGTACGAGACGGCCCGCACGGCGGGTCAGCGCGGCGGCGGCAAGTCCTCCGACGACGAGGGCGATGGCGGTGGCCGCGAGCGCGTACAGGAGGGAGTTCCCGATGGCGTGGATGGGGGCGACGAGGAAGATGCCGCCGTCGGCCGAGGTCAGCGCCCGGTAGTAGGTGAGGCCGTAGCCGTCGGGCCCGTCGAACGAGCGCTGGACCAGCACGCCGAGCGGGACCAGGATCAGGGCCGTGACCGTGAGCAGGACTCCGCCGAGGAGGGCCCACTGGCCGGCGCCGCGCGGCCGGCGGGCGGTCGTGGCGGCGTCGACGAGGCGCAGCGCCGTCTCGCGGCGGCGCACGGTCCAGGCGTGCACGGCGAGGATCAGGCCGACCGCGGCGAACTGCACGAGGGTGAGCACGGCGGCCGTGGCCAGGTCGAAGATCTGCGAGGTCTGCCGGTAGATCTCGACTTCGAGGGTGGAGAAGCCGGGTCCGCCGAGGATCTGCACCACACCGAAGGAGGTGAAGGTGAACAGGAACACCATGAGGGCCGCGGCGGCGACGGCGGGCGCGAGCGCGGGCAGCGTCGTCGTGCGCCACGCGGCGAACCGTGAGGCGCCGAGTACCCGTGCGGCCTCCTCCTGGCGGGGGTCGAGCTGGGACCAGAGGCCGCCGACCGTGCGGACGACGACGGCGTAGTTGAAGAACACGTGCGCGAGCAGGATCGCCCAGACCGTGGTGTCGAGGCGCACCCCCGCCAGCCCGTCGAGAAGACCGCCGCGGCCGAGCAGCGCCAGGAAGGCGGTGCCCACGACGACCGTGGGCAGCACGAACGGCACGGTGACGACGGCCCGCAGCATCTGCTTGCCGGGGAACGCGAACCGGGCGAAGACATACGCCCCCGGCAGCGCGATCAGCAGCGTCAGCCCGGTCGACGCGAGCGCCTGCCAGGTGGTGAACCACAGCACGTGCTGGACGTCGGACTGCGCGAGGACCTCACCGATCCGCCCCAGCCGCCACACCCCGTCGACCTTCAGCCCACGGGCCACGATCGCCGTGACGGGATAGGCGAAGAACAGCGCGAAGAACGCGACGGGCACGGCGAGCAGCCCGAGCCGCGTCGCGTTCCTCCGTACTCCCGTACGGGAGCCGCCCCCTACTTCGGCCGCTGCTTCGGCCGCTACTTCAGTACGAGAGCTGTCCACGCCTTGACCCACTGGTCACGATTGGCCGCGATCTTCTCGGGAGCCATGGTGTGCGGGTCCTTGATCTCCACCGCGTACTTGGCGAAGTCGGCGGGCGCCTGCGCGTCCTCGCTCACCGGGTCCACGAACATGTTCAGCGGCATGTCCTCCTGGAACTCCTTGCCGACCATGAAGTCGATGAGCGCCTTGCCGCCCGCCGGGTTCTTGGCGTTGCTCAGCAGACCCGCGTACTCGACCTGCCGGAAGCAGGTGCCCGTGGCGACACCGGTGGGTGCCTCCTTCGGCTGCGGCTGCGCGTAGATGGCCTCGACGGGCGGCGACGACGCGTACGAGACGACGAGCGGCCGGTCGCCCCCGGCCTTCCTGCCGCCGGCCGACCCGGAGAACTCCTCGTTGTACGCCTGCTCCCAGCCGTCGACGACCTTGAGGCCGTTGGCCTTCAGCTTGTCCCAGTAGCCCTGCCACCCCTCGTCGCCGTACCGCGCGGCGGTGCCGAGCAGAAAGCCGAGACCGGGCGAGGAGGTGGACGCGTTCTCGGTGACGAGCAGGTTCTTGTACGCGGGCTTCGCCAGGTCGTCCAGGGACTGCGGCGGCGCGAGCTTGTGGTCGGTGAAGTACTTCTTGTCGTAGTTGACGCAGATGTCGCCGGAATCGATCGGGGTCACCCGGTGCCCGGCCTGGTCGGCGCGGACCTCGGGCCGGATCCGGTCGGCGCCCTTGGCCTCGTACGGCTGGAAGAGGCCGTTGTCGAGGGCGCGGGACAGCAGGGTGTTGTCGACGCCGAAGAAGACGTCGCCCTGCGGGTTGTCCTTGGTGAGGATCGCCTTGTTGACGGCCTGTCCGGCGTCGCCGTCCTCCAGGATCTTCACCTGGTAGCCGGACTGCTTCTCGAAGTCCTTCAGCACGCTCTTCGACGCGGCGAAGGAGTCATGGCTGACGAGCGTCACCGTCTTCGACCCGGAGCCGGACCCGGAGCCCGTGCCCGACGCGCCGTCGCCGGATCCGCCGCCGCATGCGGCGAGCGTGCCGATGCCGAGCCCGGTCGCCAGGGCGACGACCGAGAACTTCCTGATGGTGCTCACTGAGATGTCCTCCTGGAGTGGACCAGGAAGAGACGCGGCCCTGCCCGCGACCTCGGGGGTACGCGGGCAGGGCGCAACAGCTTGAGTGGTGACCGAACTTCCTACCCGGAATGACCCGGGCGAGGTTCAGAGGGTCTGCGGCCCACCGGTTCCCCGGCTGCCACACTCTCAGCGCTGTGGCGCTCCCCTGTCGGAATATGAAGATGTACGTACCGGCCCCAGCGTACCCGCAGCGTTCACCGGCAGGTCCACGGGAGGTTTCCGGCGCCGGTCTACCTCTCCGAGGCCGCGAGTTGGCCGCAGGCGCCGTCGATCTCCTGACCGCGGGTGTCCCGGACGGTGACCGGCACGCCGTGCGCCGCGATGGCCTCGATGAAAGCCTTCTCGTCCTCGGGGCGGGACGCCGTCCACTTGGAGCCGGGCGTCGGGTTCAGCGGGATCAGATTCACGTGCACCCGCTTCCCCTTGAGGAGCCGCCCGAGCCGGTCGCCGCGCCACGCCTGGTCGTTGATGTCGCGGATCAGCGCGTACTCGATGGAGATGCGGCGGCCCGACTTCGCGCCGTACTCCCAGGCCGCGTCGAGGACTTCGCGGACATTCCAGCGGGTGTTGACGGGCACGAGGGTGTCGCGCAGCTCGTCGTCGGGCGCGTGCAGCGACAGGGCGAGGCGGCACTTGAAGCCCTCGTCGGCGAAGCGGAGCATCGCGGGGACCAGGCCGACCGTGGAGACGGTGATGCCGCGCTGCGAGATACCGAGGCCGTCGGGCTCGGGGTCGGTGAGCCGGCGGATGGCGCCGACGACGCGGTTGTAGTTGGCGAGGGGCTCGCCCATGCCCATGAAGACGATGTTGGACAGCCGCTCCTGGCCGCCCGGCACCTCGCCGTCGCGCAGGGCACGCATGCCGTCCACGATCTGGTGCACGATCTCGGCGGTCGACAGATTGCGGTCGAGCCCGGCCTGCCCGGTGGCGCAGAACGGGCAGTTCATTCCGCAGCCGGCCTGCGAGGAGATGCACATGGTGACCCGGTCCGGATAGCGCATCAGGACGGACTCGACCAGCGTGCCGTCGTGCAGCCGCCACAGAGTCTTCCGGGTGGCGTCGTCGTCGCAGCTGATGTGCCGTACGACGGACATCAGCTCCGGCAGCAGCGCTTCCTGGAGCTTGCCGCGCGAGGCCGCCGGGATGTCGGTCCACTGCTCGGGATCGTGGGCATACCGCGCGAAGTAGTGCTGCGAGAGCTGCTTGGCACGGAACGGCTTCTCACCGACCGCGGCGACGGCTTCCCTGCGCTCGGCGGGCGTGAGATCGGCGAGGTGCCGCGGCGGCTTCTTGGCTCCACGGGGCGCGACGAAAGTGAGTTCTCCGGGTACTGGCATGGTCGTACCAGTGTCGCAGAGATACGAGAAGGGGCTCGCCACCCTGTGGACAACGAGCCCCCGGACCACCTTCTTGACGGGAAAAGCGCAGGTCAGACGGCCGTACGAAGATCAGACCGGCACTATGCAGCTCAGGCCGACCCCACGAAGACCACAAGGAGCAGCCACACCACCGGCGCCGTCGGCAGCAGGGAGTCGAGCCGGTCCATGATCCCGCCGTGCCCCGGCAGCACGGTGCCCATGTCCTTGATACCGAGATCCCGCTTGATCATCGACTCGCCGAGGTCGCCGAGCGTGGCACTGGCCGCGACGGCGAGGCCGAGGAGCAGCCCCTGCCACCAGGTGCCGTCGTCGATGAGGAAGTGCATGCAGACCGCGCCGGCCGCCATCGCGAAGGTGACGGCGCCGATCAGGCCCTCGCGCGTCTTGCCGGGGCTGATGCGCGGGGCGAGCTTGTGCTTGCCGAAGCGCCAGCCGATGGCATAGGCGCCGGTGTCGCTGACGACGGTCAGGAGCAGGAAGGTCAGCACCCGCTGGGGCCCGTCGTGAGCGGTGAGCATCATCGCCACGAAGGTCGCGAGGAAGGGCACGTAGAAGGCGGCGAAAACGCCGGCCGTGACGTCCTTCAGATAGCCGTCGGGCGGTTCCGTCATCCGCCAGACGAGCACCGCGAGCGCGGTGAGCGCCATCGCGACCCAGGCGCCCTCGGCACCGCGCGCGTACCCGGCGACGACCATGGCGGCGCCGCCGACGGCGAGCGGGATCAGGGGCGCCTCGATGCCCTTGCGCTCCTTGAGCCGCGACGTCAGCTCCCACAGACCGACGACGACGGCGACCGCGATGACACCGACGAACACGGCCTTGACGATGAACAGCGACGCGACAATGACCGCACCGAGTCCGACGCCGACTCCTATGGCCGCGCCCAGGTCACGTCCCGCGCTCTTCTTCTGCGGTGCGGAGGGCGGCGGCTGGGGGGCGCTGGGCATGGGCTCCTGTGACCTGTGCGGCGTCACCGGCGGCGGTGACAGGTGGAGGCTGTCGTCGCGGCCCGGGGGACCGCTCAGCCGAGCGGCCCCCCGGTCGTCGTCCTGGTTCCCGCCGGGCGCGGGTATGTCGGGCACGGTGGGCATGGGCCGCTTCTCTGAAGGATGCAGGGCTTCATGCGCATCGTATGCAGGACCCGCCGGGGCCGCCCCCCGGGCGGGTCCCCGGTCGGCCGGGGCCCATGGCCCGGCGTACCCGGCCTGCGACGGCGCGCCCCAGGAAGAGTCGTTCATCAGACTTCGAGCAGCTCGGCTTCCTTGTGCTTCAGCAGCTCGTCCACCTGGGCGACATGCTTGGCCGTGGTGTCGTCCAGCTCCTTCTCGCCGCGGCGGCCCTCGTCCTCACCGACCTCGCCGTCCTTGATCAGCTTGTCGATGGTCTCCTTGGCCTTACGGCGCACGGCGCGGATCGAGATCTTCGCGTCCTCGCTCTTGGTGCGGGCGACCTTGATGTAGTCCCTGCGGCGCTCTTCGGTCAGCTCCGGGAAGTTCACCCGGATGATGTTTCCGTCGTTGCTCGGGTTGACACCGAGGTCCGAATCGCGGATGGCCTGCTCGATGTTGCGCAGCGCGCTCTTGTCGAACGGCGTCACGATGGCCATACGCGGCTCGGGCACCGAGAACGAGGCCAGCTGGTTGATCGGCGTCATCGCGCCGTAGTAGTCGGCCACGATCTTGTTGAACATCGCCGGGTGCGCACGGCCGGTGCGGATCGCGGCGAAGTCCTCCTTGGCGACGACGACGGCCTTCTCCATCTTCTCCTCGGCTTCAAGGAGGGTCTCTTCGATCACCACTTGCTCCTGCGTGTCTTGAGTAGGCCCGGCTCCCGTGGGCGGCGGCCGGCTGCGTCGTGTCTTTTCCTGCACGGTTCCCGACCGGCAGGGCTTTGTCCATCCCTCCAGGGCGAGGGCGGCCCCCGGGTCCTCCAGAGCGGTCCCCGGACTCCTCCGGGGTGCTGCCCAGGTTCCTCCAGGGTGCTGCCCGGAACCGTCCCGGGCGGCCTTGGGTCAGGTCCGGGAGCCCTGGTCGCCCACGAGCGTGCCGATCTTCTCACCCTTGACGGCGCGGGCGATATTGCCTTCGGTGAGGAGTTCGAAGACGAGGATGGGCAGCTTGTTGTCCCGGCAGAGGGTGACCGCGGTGGCGTCGGCGACCTTGAGGTCCCGGGTGATGACCTCGCCGTAGCCGAGCGCGTCGAACTTCACCGCGTCGGGGTTGGTCTTGGGGTCGGAGTCGTAGACCCCGTCGACGCCGTTCTTGCCCATGAGGAGCGCCTCGGCGTCGATCTCCAGGGCGCGCTGGGCGGCGGTGGTGTCGGTGGAGAAGTACGGCATGCCCATACCGGCGCCGAAGATGACGACGCGGCCCTTCTCCAGGTGCCGTACGGCGCGCAGCGGGATGTAGGGCTCGGCGACCTGTCCCATGGTGATGGCGGTCTGCACGCGCGAGTCGATGCCTTCCTTCTCCAGGAAGTCCTGGAGGGCGAGGCAGTTCATGACGGTGCCGAGCATGCCCATGTAGTCGGAGCGGGCCCGGTCCATGCCGCGCTGCTGGAGTTCGGCGCCGCGGAAGAAGTTGCCGCCGCCGATGACGACGGCGATCTCGGCGCCGTCCCGGACGACGGCGGCGATCTCGCGGGCGATCTTGTGCACCACGTCGGGGTCGACGCCCAGTCCCCCGCCGCCGGCGAACGCCTCGCCTGAGAGCTTCAGCAGAAAGCGCCCGGCGATCTTGCCGTCGCCGCTCTTCGCGCCCTTCTCGGCGCCCTGGGCTTTGGTGGTCATGGAGTTCTCGCCCCTTTTACTTGGTGCACGTATACGTGGTGCACATACGAAGAAGGCCATTGCCGGTGGGGTGTTGGTGGCAACCCATGCGCGGCAATGGCCTCCTCGTCAGATCTGCGGTCGTCCGTCGCGTGCGTGCCGCACGTGCCGTGCGCGACGCACAGGCCGGACGTCCGTACGTCACGTACGGCGGTCCGTACGCGGGCGACTGCTGTCGACCCTAGCGGGGTCGGCGGCGATCGCGGTACGGACTCAGATGCCGACCTTGATGCGCGTGAAGCGCTTCAGGGTGACACCGGCCTCGTCCAGGACCTTACGGACGGACTTCTTGTTGTCGTGCGCGAAGGGCTGGTCCAGGAGGGTGACCTCCTTGAAGAAGCCGTTGACGCGACCCTCGACGATCTTGGGGAGCGCGGCCTCGGGCTTGCCCTCGTTGCGCGAGGTCTCCTCGGCGACGCGGCGCTCGGCCTCGACGACGTCGGCGGGGACGTCCTCGCGGGAGAGGTACTTCGGCGCGAAGGCGGCGATGTGCTGCGCGACGCTCCGGGCGACGGCGGCGGCCTCGTCGTTGTCCTTGTCCAGCTCGACCAGGACACCGATCTGCGGCGGGAGGTCGGGCATGGTGCGGTGCATGTACGCCGCGACATAGCCGTCGGTGAACTGCGCGAAGCGGTCCAGGACGATCTTCTCGCCGAGGTTGGCGTTGGCCTCGTCGACGTACGCCTGGACGGTCTTGCCGGGCTCGATCTCGGAGGCGAGGAGCGCCTCGATGTCGGCCGGGGAGGTCTTGGCGACATGCGTGGCGAGAGCGTTCGCGACGGCCTGGAACTTGTCGCCCTTGGCGACGAAGTCGGTCTCGCACTTCAGCTCAAGGAGCACGCCGGAGGTGTTGTCATCGGCGATGAGGGAGACGACGGCGCCGTTCTCGGCGGAGCGGCCCTCGCGCTTGGCGACGCCCTTCTGGCCCTTCACGCGGAGCAGCTCGACGGCCTTCTCGACATTGCCGTCGGCCTCGTCCAGCGCCTTCTTGCAGTCCATCATGCCGGCGCCGGTCAGCTCACGGAGCTTCTTGACGTCGGCGGCGGTGTAGTTCGCCATGAGTCTTGAATCTTTCTCGAAGTCTGGAAGATCGAAGATCTGCGGGGTCACCGGGATCTACGGGGGACACCGGCTAGCTGTGCAGGCCGGTGTGTCCTCCCGCCGACCTACGGGTGGACGGCGGGGGCGGAGTGGATGTCACCGCCCCCGCCGTCGTGTCCGGTCTCGGATCAGCCCGGCTCGCGGCCTGCCGTGGCCTGCGGTCAGCCCTGCTCGGCGTCGGCGGCCGGGGCCTCGACGGCGGGAGCCTCGGCAGCGGGGGCCTCGGCGGCCGGAGCGTCGGCGGGAGCCTCGGCGGCGGCCTCGGCCGGCTTCTCGGCGGCAGCGGCCTCGGCGGGCTTCTCGGCCTCGTCGTCGGCCTTCTTCTCGCCTTCGAGCAGGTCGCGCTCCCACTCGGCCAGCGGCTCGCCGACGGCCTTCTCGCCCGGCTTCGAGTCACCGGTGGCGACACCGGAACGGGCGATGAGGCCCTCGGCGACGGCGTCGGCGATCACGCGGGTGAGCAGGGTGACGGAGCGGATCGCGTCGTCGTTGCCCGGGATCTTGTAGTCGACCTCGTCGGGGTCACAGTTCGTGTCGAGGATGGCGACGACGGGAATGTTGAGCTTCCGGGCCTCACCGACAGCGATGTGCTCCTTCTTGGTGTCCACGATCCAGACGGCGCTGGGCACCTTGGACATCTCGCGGATACCGCCGAGGGTCTTCTCCAGCTTGGCCTTCTCGCGCGAGAGGACCAGCAGCTCCTTCTTGGTGAGGCCGGAGGCGGCCACGTCCTCGAAGTCGATCTGCTCAAGCTCCTTGAGGCGCTGGAGGCGCTTGTAGACGGTCGAGAAGTTGGTGAGCATGCCACCCAGCCAGCGCTGGTTGACGTAGGGCATGCCGACGCGGGTGGCCTGCTCCGCGATGGCCTCCTGCGCCTGCTTCTTCGTACCGACGAACATGACCGTGCCGCCGTGGGCGACGGTCTCCTTGACGAACTCGTAGGCGCGGTCGATGTACGACAGCGACTGGAGCAGGTCGATGATGTAGATGCCGTTGCGCTCCGTGAAGATGAAACGCTTCATCTTCGGGTTCCAACGGCGGGTCTGGTGACCGAAGTGGACGCCGCTTTCCAGCAGCTCCCGCATCGTGACGACGGCCATGGCCGTGTTCTCCTTGGTACTCGGTTGTCGCATCCGCCGGACGGCGGTCGCGCCTGACGCCCCGGCGCGCTGTGCCACAAGGGACCGAGGAGCGCGGACATGGCCGAAGAGGGGCTCATGTCGGGGCGTGCGAAGTCGACCCGGTGACCCGGATCGCCACATGAAGTGTACGGGACCCGCGAGGCACCGGGTGACGGCGTTGTCCACAACTGGCCGGTAGTCCACAGATCACGGCCATGATCCCCACATCCCGCTGCGGTACGGGACCGTTCGGGGATGGAATGCGAACGGGGAGGGAGCGGCGCCCGAGGTGCGCCCTGGCGCAGTTGGGCCGTCGGCTTCGTGGCGCTGGTGACCGTGTGGGCGCTGCTCGCGGCGGCGCCGGGCGGCGCGGGGTCCGGCGGTGCGGTGGGTGCGGTGGGTGCGGTTCCGGCGGTGGGCCGCGGGTGGCCGGTGGGGGTGCGCCCGGCGGTGGTACGGGGCTGGGAACCGCCCGTCACCGAGTACGGCGCGGGCCACCGGGGAGTGGACCTGGCGGCGGCGCCCGGTGCGGCGGTGCGCGCGGTCGCCGCGGGCCGGGTGTCCTTCGCGGGCCGGGTCGCGGGACGCGGCGTGATCGCACTGGAGCTGACCGCGACGGGGGTCCCGCCCCTGCGCACGACGTACGAGCCGGTTCGGGCGGTGGTGGAGCGGGGCGACGAGGTCGCGGCGGGGCAGATCGTGGGCCATGTGGAACGCCCACCGGGTGCTGCGCCAGGCGGGGCCGGTGCGGGCCGGGTCGGCCACTGCCCGGCGTCCTGCCTGCACTGGGGCCTGCTCCGGGGCCGGACCTATCTGAACCCGCTGTCCCTGCTCCCACCCTGGCTACTGACCAGAGGACCGTCCCGCCTACTGCCCCTGACCGGCGGGTCGAACTCGGATCCAGGGGCAGGCAGACGCACCGCTGGGGTTCCGGGGCGCACGGCACCGCGCACCGCACGGCGCACACGCCGGCGGTTCAGCCGCCCACGCCCCGCAGCGCCATCGCGACCGCGGCATCGGCGATGGCCGATGGCTCCTCGGCCGCACCCAGCTCGACCCGTCGCGCTGCCGCATCCACGATCCCCTGGAGCAGCATCGCCGCGAGCCTCGGCTCCTCGTGCCCCAGCGCACGCAGCGCCTCGGCGATCATCGCGACCAGCCCGCCGTGCGCGGCCCGGATCTTCTCGCGGGCCCCCGCGTCCAGTTCGCTCGCGGAGATCGCCACCACCGCGCGGTGCCGCCGGTCCCCGACCAGCGCCAGCTGCTGCCGGACATACGCCTCGATCTTGCCCTCGGGGCTCGCGGCGCCGGCCATGGCGGCCTCGACCTCGGCGGCCCAGACGGGGAAGTCGACCTCGCAGAGTTCTTCCACGACGGCGGCCCGGGACCGGAAGTACTCGTACACGGAGGACCGGGCGAGACCGGTGCGCTCGGCGAGGGCGGGGAAGGTCAGCGCCTCCGTACCCCCTTCGGACAGCAGCGACCGTGCGGCGTCCAGGAGGGCGCCGCGCTGCATCGAACGGTGCTCGGCCACAGAGGCCGCTCGAATCCTTGGCACGCCCCTACTGTACGGACGCGGACCCCACCACGGGAACGGGCACGGTACGGATCTGTCCTGATCAGCCACCGAGGACACCTGGTCGGCGGGGTGCGGTCGCGCCCGCCGGGCGGACGGCAGGGACGATTCAGCGCCCTGCCGACGCACGGGTCACCGGCCGAAACTCGCCAGCTTGGCCCGGAGCTGAAGGACCGATTTGGTGTGGATCTGGCTCACCCGGCTCTCGGTCACGCCGAGGACGTGTCCGATCTCGGCGAGGGTGAGGCCCTCGTAGTAGTAGAGGGTGACGACGGTCTTCTCGCGCTCGGGCAGCGTGTTGATCGCGCGGGCGAGGAACCTCCGCAGCTCCCGGTCCTCGGCGACCTCGACGGGGTTGTCGGCGGCGTGGTCCTCCAGGGTGTCCATCAGGCTGAGCCGGTCGCCGCCCTCGCCGCCGACGTGCAGCAGCTCCTCCAGGGCCACCACATTGGCCAGCGACAACTGGCTGAACACCGCGTGCAGTTCCTCCAGCGCGATACCCATCTCGGAGGCCACCTCGCTCTCCGAGGGGGTGCGCCGGAGCTGCGCCTCCAGCGTGGCGTAGGCCCGCTCGACGTTGCGCGCCTTCTGCCGTACCGACCGGGGGATCCAGTCCAGGGCGCGCAGCTCGTCGATCATCGCGCCCCGGATCCGGGTGATCGCGTATGTCTCGAACTTGATCGAGCGTTCGACGTCGAACTTCTCGATCGCGTCGATGAGCCCGAAGACGCCCGAGGACACGAAGTCGGCCTGTTCGACATTGGGCGGGAGCCCGACGCTCACCCGGCCCGCGACGTACTTCACCAGCGGTGAGTAGTGCAGGATCAGCTGCTCGCGCAACCGTCCGTCGCCTGTCGCCTTGTACGACCTCCACAATTCGTCGAGTGTCGTCGGGGCGGGCGGGCGCACGCTGCCGCGGGCTGCGGGGGGAGCAGCCGCCCGGTCAGACCCGGAGGTGTGCTGGGGCATTCGTCGCCTTGTGCCGTTCTGCCGTGTGCTGGGTGGGGCCGATGAGGTGTCCGCACGGTTCAGGACACCTGACGAGGCCGTCTGTGCGCCGTCGGTCGGAGTCGGAATCCTTGTGAGCGTAGCGTGACTGGAGTGTCGCAGTGTGCGAAGGCCAGGGGATCACACCTGCGCAGATACGTTCCGTTAGGACATCGGACGCGTCGGATCACTCACTCAGCGCGACGGTGACACTGCGTCACTTCATCCATCTCCCGAGGTCAAAGCGATTCTGCACATGCCAGGGGTTGTATCGATCACTCTCCGTACCCAAGTCGTGGTGTCGCGCTTATTGTCTGGCGTGTCAACTGCCAGCCGTCGCCGTGTCGTTCGACGAACCCCAGTGAGTGAAGCTCGTACAGTCGGCCGATCGCGTCGTCCTCGGTCGTCGTCGCGTCGCGCGCGATGTCCGCCGGACCCGCCGGGCGGTCGGCGGGCAGCGCGGCGAGCACACGGGCGGTGGCCGGGGCGAGCAGATCGCGTGGCAGGACGGGCCCGCGCCGGGGTGGCGCCAGCTCCCCGATGCCCCCGACGAGTTCCACGACGTCCGCCGCGTCGGTGACCAGGACGGCATCGGTCCGCAGCAGCTCGTGCACCCCCGCCGAGAGCCCACTGGTGGCGGGCCCCGGCACGCCCATGGTGATCCGCCCGAGGTGCCCGGCGCTGCGGGCCGTCGAGAGAGCACCACTGCGGTACGCGGCCTCCACGACGACCGTGCCCCGGGTGAGCGCGGCAATCACACGGTTGCGCAGGATGAACCGGCTCGGGGTCGGATGGTCACCGGGCGGCAACTCACCCACGACCAGCCCCTGTTCCGCGATCCGCCCGATCAGCCGGGCGTGCCCCCGGGGATAGGGCCGGTCGACCCCGCAGGCCAGCACCGCGACCGTGGCCCCGCCCGCCCCGAGGGCGCCGCGATGTGCGGCACCGTCGACGCCGTACGCCCCGCCCGAGACGACGACCCAGCCCTGTTCGGCGAGGCCCGCCGCGAGGCGGGCGGCCATGTGCGCGCCGTACTCGGTACAGGCCCGCGCGCCGACCACGGCGACGGAGCGCAGGGCCCATATCCGCAGGCTGGGACCGCCCCGCACCCACAGCCCGGTGGGCCGGGTGTCGCCCAGGTCGTCGAGCTGGGCCGGCCATTCACCGTCACCGGGGCACAGGAACCGCACCCCGGCCTCCTCGGCGGTCGCCAGATCCCGGCGCGGACGCATCCGCTCGGCACGGGCACACAACCCTGCCCAGCGGACCGCGGTGACCCCGGGCAACGGCTCCCCGCCCCGCCGCAACCGCCGCGCCACGGTCACCGGCCCGTACTCCCGCAGCCACCGTCCGCCCACCTCGTCACCGGGTTCGATGACTCGGGTGAGGGCGATCCGGGCGAGCCGCTCTTCGTCATCGGCGGGTCCGGGGCCGGCGGCGGGGGCCATCCCAAGGACAGACGCCGACCCGTCGGACGGGCCGGCGCCGTCGTCAGGGCAGGTACCGCCGACCGGCTCGGCGCCCTTATCCGGCCCGGCGCCGTCGCCGGGGCCGGTGGTCGCCGTCATCCCGGCGCCCCGATCGCCAGGGGCACCCCGCGGGGGACTCCGGTCCGCAGTTGCAGGGCCAGGTCGACGTCGGTCTTGTCGGGTCGGCCGCGCCCCGCCAGGTCCGCGATCGTCCAGGCCACGCGCAGGACCCGGTCCAGTCCCCGTGCGGTCAACAGCCCTCGCTCCAGGCACCGTTCGGGCTCGGCCATGGAACCGGGCTCGGGGCGCCAGCGGGTGCGCAGCAGATGGCCGGGCACCTCGCCGTTCGTCCGCCAGGGGGTCTCCCCCAACCGCAGGGCCGCCCGCTCCCGCGCCGCGCGGACCCTGTCGGCGACAGTTCTGGTCGTCTCGCCCCCGGTGCCCACCGCCGTCAGTTCGGCCCGGGTGACCCGCTCGACCTGGACACGGAGGTCTACGCGGTCGAGCAGCGGCCCCGAGAGCCGCGCCTGATAGCGGCGGATCGCCGACGGCGTGCAGTCACACCCGTCACCGGCCTGGTTGAAGCGTCCGCAGGGGCACGGGTTCGCCGCCAGCACCATCATGAACTGGGCCGGAAACCGCACCACCCCGGCGCTGCGCGCGATCACCACATGCCCGGACTCCAGAGGCTGCCGCAGGGCGTCCAGGGCCTGCCCGCTGAACTCCGGAGCCTCGTCCAGAAACAGCACACCCCGGTGGGAGAGAGACACGGCTCCGGGGCGGGCGATGCCCGCGCCGCCGCCGACCAGTGACTGCATCGTCGACGAGTGGTGCGGGGCGCAGTACGGCGGGATGTCCACCAGGGGCTTGCCCGGGGGCAGCATGCCCGCGACGGAATGGATCGCCGTGACTTCCAGGGACTGGGCCCTGGGCAGCGGCGGCAGGATCGACGGCAGCCGCTCCGCGAGCATCGTCTTGCCCGCGCCCGGCGGTCCCTGGAGGAACACATGGTGGCCGCCGGCTGCGGCCACCTCCACCGCCGTACGCGCCGACTGCTGGCCGACGACGTCCGCGAAGTCATGGGCCTGATCGAGGCCGCCCGCGCCGAGCGCGGACAGACCTCCGCCCAGCCCGGCCCCGGGCAGACACAGACCGGCGAGCAGCGGGTCGGGGCGGCCCGTCTGGTCGGGTTCCTCGTGCGGCACGGGCTCGTCGGTGAGTACGGCGATGAGCTGGCGCAGGCTGCGCACGCCCAGCACCGAGATGCCGGGCACGAGCGACGCCTCCGCCGCCGTGCTCTCCGGGACCACCACCTGTTCGTACCCCGCGTCGGCCGCCGCGAGGACCGCCGGCAGGACGCCGCGGACCGGGCGGACCCGGCCGTCGAGGCCCAGTTCGCCGATCATCACGATGTCGGCGAGCACCCGAGGGTCGATGCGCTCGGACGCGCCGAGCACCGCGCTCGCCACGGCGAGGTCGAAGCCGCTGCCGCTCTTGGGGACGGAGGCCGGGCTCAGCCCCACCGTCAGCTTCTTCTGCGGCCACTCCCCGCCGGAGTTGACGACCGCGGCCCTGACCCGGTCGCGGCTCTCACTCAGGCTCTTGTCGGGCAGGCCCACCAGGGTGAAGGCGGCGACGCCCGGTTCCAGGTCGGCCTGGACCTCGACGACGACACCCTCGACACCGACCAGGGCCACCGAGCACGTACGGGCGAATCCCATCAGGCCGCCCCCCGCACATGCTCGACCTCGGGTGCGCCGCGGCGCGGGACGAGGATGCCGACGAGGTCGATCCGGACACCACCGGGTGGCGCGCCCCCGTGTTCCTGGACCCAGCGCTCCGCGAGCCCCCGCAGACGCTCCGCCTTGACCGGGGTGAGCGCGGCCATCGGATGCTGGAAGGAGCGCTCCCTGCGGGTCTTGACCTCACAGACCACCAGGGTGTCGCCCTCGCGGGCCACGATGTCGATCTCTCCGGTCCTGCCCGAGCGCCAGTTCCGCTCCAGGACCGTCATACCGGCCTCGGTCAGCCGCCGCGCGGCCAGCTCTTCGCCGTACTTGCCGAGTGCACCTCGTGCGTTCATGTCGGCACCACCTCCGGCACCCACAGTGCGGCCGGAGCGGCAAGCTATTGGATCTTGGTGGACAACCTCGCGATTGTGGACAATCGCGTCACCCGTCCGAGCGAAGCACCGTCACCCCTCGGGCCCCGTGACGGACCCCCTCAGGCCCCGCGACGGACCCTCCAGGCCCGGTCACGAACCCTCCAGGCCCGCTCAGCCCCCCGGAAGCTCCAGATCACTCTTATTCAGCTCCTCGATGTTCACGTCCTTGAACGTCAACACCCTCACCTGCTTCACGAAGCGGGCCGGCCGATACATGTCCCACACCCAGGCGTCCGCCATCGACACCTCGAAGAACACCTCGCCCTGGACCGAGTGGACCTGCATCTCGTAGTCATTGGTGAGGTAGAAACGCCGCTCGGTCTCGATCACGTATTTGAACAGACCGACGACATCGCGGTACTCCCGGTAGAGCTTCAGCTCCATCTCGGTCTCGTACTTTTCGAGGTCCTCGGCGCTCATGGCATGTTCCCCTTCAGCCGTGCGTCCCCCCATTGTGCGCCAGCACCGCGTGCCCCTAGACGATTTCGGTGTCCAAGGTCTCGGGAACGGCCGGGGGGCCTTCGTCGAGCAGCCTGCGGAGCAGCTCGGCGAGTCTGGTCGGGTACACCGTCTCATGCGCCTCGGCCAACTCCTGGCACGTCCACCAGCGTGCTCCCGCGACACTGCGCCGTTCCAGGTCGGTCAGCGCGGTCGCGGCGGTCGCCGTCTGTGTCGTACGGGCCAGGTAGTACCACTCGTCCTGGTCCCAGCGGCGCCCCGCGAAGGGGAAGGAGCAGACCCGGTGCCACAGGACCGGACCCAGTGCGACGTCCGTGATGCCGGTCTCCTCGGCGAGTTCCCGCAGCGCGGCCTGTTCGCGGGTCTCGTCGCCCTCCAGACCGCCGCCGGGCGTGAACCACCAGGCGTCGGACGGGTCCTCCGGCTCATGACCGTGCAGCAGCAGGATCCGCTGGTCCGGGTCGAGCAGCACGACCCGCGCCACCCGCCGCAGCGCGACATCCCCGCGTGCCGCGTCCCGTGCCACCGCCCGCGCCGCGTCGCCCGTCGGCTCCCCTCCCGACTCAGCCGACACCGGCCGGCTCCCTCCGCCGCGCGGCCCGTTTCGCCAGCGGCCCGTACGCGGCCCCGCCCAGTACCAGGACCGCCCCCACCACGACCAGCGTGAGCATGATCCGCAGGGGCCCCGGCTGCGACAGACCGCCGGGCACCACGTCGAAGCCGTGCGGCCGTTGCAGCATGCCGTCCATGGGCCAGACGACGGCATCCACGCGCGCGGTCACCGCGCTGCGCGGTACGGCGCCACCGCCGACGTCCTGGAGGTGGGCCGTCGAGTCGAGGGAGCCGCTGCGCTCGTCGCCGAGGAGGAAGAGGCGGCCCTCGGGGACGACCGTCTTGGGGATGCCGGTGAGGGAGGCCGCCTGGCCGGCCGGCAGATACGGTTCGTCGATCCGCTTGCCGTTGACGGTCAGCTTGCCGTCGGTGCAGCAGGTGACCGTGTCACCGCCGACCGCGACGACCCGCTTCACCATGGGGAGGTCGCCCCAGGTGGTCTGGTTGAACACGACCACGTCACCACGGTGCACCTGGTCGCCGTCGATGCGCTCGGCGAGCACCCGGTCGCCCGCGCCGATCGTCGGCGTCATGGACTCGGTCGGCACGGTGTACGGCTGGTACACGAGGGCACCCCACACGAATCCGCCGAGGAAGAGCACACAGCCGAGGGCCACGGCCAGTCCCGACAGCACGCTGCCGAGCCTGCCATGGCCCTCGTCCGTACGACGTGTCCCGCTCATGTCCGGTGCTCCCCAGGTCGGAGACCGATGTCCCCGCCGGGTACGCGGCCGGGGATGATCGGCGATCTGGGACGGCACCCTACCCGGCGGTACCCCCGCCAGAAACCCTGGTGTCCGGCGCCGTCGGGACCGCAGACGTCACCGTGGTGTCCGCCGCCGCACCCCGGGCGCCCGCCACCGAAGGCCGGCGCCGGAGCCACAGGACGATCGGCACCGCGCCCGCGAGGCCCAGCGCACCGGGTGCCGCACCGAGCGCCCTGTTGAGGCCCGGCTGGTCGAAGGTGTCGGGCACCGGCAGCGTGGCCCAGCGGGTGGGCGGCCAGGCGATCACGACGGCGCGGCCGACGACATTGTCGACGGGCACCGCACCATGGTCCTTGTCCTGCTGGTGGTACCGGGAGTCCAGCGAGTTCTGCCGGTGGTCGCCCATGACCCAGATTTTGCCCTTGGGCACCGTGATCTTGAACTGGCCGCCCTGGTCGTCGACGCTGCAGGGCGTGTTGCCGGGGTACACATACGGCTCGTTCAGCGCTTTGCCGTTGACCTTCAGCGGGCCGGTGCCCTTGCACTCGACCGTGTCGCCGCCGACGCCGATGACCCGCTTGATGAGGTCCTTCTCCTCGGCGGACGGCATCAGGCCGATCCAGCTGAGGCCCTTCTGCACCGGGTTCACCTCGGGCGTGGGCTCGCCCGCCAGCCAGTTGTCCGGGTCGTGGAAGACGACGACCTCGCCACGCTCGGGCTCGGACCCGAACCACGGTGTCAGTTTGTCGACGAGCACCCGGTCGCCCTGCTGGAGGGTGTTCTGCATCGAGTCCGAGGGGATCGAGAACGCCTGGACCAGGAACGTCTTGATGATCAGGGCGAGGACCAGGGCGATGACGATGAGGAGCGGCAGCTCCTTCCAGAAGGAACGCGGCTTCTTGGGCCGCGCGCCCTGGGAGCCGGTTTCGTCGTCGCCACCGGATCCACCGTCGCCACCGGGACCGTTCGGACCGGGCTTCCCGCCGTCAGGGCTCCTGCCGTCCGGGCCCACACCCTCGCCGTACGCACTCTCGCCGTACGCACCGCCGGGGCTCATGCCGTCAGGGGTCCTGCCCTCCGGGGGATTGCCGGTGCCCTCGGGGTTGTCCGGCCGCTCTTCGGGGCCATCGTGTCCGGATCGTGCGCCGACCGCCAAATCCCCCACATCCACTCCTCACTCCGTGCCGCCGCCTGCCCCGGATGCGACGCAGGCCCACCACTCCCATAACGAGCGGGAGTTCCGCAGGGGTCGGGAGCGGGATCATTCCATTGAGATCCGCGGGGGCCACCCTATGCGACGCCGCTGTGGCGGCGCCCGGCCCGCCACCCGCGTCGGGCACGCGCGCGTAGGTCTCGGGCTCCTCAAGGGCGCGCCAGTGATCGAAGGGGTACGCGATCCAGCGCGCCCGCCCCACGACGCTGTCCTCGGAGACGGTGCCGCTGTACGCCTCGGTGCGGTGGAAGCGCGAGTCGGCGGAGTTGGCCCGGTGGTCGCCCATCACCCACAGCCGCCCGGGAGGCACCTTCACCTCGAAGGCGAACTCGGAGGGCTTGTTGCCGGGGTTGATGTACGGCTCGTTGAGCGGGACGCCGTTGACGGTGACGCGGCCCTGGCCGTCGCAGCATTTGACGGTGTCGCCGCCGACCGCGACGACGCGCTTGATCAGGTCGCGTTCGTTGTCGGACGGCAGCAGTCCGATGAAGGTGAGGCCCGCCTTGATCTGCTTGATGACGACGGGGTCGTTCTTGGGCGGGGCCGTCTCGTCGTCCAGCCAGCCGCCGGGGTCCTTGAAGACGACGACGTCACCGCGCTGGGGCTTGGCGCCGAACCAGGGCGTGAGCTTGTCGACGAGGACGCGGTCACCGATCCGGATGGTCTGTTCCATGGACCCGGACGGGATCACGAACGCCTGCACGAGGAACGTCTTGAGGACCAGGGCGATGACAAGGGCGACGCCGATGAGGAGCGGTATCTCCTTCACGGCGGACCGCTGTCTGCGCCGTTTCACCTTGCGCGCGAGCCGGCGCCGGTCGGCCCGTCCGGGCAGGACGGGTCCGCTGGTCGGCCGGGACCCGGTGGGCAGCCGCGTATCACCCTGGCTGCCGCGCGGGCGGCCCCGGTTACCCATGGGCCCCGCCACCACTGGGCGCGGGCACGCGCGCGTAGGCGTCGGTCGGCTCCAGGGACGTCCAGCGCGAGAAGGGCCACACGATCCAGTCGGCGCGGCCGACGACGGCCGTCACGGGGATCATGCCGCCGCCCGGTGAGCCCAGGTGGTCGCGGGAGTCGCTGGAGTCGCTGCGGTGGTCACCGAGGAGGAAGAGCCTGCCGTTGGGCACGACCACGTCGAACGGCACCTGGGACGGTGCGTCCCCCGGGTGCAGATACGTCTCGTCGACGGATCGGCCGTTCACCTCGACCCTCCCCTGGCTGTCGCAGCACACCACACGGTCTCCCCCCACACCGGCCACGCGCTTGACGTAGTCGGCACCACCGAAGTATCCGGTGCCGTCGAACACGACGACGTCACCGCGCTGCGGCTCGGAACCGAAACGGTACGCCACCTTGTTGACGAGTACGCGGTCCCCGATGTGCAGTCCGGGCTCCATGGAGCCGCTGGGGATCTCGAAGGGCTGGAGCACGAAGCGGCTGAGGAGGAACAGAAACACCAGGCAGGACAGCGCGGTCAGGGTGATCCGGCCGCCGGGTACCGCCTGCGCCAGCTTTCCGGGGCCCTTGGTGCGGCGGCCCGGAAAAACAGAACGCGACCGCTCCTCCTGGTCCTTCGGCTCCGCGGAATCGGGTTCCGCGGGGTCGGAGGGACGGGAGGGGCGGTCGCGCTCGGTGTGCTGTGCTGCGGTGTCCATCGGGGCCAGATGCTATCCGGCCCCGCGGGAGCACCGCGCGCGAGGAGGCCGTGATGCCGCGCACCGGTCGGTCGGCGGCGGCGCCGCGCACTCAGTTGTCGCGCTTCTCCTTGATCTTCGCGGCCTTGCCGCGGAGGTCGCGCAGGTAGTACAGCTTCGCGCGACGCACGTCACCGCGGGTGACCAGTTCGATCTTCTCGACGATCGGGGTGTGCACCGGGAAGGTGCGCTCGACGCCTACGGAGAACGAGACCTTGCGGACCGTGAAGGTCTCACGGACCCCGGCGCCCTGGCGACGGATGACAACGCCCTTGAACTGCTGCACACGGGAGCGGTTGCCCTCGATGACGCGCACGTGGACGTTGACGGTGTCGCCCGGACGGAAGGCCGGGATGTCGGTGCGCAGCGAAGCGCTGTCGACGGTGTCGAGCAGGTGAGTCATGATCGTCTGCTTTCCTCGCCCATGCCACAGGTCATCGGCGGAGTGTCGAAGAGTGAAGTGAACTGCCGTGCTGCGCGGGCGGGCGTCGTGTCCCCCTGTGGCAGGGGCGCACGCCAGGCGGCGCACAGCAGCGGCCTATTCTTCCACGGCGTCCGGCCTGCGCCAAAATCGGCCGTCGGGGCCGGGCGCCCAGCCCAGGATCGAGAGGGTTTCCCGGTCCTTCTTGTCGAGGGCCGAGGGGTCGCAGCGCTCGATCAGGTCGGGCCGGTGGGCGCTGGTGCGCCGCAGGGCCTCGTCGCGGCGCCAGCGGGCGATCCGGCCGTGGTGGCCGCTGAGCAGCACCTCGGGGATCTCCCGGCCGCGCCACTCGGGCGGCTTGGTGTAGACGGGGCCTTCCAGGAGGTCGGCCATGGCGCCGGGGGCGAAGGAGTCGTCGCGGTGGGACTCCGCGTTGCCGAGGACGCCGGGCAGCAGCCGTACGACGGCCTCGGTGACGACCAGGACGGCGGCTTCCCCGCCGGCCAGGACGTAGTCGCCGATGGACACCTCGTGGACGGGCAGCCGGGTCGCGTACTCGTCCATGACGCGGCGGTCGATGCCCTCGTAGCGCGCGGGCGTGAAGATCAGCCAGGGGCGGGCGGAGAGCGCGACGGCGCACTCCTGCGTGAAGGGACGTCCACTGGGGGTCGGGACGACGAGTACGGGGTCGTGGGCGCCGTTCTCGTAGCCGTCGGCGAGGGTGGTGTCGAGCGCCTCGCCCCAGGGTTCGGTCTTCATGACCATGCCGGGGCCGCCGCCGTAAGGGGTGTCGTCGACGGTGTGGTGCCGGTCGCGTGCCCACGCGCGCAGGTCGTGGACCTGGACGTCGAGCTGTCCCCGCGCGCGTGCCTTGCCGACGAGGGAGACGTTCAGCGGTTCGAGGTACTCGGGGAAGATCGTGAGGACGTCGAGACGCATCAGGTGGCGTCCTTCGCGTCGTCCGCCGGGCCGTCCGCCGCGTCGTCGGGGTCCTCGACCGCCTCCACACTGTTGTCGTCGATGAGGCCGGGCGGGGGATCGATGACCGCGCGCTGGGCGTCGAGATCGATCTCGGTGACGATCTCCTCGACGAACGGGATCAGTACCTCGCTGCCGTCGGCGCGCTCCACGACGAAGAGGTCCTGCGAGGGCAGATGGGAGATCTCGGTGATCCGTCCGACGGGGGTTCCGTCCCCGGTGACGACGTCGAGGTCCATCAGCTGGTGGTCGTAGTACTCGTCGGACTCCTCGGGCCGCTCGTCGGGGTCGACGTCGGCGATGAGGAGGGTGTTGCGGAGCGCTTCGGCGCCGGTCCGGTCGCGTACGCCCTCGAAGCGCAGCAGCAGCCGCCCGCTGTGCACGCGGCCGGTCTCGATGGTCAGGGGGCCCGTCGCGGACGGGTCGGTGGTCAGTACGGCACCGGGCGCGAGCCGCAGCTCCGGCTCGTCGGTCCGTACCTCGACGGTGACCTCGCCCTTGATGCCGTGGGCGCGGCCGATCCGTGCGACTACCAGCTGCACTGCTCGTTCTCCTGTCGGACACGACTTCGGACACGACTACGGGCCGGGGTGGGCCGTGAAGCCCTCCCCGGCCCGAGCCGGTGCTGCGTACTGCCTGAGTAAGGCGTCAACTGCCTGGTCGCGGTGTCAGTGGACCTGGTCGACGTCGACGAGGTCGACGCGGACTCCCCGGCCACCGATGGCGCCCACGACGGTGCGCAGGGCGCGTGCCGTGCGGCCGTTGCGACCGATCACCTTGCCGAGGTCGTCGGGGTGCACCCGGACCTCCAGGACCCGCCCTCGGCGCAGGTTGCGCGAGGCGACCTGCACATCGTCCGGGTTGTCGACGATGCCCTTGACGAGGTGCTCAAGAGCCTCCTCGAGCATGCTCAGGCTCCGGTCGACTCAGAGGCGGAGGACTCGGCGGTGGCGTCGTCCTTCTTCTCAGCCTTCTTCTTCTGGGTGATGGCCTCACCCTTGGCGCTGTCGTCGCCGCCGAGGGCGTCGAACGACGGGCGCGTGGCCTTCTCGGCCGGCTGGAGCAGCGGAGCCGGGGCGGGCTCGCCCTTGAACTTCTGCCAGTCGCCGGTCTTCTTGAGGATGGCCATCACGGGCTCGGTCGGCTGCGCGCCGACACCCAGCCAGTACGCGACCCGCTCGGCGTCGACCTCGATGCGCGACGGGTTCTGCACCGGGTGGTACAGGCCGATCTCCTCGATGGCCCGGCCGTCACGGCGGGTACGGGAGTCGGCGATGACGATGCGGTAGTGAGGCGAACGGATCTTGCCCAGACGCTTCAGCTTGATCTTGACTGCCACGGAAGTGGTGTCTCCTGGTCTTGACGGGGTTGGGCACGGGCGGACGGCCGCGTGGGGTTGCGGTACCCGAGTGCCCGATGGACGCGTCAGCCGGAGGAGAGAGGGGTCCTGTTCGACTGTCGAGTACAGCTAGCCATTGTGCCATACGCCCTGAGGGCCGCCGACGCGCGGGGCAGCCCCCGCCGACCGGCCCGCACCGGCCCGGACCGGCGCGGCAGCTCGCGCGCGGGTTCCTGGCGGGAAGCGGACCGGTCGGCGGCCGGCCTTCACCTCTGGGCTTTCGAGCGGCCCTAACTGGCCACGGCGACCGGTTCGGGGATGCGGAAGGGCTTGCCGCAGCCGCCGCAGACGATCGGCGCCTGGGCGAGGACCGACGGGACGACGCGGACATTGCGCCCGCAGTCGCACACCGCCTTGACGCGCACCCCTCCGCCGGAGGAGCCGTGGCGCGCGGCGGGGCCGCGGAAGCTGCGGGCGGTGTCGGACTCGGTGGCCGCGGTGTGCGCCTTGAGGGCACGCTGCAACCGCTCCATCGTCGGCCGATACCGCTTCTTCGCCTCGGGATTGAGCGTGACCAGCGAGAAGCCGCTGCTCGGATGCGGTTCGTCGGGGTGGTCCAGACCCATTTCCTCGGCGATCGCAAGGAATCTGCGGTTGTGGTACCGGCCGGCGCGCGAGGTGTCGCGGACACCTCGGGCGGCGGCGATGCCGTGGACTGCCTCATGCAGCAGTCGTTCGAAGGAGAGTTCGTGCCCGCAGGCGGACGACGACTCCCCGATCAGGGACTCGGGCGCGGCAAGATCGGGCAGTTCGGGGTGGTGCCGCTGAATATCGGCCCACGCCCCTGCCAGCTCTGCGGCGAGAACAGGTGGTGTCGTGCTCACGTCGTGACAACGAGCCGGGGTGCCTCTGTGTTCCTATTCCGGGGCATCCCAAATAATTTGCACGTACCCGTCAGTTGCCGCTGATGCACAGGGACGAGGGCGGGTGCGCTGATCTGCGGAGAAGCCTCACAGGACACCGCAAGGTGGTACGTAGTCGCCCGTACGCCGCAATGCGTAGACATTGTCGTACGTGAGTGGCCGGGGTCCCGGGGTGTGCGGGGACGAAACGGGCGATCCGCAACGGGCGATCAGTAGGCGCGGGCCACGACGGCGACGTTACCCGGTGCGTCCTCGTCGTCCGGTACCGACCCGTCGTCGGCGACCAGACACCGTACGGTCACGGCGTGCTCGGCGAGCTTGGCCTCGCCGTCGGCGCCGAGCGCGGCCCAGGGGATGCGGGCCCAGCCGCCGGCCGTCGTGGCTTCGACGGCCTCGTCCACGCCGGTCACGTCGGAGGTACGGGACTCCCTACGCGCGCGTGCCTGCGTCAGGAGCAGCGCCTGGTCCTCCTCCAGGATCCCCGGCAGCAGTCCGGCCAGGGCGTCGAGACGGACGGGCTCCTTGCCGCCGGGGATGCGGCGTACCAGCATCGCGGTGCCGTTCTCCAGGTCGCGGGGGCCGATCTCGATCCGCACGGGGACGCCCTTCAGCTCCCAGTCGACGGCGCGGCGGCCGAAGGGGGTGTCCGTACGGTCGTCGACATGGACGCGTACGCCCGCGGCCTTGAGGCGGTCGCCCGTCTCGCGGACGGCGGCCAGGACGGCGTCGTCGCCCTTGATGGCGAGGACGACGGCCTGCACGGGCGCGAGGCGGGGCGGTACGCGCAGACCGTTGTCGTCTCCGTGCATCATCACCAGGGCGCCGACCATGCGGGTCGTGGAGCCCCAGGAGGTCTGCCAGACGAACTCCTGCTTGCCCTCCTTGGAGAGGTACTGGGTGCCGAACGCCTTGGCGAAGTTCTGGCCGAGTTCATGGCTGGTGCCGAGCTGCAGCGCCTTGCCGTCGCCCATCATCCCTTCGAGGGTGAGGGTGTTGATGGCGCCGGCGAAGCGTTCCTTGGCGGTCTTGCGGCCCAGGACGAGGTCCATGGCGAGGACGTTCTCCATGAAGGACGCGTACACCTCGCGGTGGATGTGGGCGGCGTACTCGCGCGCGTCCTCGTAGGTGGCGTGCGCGGTGTGGCCCTCCTGCCAGAGGAACTCGCTGGTCCGCAGGAAGAGCCGGGGCCGCAGCTCCCAGCGGACGACGTTGGCCCACTGGTTGATCAGCAGGGGCAGGTCCCGGTAGCTCTGCACCCACTTGGCGAAGTAGTCGTTGATGATCGTCTCGGAGGTGGGGCGGACGACGACCGGCTCCTCCAGTTCCTTGCCGCCGCCGTGCGTGACGACGGCCAGTTCCGGCGCGAACCCTTCGACGTGCTCGGCCTCGCGGGTCAGGTACGACTGCGGGATGAAGAGCGGGAAGTACGCGTTCTGGGCGCCGGCCTCCTTGATGCGGAGGTCCATGTCCTGCTGCATCCGCTCCCACAGGCCGTAGCCGTACGGCCGGATGACCATGGTGCCGCGCACCGGTCCGTTGTCGGCCAGTTCGGCCTTGCTGACGAGGTCCTGGTACCAGCGGGGGAAGTCGTCGGCCCGGGGCGTGAGAACGGGTGCCTTTGCCATCCGCGCATGGTACGGCGCCGCCCGCGCCGAGCGTGAATCGGACAGCGGGGCGTGCGTCCGGCGACGGGCCGGGCAAGGTCGGGCAAACGTCCTGAGTTCCCCCTGGACGCATCGGCGGTCGCGCAGTTCCCTGGCATACGGGGGGCGGTACGCGCGCGACTCACGGGGGTGGGACGGACGGACGGCACGGCAACTCTCGGCGGATGGGGGCCCTTTCGATGACACCTTCGCTCGTGCGGCAGCTCCACGGGACCACGGCACCGGCCTCCCGCGCGGACGGGCGCTCCCGCGCGCGTGACTGGGCGGAGATCCAGGAACGGATGCTGGTCCCGCTCTACGAGGCGGTGTACGAACGGCTCGACGTGGGGCCCGGCACCCGGCTGCTCGGCCTCGGCTGCGGCTCGGGTCTCGCGCTGCTGATGGCGGCGGCGCGGGGTGCGCCGGTCACCGGTGTCGAGGACGCGGAGCCCGAACGGCTCGCGCTGGCCCGTGAGCGGCTGGCGCACTCGGACGACGGACCCCGTCTGGTCGAGGGGCGTCCCCCGGCCACGCGGGACGGCCGCCCGTACGACCTCGTGACCGCCTTCGAGCCGGTGGGCGGGGCGTCCGGAGACAGTGCGGGGATCGGGGAACTTCTCGCCGAGGCCGGGCCGTTGACGAGACGAGGGGCCGCGGTGGTGCTGGCGGGGTGGGGTCCGCCGGAGCGGTGCGCCACGGCCTCGGTGCTGCGGGTCGCCGGGGATCCGCAGCAGGGGTCGGGCGGTCGGCGTCCGGCGGCGAGGGACGGATTGGAGGAGGTGGCGGAGCGAGTGGGGCTGACGCCCGACGGGTCGGGACGGGTCGCCTGTCCCTTCGGGTACGCGGACACGGACAGCGCGGTGCGGGGGCTGCTGTCGACGGGCCTGTTCGACGCGGCGGCGGACGCGACGGACACGGTGCAGGTGGACAAGGAACTCCGGGAGGCGCTGCATCCGTACGAGCGGGCGGACGGCACGGTGTGGATGCCGAATGTGTTCCGGTACCTGATCGCGCGTACGTGATCGTGCGGGCTTGATCGCGCGCGGGCGGTCGGGGCGCCGGTGGGACGCGCACGGGTGGCGGCCGGGGGCGGGTGGCAGCCGGGGGCGAGTGGGTGGCGCGGGTCAGGTGTTCTTGTGCAGGCGGGTGATTCCCGCGACGCGGTAGGCGTCCGCCTCGTCCAGGGTCTCGTTGGCCAGCAGGGCGGTCGCGAGGGCGTCCAACTGGTCGCGGTGGTCGCCCAGTTGGCGGCAGGCGTCCTCGTAGCACTCGTCGACGATGCGGCGCATCTCGCCGTCGATCGCGTCCAGGGTCCCCGGTGCGGCGGCCAGGCCGTACGCCTGCTGGGCGTCGCCGGGGAGCGCCGAGAAGCGGCCGACGCGCGCGCTCATGCCCCAGCGGCCGACCATGCCGCGCGCGATGTTCGTGACCTGTTCGAGGTCGCTCTCGGCGCCCGTGGTGATGACGCCGAAGACGACGTGCTCGGCCGCCATGCCGCCGAGCGCGCCGATGATGCGCCCGCGCAGATAGTCCTCCGTGTAGGCGTACTTGTCGGCGTCGGGGGTCGACAGGGTGACGCCGAGTGCGCGTCCGCGCGGCACGATGGTGATCTTGCGGACGGGGTCGGCGCCGGGCTGGAGCATGCCGAGCAGGGCGTGGCCGCTCTCGTGGTAGGCGGTGCGGCGGCGCTCCTCGTCGGACATGACGAGCGGGCGTTCGGCGCCGAGCTGGACCTTCTCCAGGGCCTCGGACAGATCGGCCGGGGTGACCTGGTCCTGTCGGCGTTTGACGGCGATGAGGGCGGCCTCGTTGGTGAGGTTGGCGAGTTCGGCGCCGGTCATGCCGGGTGTCGTACGGGCGACCTGGCCGAGGTCGACATCGGGGGCGAGCGGGATGTCGCGGCTGTGGATCTTCAGGATGGCCTCGCGGCCTGCCCGGTCGGGCGGGTTGACGTGGACGATCCGGTCGAAGCGGCCGGGGCGGGTGAGGGCGGGGTCGAGGACGTCGGGGCGGTTGGTCGCGGCGATGACGACGACTCCCTCGGAGCCGGAGAAGCCGTCCATCTCGGTGAGGATCTGATTGAGGGTCTGCTCGCGCTCGTCATGGCCGCCCATGCCGCTGCCGCCGCCTCTGGCCCGGCCGATGGTGTCGATCTCGTCGATGAAGACGATCGACGGGGCGACCTTGCGGGCCTCCGCGAACAGCTCCCGTACGCGCGAAGCGCCGACGCCGACGATCATCTCGATGAACTCCGACGCGGACGCCGAGAAGAAGGGCACGCCCGCCTCGCCGGCGACGGCCCGCGCGAGCAGGGTCTTGCCGGTGCCGGGCGCCCCCGCGAGCAACACGCCGCGCGGCATCTTGGCGCCCATCCTGCGGTAGGCGTCGGGGTTCTTCAGGAAGTCGACGACGTCGTTCAGCTCGCCCTCGACCTCGTCGATACCGGCCACGTCGGCGAAGGTGGTGCGCCGGGCGCCCGGTTCGAGGGCGACGGGTTTCGGGGGCTGCTTGCGGCCGAGCATGCCGCCCGCTCCGCCCATGCCCTGGCTCATCCGGCGGGCGATGAACACCCACAGCAGCACGAGGAGCAGCATCGGCGCGAGGGAGATCAGCAGGTTGACGAAGACGCTGCGCTCCTGGACCACGGGCTGCGCAGTGACGACGACCTGGTGTTTCTCCAGGTTCGCCCAGAGGTTGTCGTCGGCGAAGGACGGCCGCTGGGTGGTGAACTTGGTGTAGTCGCCGCTTCCGCTGCCGCTCGGCTTGGGCTGCTTGTTCTTGAGCTGGCCCTGGATCGAGTCGCCCTTGGAGTAGATCTTCGAGACGTTGTTGTCGGCGACCTGCCTGCTGAACTCGGTGTACGAGATGGTGGGCTCGTTGCCCTCGTTGACGTAGGACAGCACCAGGTTGGCGACCAGGTACACGAGGAGCGCGGCGAGGACCAGCCGGGGCCAGCCGCCGGGCAGCCTTCGCCGGGGCGGCGGCGCGGGTTCCGGGGGCGGCGCGCCCTCGGATCGCCAGGGCTGGTCGGTCCGGTCGCGCGGGGGTACGGGGTTGGCCACAGGCCCATGACCGCACAGGTCACGGACCCTTGCCAGTATCCAGAATCCTGGTTACTGTCTGGATCGTGAACGGTTTCGACGAGCGTTTCCTCACCCGTAACGGCTTCGCCGCCCGGCAGCTCGCGGTCCTGCTGCTCGGCCACGAGCCGGACACCCGGCTGCCCCGCGTGCGGGACTTCGCCGAGGAACTGGGGTGCGGGAACGGCACCGTCCAGGCCGCGCTCCAGCTCCTGGAGGAGGCCGGGGCGATCGTGACGACCGCGCGCGGGCACCTCGGCACCTTCCTGGTCCGCTCGGACCGCGCCATACTCTGGCGGCTCTCCGGCCTCGGCACCCTGCTCGCCGCGATGCCCCTCCCCTACTCCCGGCGCTACGAGGGCCTGGCCACCGGCCTCCGCTCCGCGTTCGAGCAGGCCGGGGCGCCCTTCGCGATCACGTTCATGCGGGGCGCCGGCGCCCGGACCACCGCACTGCTCGACGGCAAGGTCGATCTCGTGGTCCTCTCCCGGCTCGCCGCCGACCGGCTGATGGAGAAGCACCCCGTGCAGCTCCTCGCCGACCTCGGACCCGCGACCTATGTGGGCGCGCACGGCCTGCTGCTGCGCGAGGGCGCCCAGCTCGACGCGCCGGGGCTGCGGGTGGCCGTCGACCACGCGTCCGAGGACCAGCGGGTGCTCGCCGAGCGCGCCTTCGCCGGGCGCTCCGACATCGAGTGGGTCGAGTCCTCGTACATGCAGTTGCGGGACCTGTTCGCGAGCAAGCAGGCCGACGCGACCGTCTGGAACCTGGACGAGGTGCAGGGGCGGCTCGGGATGGCCGTGGACGTACTGCCGCTGGGTGACGAGGTCACCCGGGACCTGGCGCTGCGCAACTCCAGTGCGGCGATCATCGGCAGGAAGGAGGGCGCGCAGGCGCTGGCCGCCGTGCGCGACACGCTGGATCTGTCGGTCGTGACCTCCTTGCAGACCGAGGTACTGAAGGGCGAGCGCATGCCTTCGTACTGAGATGGCGGACGCGGACGGGCGGACGACCCTCAGCTGTCGCTCAACAGCCCTTTCCCCAGGGCATTTTGACGGCTCGAATATCCAGAATCCCGATTACTGTCGAATTTAGGAGGGCTCCGATGGACGACACGCTCGCTCTGCGGCTGCGGCTGTTCCGGGAGGGCGGTGAGGTCCGGCCCGAGGTCGTCGACTTCGTGACCGCCGAGCTGGACGCGCTGGCCGCCGAGGGCAGGACCGTCACGGAGGCCACCGCCGGCATGCTCACCAGCCATCTGGTGATGGCGCTCACCCGGCTCCTCGACGGTGAGCCGATCGAGCAGTTCCTCACCGACGAGCAGGTGGCAGCCGAACTCGCCGGGCATCCGGAGGCCGTCGCGCGCGCTTCCGCCGTGTCCGAGCACGCCACGCGCGAGCTGGGCGCCACGCTCCCCGCGTCCGAGATCAACTTCCTCGCCATGCATCTGGCGGTACTGGCCCAGCAGCCCGCCACCTGAGACTCCCGAGCCAACCGAGCTTTCCAGGCTTACCGAGCTTTCCGAGAGAAGGAATCAGCCATGAAGAAGATCCTCACCGGCGGTGTCGGCAAGGTCGAGGTCACGCAGGCCGTCAAGGGCCTCGGGCTCGACGGCATCGACGTGACGCAGTCCAGCGACATGGACGCCGCGATGAAGCTCCGTACCGGACAGGCCGACTACTACCTCGGTACCTGCCATACCGGCGCGGGTGCCTCGCTCGGCGTGCTCGTCGGACTTCTCGGCAAGCCCGCGTGCCACACGTTCGGGCGGTCCGTGCCGAGCGAGGAGGAGATCGCCGCGCTGCTCGCCCAGGGCGTGAAGGTATTCGGCTTCTCGCTCGACCAGATCGACGCCATCGCCCCGGCCATGGCCCGCGCCATCGCGGCCCGCGGCTGACCCCACCCGCACCAGAAGCCGAACCCGAACCCGTACGCAAGCACCGGTACGCAAACACCCGTACCCCCCGCTCATACACAGGCCGACCGCTCCCCCACCGGACAGGCCACCGACCCCGGCCGACGGGCGCCCCGCCTCCGGTCGAGCAGGCCCCCGCCCGGGTCTCGCCGCATCTCTCACCCCGGGCATGAAGGAGTGACCCCGTGAGCACCACTCTCGCCGCAGGCGCCAGTCTGGATTTCTCGCTGGCGCAGCAGTTGACCGTGATCGCCCTGTGTGCGCTGACCGCGTTCATCTCGCACATGGCGCTGGCCGTCTTCAACGACGGCGTGCGCCCCTTCCTCCTGGACTTCATCCAGGGCCGGTCCAAGCGCAGCGCCACCACCGCCGTCTCCTTCGGCCTGTCGGCGGGCTTCATCTTCGGGCTCGGCGCGCCGATGGCCCTGTCCACGGGCGTCCTCAACCCGTGGCTGCTGTTCCTGCCGACGGACATCCTCGGTCTGCTCGCGCCCAAGAAGTGGCTGGCGCCGATCCTGGGCGGGGCCTGGGGCGCGGTGGTCGTCTTCGGTCTGAACGGCGCCAACAACGTCGCGCACGACCTGCCCGTCGACTTCCTGACCGCGATGCAGCAGATGTCGACGCCGATCCTGTTCCTGTTCACGCTGTTCCCGGTGCTCGCGATCACCAAGCAGTTCGGGCGGATGTGGGGCGGGATCGCGGGCGTCCTGGAGTTCGCGCTGGTCGTGTTGACCATGAAGGTCTGGCCGAACATGTTCGCGGGGGCGCTCGCGATGGCCGTCGGCGTGCTGATGCTCATCGGTCTGGCGGTCGCCAAGGACCTCAAGCAGCGCAAGGCGGACCGTGCCGAGGGGATCGCCGAGCCGGTGCCCGACGGCGACGACCCGATGGCCTCGCTGTTCAGCGCCAGTGCGACCCGGCTGCGCAAGTATCTGCCGCTGTTCATGGTGCTGGGCGCGGGCGTGTGCGTACTGGCGCAGATGCACATATTCGGCGGCGGTGAGGCCACCAGCTTCCTGATCGCCAAGGGGCAGTACTCGGAAGCGGCGCAGGTCGACTTCTACCGGGTGTTCGGGTTCATCCCGCTGATCGCGACGACCGCCCTTGCCTCGGGCGCGTACGGCATCGCGGGCTTCACGCTGGTGTACCCGATCGGCTATCTGATGCCGAACCCGTTCCTCGCGGCGATCGTGGGTGCCGCCGTGTTCGCCCTTGAGGTGCTGGCCCTGTCGTCCATCGGCAAGGTGCTCGGCAAGCTGCCCAGTGTCCGGGACTCCTCGGAGCATCTGCGCGGCGCGATCACCGACACGCTGCAACTGGCCATCCTCTTCGGTTCACTGATGGCCGCGAACGCCATGGGCGGCGGCCTCGGCATCCTCGTCGTCGGCGGGCTCTACCTGCTGAACGAGGCCATGGGGCGCCCGATCGTGCGCATGGCGGCTGCGCCCGCCGCGGTGATCGTCGGCGGCATCCTCCTCAACGTCCTGTACTGGCTCGACCTGTTCACGCCGATCAAGAGTTGATCCATGTTGATCGGGATTTGATCCCCCGCCGCTCAGGAGCCGAGGCCGGGACCGCGAGGCCGGGACCGCATGCCGGAAGGAACCCCCCACTCATGACCAGCAACAGGACCCCCGTGGTCCGCACCGTCACCGGCCCCCTCGCGGCGGCGGCCGTACGCGGACCGGTCCTCGCCCACGAGCATCTGGTGCTCGACCTGGACCGGGCGGGCGACCGGGCCGCCATACTCGACGCGGAGCGGCACGGCCCGGCCGTCACCGCCGAACTCGCCGCGCTGCGCGAGGAGTTCGGGCTCGGCCTGGTGGTCGAGCTGACCTGCCGGGGCATGGGACGCGACCCACGCGCCCTGGCCCGTGTCGCCCGCGACGCCGGGGTTCCGGTGGTCGCGGCGACCGGTTGGTACTACGAGCCCTTCCACACCCCGGAGCTGGCCGGCGCGGATGTCGCCCGGCTGACGGAGACGCTCGTACGGGAGATCGAGGACGGTTTCGACACCAGCGGAACCGGAATCGGTACGGAGGCCAACAGTGCTGACACCCCCCGTACGGACACCTCCCGTACCGACACCCCCCGTATCCACCCCGGCGTCCTCGGCGAGGTCGGCAGCCACGGCGACACACCCAGCGAGCCGGAGTCCCGCGCCCTCCGGGCCGCCGCACGCGCCGCCCTCGCCACCGGCCTCTCGGTCGCCACGCACGCCCACCTCGGCCACGGCGGACGCGCCCAGCTCGATCTGCTCACCGCCGAGGGCCTGCCCCCGCACCGCGTGAGCATCGGCCACCAGGACCTCCTGGACGACCCGGCGGCCCACAAGGAGCTGGCGGCGAGCGGGGCGTACGTCGCCTTCGACACCGTCGGCAAGGAGAGCTATCGGAGCGACCGCACCCGGCTGCGGCTGCTGCTCTCCCTCATCGACGCCGGGCACGCCGACCGGGCCCTGCTGAGCTGCGACATCTCACGCCACGGCTACCTCCTGACGGAGGGCGGCCAGGGCTACGGGCATCTGTTCCGCTCCTTCCTGCCCGCGCTCCGGGCGGCCGGCGCGGACGACGACCTGATCGACCTGATCATTCGGCGCAACGCCCTGCGGTTCCTCACCGGAGCGGACCCGGAGGAGTCGACGCGACCGACGGAGGAGACCCCCGTATGAACACCGAAGGCCGCCCCGCGAGCGCCGCGGGCCCCCGCCTCCCCGAGACCCACCCCCTCCCCACCGTCTCCCTGGAGGACGCGGCGGCCCGGCAGTTCCGGCTCATGGAGTGCGTCGCCGCGCACTTCGAGGGGCCGGAGCTGTTCAGCGCGGACGCCGGGGTCGTCCCCGGGCTCGGTCGGCCCCGGACCACCGGGCGGGTGGAGTCGGTCCTCGCGGACTTCTTCGGCGCCGACGCGGCGGCGCTGGTGCAGGGCGCCGGCACCGGGGCGATCCGCGCGGCCCTGGCGGCGTCGCTGAACACGGGCGATCCCCTGCTCATCCACCGCGCCCCCGTCTACCGCACGACCGAGGTGACTCTGCGCGGCCTCGGCGTACGGACCACGGAGGTCGACTTCAACGACCGGGACGCCCTGCGCGCCGCACTCGCCTCCGGCCGGTTCGCCTGGGCGTACGTCCAGCACTCACGCCAGCGGCTCGCCGATTCCTACGACCCGGCCCAGGTCCTCGCGTACTGCCGGGCGGCCGGCGTCCGTACGGTCGTCGACGACAACTACGCGGTGATGCGGGTACCCGCATCCGGCGTCGAACTCGGCGCGGACGCCTCCTGCTTCTCGCTGTTCAAGCTGCACGGCCCGGAGGGTGTGGGTGCCGTGGTGGGCGCCCGTGACCTGGTGGAGCGGGTCCGCGAGGACAACTACTCGGGCGGCGGGCAGGTCCAGGGCCATCAGGCGCTCGACGCGCTGCGCGCCCTGACCCATGTGCCGGTGATGTGGTCGCTCCAGTCCCGGGTGGGCGCCGAGATCGCGGACCGGCTCGCGGCGGGCGAGGTGCCGGGGGTCGCCGAGATCCGCGTCGCCAACGCCCAGGACCGCTGCCTGCTCGTCCGCCTCGACCGGCCGGTGGCCCGCGAACTGCCCGCCGTGGCCGCCCGGTTCGGGGCCGCGCCCTACCCCGTCGGCGCCAACTCGCGCTACGAGATCGCGCCGCTGTTCTACCGGATGTCCAGCTCGTCCCTGGACGACGCACCCGAACTCGCCGACTGGACCGTCCGCGTCAACCCGATGCGGGCAGGCGCCGACCTGGTGATCGACATCCTGCGGCGCGCACTCGCCGCCCTGGACGAACCCCACCGCCTCACGCCTCCGCCGAACGACCCGTACGAAACCCCCGATCCGCGCAACACGATCAACCCGATCAATCTGATCAACCCGATCAACCCGCACGACGCGATCAACCCGATCAACCCGCACCACGCGAACGACTTGAAGGACTGACGACCGTGTTCCTCGACACCCTGCTCACCCGCAACCCCGAGCTGGTCGACACGGCGGCCACGCTCCACCGGCGCGGCGACATCCCGCCGGACACCTATGTGATGGACCTGGACGCCGTCGAGGCGAACGCCGCGCTCCTCGCCGCCGGAGCCGAACGCCACGGTCTGACGCTCTGGTTCGTCGTCAAGCAGCTCGGCCGCAACCCCGAGCTGATCCGCGCCGTGGCCCGGCACATCCCTGCCTTCGCCGCGATCGACGCCCCCGAGGCCCGCACCCTGCACGCCACGGGCGCCCGCGCCGGAAACCTCGGCCACCTGGTGCAGATCCCGCACCGGGCGCTGCCCGAGATGCTGGCGTGGCGGCCCGAGACGGTCACCGTGTTCGACCTCGCCAACGCCCGCGCGGTGTCCGACGCGGCACGGGCGCTGGGCTTCCGGCAGGACGTACTGATTCGCCTGGAGGGCGCCGAAGGCACCGTCTACCCGGGGCAGGAGGGTGGCGTTCCGCTCACCGTCCTCGACGACTTCGCGGCGGCGGCCGAGCGGCTGCCGGGCGTACGGATCGCGGGCGTCACCGCCTTCCCGTGCGTCCTGTGCGACCGCGAGACCGGCATCCCGCAGGCCACCCCGAACTTCGAACTCCTCGTCAAGGCAAGGGAGTTGCTGGCGGCACGCGGCCACCACGACCTCAAGCTCAGCGCGCCCAGCGCCACCTGTATGGCCTCGCTGCCGCTGCTCGCCGAGCGCGGCGCCACCCACGGCGAGCCCGGCCACTCCCTCACCGGCACCACACCCCTGCACGCCCTCGACCCGCACCAGCCGGAGAAGCCCGCCTACGTGTACGTCACGGAGGTCGCCCACACCCTCGCCGACGGCCGCCCCGCACTGTTCGGCGGCGGCTTCTACCCCCGGGCCCACATCGGCAAGGCGCTGCTCCCCCGCACCGGCACCCTCCTGCCGGTCCAGGACGCGCCCGCCGAGAACATCGACTACTACCGCCTGCTCGACCCACCGGCCGACCCCGGCACCGCCCGAGCCGGCGACACAGCGCTGCTCGCCTTCCGTACGCAGATCTTCGTGACCCGCTCGACGGTCGCGGTCGTCGCGGGCCTCGCCTCGGGCAAGCCGCGCCTGACGGGTCTGTACGACGCTCAGGGCAGGGCACTGTGACCGCCGCCGGAACAGACAGCGACCGCACCGGCCGCGTGGTGATCGTCGTCATCGACGGATTCGGCATCGGCGCCATGCCGGACGCCGGCGCCCTGCGCCCCGGCGATCTGCGCGCCGACACCTGCGGCCACGTCCTCGACCACGCCCGCACCGCGCTCGGCCGCCCCCTGCGGCTGCCCGCGCTCGGCGCGCTCGGCCTGGGTCTCGTCCACCCGCATCCGGACCTGGCGCGGAGCACCCGGCTACCGGTGGCCGTGGGCCGGGCCGCGCTCGGCTACCCCGGTGCGGACACCTTCGCGGGCCACCAGACCATGATGGGCGCCGACTTCAGCCGGGTGACGGTGGCCCGGCTGGGCGATCACATCGAGGAGGTGACGGCCGCGCTCAAGGCGGCGGGCCACCGGGTCACGCTCCTAGAAGGGAAGCCGGTGCTGCTCGTGGACGACGCGGTCCTCGTCCACGACAACCTGGAGGCCGACCCGGGCATCAACTGGAACGCCTCCGCCCGCCTGGACGACCTCCCCTTCGGCGGCCCGCACGGCATCCTCGCGATCGCCCGCACGGTACGCGAGGTCGCGCCGGTAGCCCGGGTCATCGCCGTGGGCGGCCACGCGGACGGCCCGCTGCCCTCGTACGTACGGGACGGGGACGGCGGCACGGTCGGGCTCGACACCCCGGCGACCGGTTTCTACCGCAACGGCGGTCTGGAGGTGCGGCACCTCGGCGCCCGGATCGACCACACCCGCCAACTGCCCGACCTCGCCGCACGGGCCGGCATCCCGGTCACGCTGGTCGGCAAGGCGGCGGACATCCTGGCCTGCGACGCGGCGGTACGCAGACCCGCCGTGGCGACCGCCGACGTCCTGGCGGCCACCCTCGACGCCGTCCGCGCGGACGGTCCTTCACTGGTCGTCAGCAACGTCCAGGAGACCGACCTCGCGGGCCACCAACAGGACGCCGAGCGCTACGGAGCCGTCCTGGAACAGCTCGACACGGGCCTGGCCGCCCTGATCCCCCTCCTGACGGCCCCCACCGACCGCCTGATCATCACCGCAGACCACGGCAACGACCCCACGATCGGCCACGCGTACCACACACGGGAGTACGTACCGGTCCTGATCCACGGCACCCGCGACCCGGGCTACCTACAGGACGCAAACTCCTTGGCAGACGTGGGCGCGACAGCGGCAAGGTCTCTGGGCTTGTCACCGAACGACCTGGCCACGGGCACCGTCACCCGCCCCGTACCCGTTGTGGGCAGGCGTTCCGCTGGGGGTCCCCCCAGGCCCTTAAGGCACTGGGGGAGGAACGGGTGGGCACAACCCGAGTCGACGGGCCCCTGAAAGTACCGCTAGCCCATGAACTTCTTGAACTCGTCCGGCAACTCAAAATTCGGGTCACCCTGGCCTGGAAGGCCAAACGCATTACCCTGCGTCTCCGCCTGCTCCCGCCGCGCCACAGCCTCCTGCTCCTGCTGCTTCCGCTTCATCGGGTTCCCGGACCGCTGCTTGCCCTTGGCCTGCTTCTGCTTCTTCTTCTGACGCCCGGGACCGCCCCCCATGCCCGGCACCCCGGGCATCCCCGGCATGCCGCCGCCCTGCGCCATCCGCGACATCATCTTGCGGGCCTCGAAGAACCGCTCCACGAGCCCCTTCACGGCGCTGACCTCAAGCCCGGAACCCTTGGCGATACGGGCCCGCCGCGAGCCGTTGATGATCGTCGGGTCCTGGCGCTCGGCCGGGGTCATCGACTTGATGATCGCGGCCGTCCGGTCCACGTCACGCTCGTCGAGGTTGTTGATCTGGTCCTTGATCTGCCCCATGCCGGGCAGCATGCCGAGCAGCTTGCTGATGGAGCCCATCTTCCGGACCTGTTCCATCTGGTCCAGGAAGTCGTCGAGCGTGAAGTCCTTGCCCTTGCTGGACGCCAGCTTGGAGGCCATCTTCTCGGCCTCTTGCTGCGAGAAGGTCTGCTCGGCCCTCTCGATCAGCGTGAGCATGTCGCCCATACCGAGGATGCGGGACGCCATACGGTCCGGGTGGAACGCGTCGAAGTCGTCCAGCTTCTCACCGTTGGACGCGAACATGATCTGGCGCCCGGTGACATGCGCGATCGACAGGGCGGCGCCACCGCGCGCGTCACCGTCGAGCTTGGAGAGCACGACACCGTCGAAGCCGACGCCGTCACGGAACGCCTCGGCGGTGTTGACCGCGTCCTGGCCGATCATGGCGTCCACGACGAAGAGGACCTCGTCGGGCGAGACCGCGTCACGGATGTCCGCGGCCTGCTGCATCAGCTCCTGGTCGATACCGAGGCGGCCCGCGGTGTCGACGATGACGATGTCGTGGACCTTGGTCTTCGCGTACTCGATGGAGTCCTTGGCGACCTGGACGGGGTCCCCGACGCCGTTGCCCGGCTGCGGGGCGTACACGGCGACGCCCGCGCGTTCGGCGACGACGGCGAGCTGGTTCACGGCGTTCGGCCGCTGGAGGTCGGCGGCGACGAGCAGCGGCGAGTGCCCCTGACCCTTGAGCCAGAGGCCGAGCTTTCCGGCGAGCGTGGTCTTACCGGCGCCCTGGAGGCCCGCGAGCATGATCACGGTCGGCGGCTGCTTGGCGAACCGGAGCCGCCGGGTCTCGCCGCCGAGGATGCCGACGAGTTCCTCGTTGACGATCTTGATGACCTGCTGCGCCGGGTTGAGCGCCTGCGACACCTCGGCACCGGTCGCGCGCTCCTTCACCTGCTTGATGAAGGCGCGGACCACGGGCAGCGCGACATCCGCTTCGAGCAGCGCGATACGGATCTCGCGCGCCGTGGCGTCGATGTCCGCCTCACTGAGGCGACCCTTGCCGCGGAGGTTCTTGAATGTCGCTGCGAGGCGATCGGAAAGAGTGTCGAACACGGCGGTCGCGAATCCTCGGGTCGAAGGCGGGCGGACAGGTCGCCCCCCAGAGTAATCGGTCCGACAAGCACCGGACATGCAGCCGACGGATACGGACGCCCCATCTACCCGGCGCACAGCCGTTGTGGGCAGGCGTTCCGCACGGCGGAACGGGTGGGCACAACCCCATCCAACGGTGCTCCGGATGAAACCCCAGCCCTACTTCCGCAACCCCACCTCAAGCCCCCGAGCAACCTCGGCAGCCCTCCCCCCGGCCAACGGTGCCCCATCCTCACCGGTCACATAAAACGCATCCACCGCATTGGCCCCCAACGTACTGACATGCGCACTACGAACCCGCACCCCCGCCTCCTCCAACGCCCGCCCGATCCGGTGCAGCAGCCCCGGTGCGTCCTGGGCCCGTACCTCGATCACGGTCGCATGCCGGGACGCGGCGGACGCCACGGTCACCCGGGCGGGCGGCGCCACCGTCCCCCGCCGCCGCGGATACGCCGCGTCCCGCTCCGCGAGCCGCCCGGGAATGTCCAGCGACCCGTCGAGCGCCCGTACCAGATCGGCCCGCAGCCGCGCGGCCTGTGGCAGTGACCCGTACTCGGCGGCGACGCGCCAGTTCAGCAGCAGGACGGACCCGTCCATGCCGTCGGGCAGATCGAGCGCCCGCAGCTCGGCGGTCCGTACCGCGAGCCGGTGCATCGCGAGCACCCCGGCCGCCGCGGGCAGCACCCCGGCCTGGTCGGGGACGGCGATGATCAGCTCGACCCCGAGCGGCTCGGGCTCCCCGGGGGCGGCATCGGCGCCCTCGGTGGCCTCGGCGACCGGCTCCGTCTGGGCGCGCAGCGCGAGCACGGGACCGCCGGTGCGGAACGCCTCGACGGCGAGCCGTTCCTGCTCGGCCGTGGGCGCCCCTGGCTCGGGTTCACCGGGCTCGTCGCCGCTGAACAGGGCGGCGACCCGGCGTACCAGGTCGCTGACGAGGGACCCGCGCCATGACGACCAGGCGGCGGGCCCGGTGGCGAGCGCGTCGGCCTCGGTGAGCGCGTGCAGCAGCTCCAGGGTGCCCGGTGACCCGACGGCCTCGGCGACGGACTTCACCGTCGCGGGGTCCTCCAGATCGCGCCGGGTCGCCGTCTCGACAAGCAGCAGATGGTGGCGTACGAGGGTGGCGAGTACGGCGATGTCGGCGCGGTCGAAGCCGATCCGGGCGGCGACGTCGCGCGCGATGATCTCGCCGGCGACGGAGTGGTCGCCGGGCCAGCCCTTGCCGATGTCGTGCAGCAGCGCGGCGACGAGCAGCAGGTCGGGCCGGTGGACACGGCGGGTGAACGCCGACGCGCGGACGGCCGTCTCGACCAGGTGCCGGTCGACGGTCCAGGTGTGCACGGCGTTGCGCTGCGGCCGGCACCGCACCCGCTCCCAGTCGGGCAGCAGCCGGGTGATCATGCCCTCGGCCTCCAGCGCCTCCCACACGTCGACGGTGGGGCGTCCGGCGCCGAGCAGCGTGACGAGCTGTTCGCGGGCCTCGGCGGGCCAGGGCGTCGGCAGCGGCCGGGCGGCGGACGCCATCCGGCGCACGGCGTGCAGGGAGAGCGGCAGCCCGGCCTGGGCAGCGGCGGCGGCGGCGCGCAGCGGCAGCACGGGGTCGCGTTCGGGCCGGGCGGTGCGGGCGAGTCCGACCTCGCCGTCCTGTTCGACGACGCCTTCGGCGAGCGGGGAGCGTTCCTGTGCGGGCTTGGAGCCGCCGAGCATGGCGCGCAGCCGGGGGCGTACGGCGCGGGAGCGCAGGACGCGGCCGACCTCGCGCCAGGTGACGTCGGAGGCGTAGGCGATGGTGCGGGCGGCCTCGTACACCTGGCGGAGCAGGGTGTCGGCGTCGAGGAGGCCGAGTTCGGCGGCGACCTGGTCCTGTTCCTGGAGGGCGAGGCGGTCGGTGGCGCGGCCGGTGGTGAGGTGCAGGGCGTCGCGTACGTCGAGGAGGCGGCGGCGGGCGTCGGCGAGGCCGTCGCGGGGGGCGTCGGCGAGCCAGGAGGCGGCGACGGCGGAGAGCGCGGTGGCGTCGCGCAGCCCCCCGCGGGCCTCCTTGAGGTCGGGTTCGAGGAGGAACTGCAACTCGCCCTGGCGCTGTGCCCGTTCGGCGCAGAGTTCCTGGAGTTCGGGCAGGCGTTTGGGTGCCTGGTTGCGCCAGTCGGCGAGGACGGCGGTGCGCAGCCCGGCGGTCAGTCCGAGGTCGCCGGCGAGGTGGCGGGCGTCGAGCAGGCCGAGGTGCACCTTGAGGTCGTCGCCCGCGGTCTTACGGGCTTCGGCGGGGGTGCGGACCGAGTGGTCGAGTGCGAGTCCGAGGTCCCAGACCGGGTACCAGATCTGATCGGCGAGTGCGGCGACGGCCTTGGCGTCGCTCTTGGTGACGCTCTCGTCGTGGAGCAGGAGCAGGTCGAGGTCGCTGCGCGGGGAGAGTTCCCCGCGGCCGTAGCCGCCGACGGCGACGAGGGCGACGCCGCGCAGGTCGGCGGCGGCGGTGGTGAACAGTCCGCTCAGCCAGGTGTCGGTGAGTGCGGACAGGGCGGTACGGCGCGGCGGCCCTGGCTGCGTCTCCCCTTGGAGGAGGCGCAGCCGGGCCGCCGCGTAGCCGCTGGGTTTCGGTTCCTGGGGTTCCTCGGACTCTTCCTCGCGTACGCCCACACTCGTCACCCAGCGACTCCGTTCTGTTTTTTATCCGGCCGGCCTGGTCACAGGGCGTCCGGGCCGCGCTCGCCGGTCCTGACCCGGACCGCCGTCTCGACGGGCAGGGACCAGACCTTGCCGTCTCCGATCTTGCCGGTCCTGGCGGCCTTCACGACGACGTCGATGAGCTGTTCGGCGTCGTCGTCCTCGACCAGGACCTCGATCCGGATCTTGGGTACCAGGTCGACGGTGTATTCGGCGCCACGGTAGACCTCGGTGTGTCCGCGCTGCCGGCCGTAGCCGCTGGCCTCGGTCACGGTGAGGCCGTGCACCCCGAACGCCTGGAGGGCTTCCTTGATCTCGTCAAGCCGGTGCGGCTTGACGACGGCGGTGATGAGCTTCATGCGTCCACCTTCTTGTTCTGCGAAGCCTCCTGGACCGGGGTGGGCACGGCGGAGCGGGACGAGGTGCCCCCGCCGGCGCCGCTGAAGTCGTACGCGGTCTCCGCGTGCTCGACCTGGTCGATGCCCGCGACCTCGTCGTCCTCGGTGACGCGCATCCCGATCGTCTTGTCGATGAGGAAGGCGAGGACCGCCGAGGCGATGAGGGAGTAGGCGAGGACGCCGCCGACACCGGCGAGCTGCTTCCAGAGCTGGCTGAGGCCGCCGCCGTAGAAGAGGCCCGCGACGTCGGACTGGCCGCCGCCGGTGGCGAAGAAGCCGATGAGGACGGAGCCGGCGATGCCGCCGACGAGGTGGACACCGACGACGTCCAGGGAGTCGTCGTAGCCGAACTTGTACTTGAGGCCGACGGCCATGGCGCACAGGAGACCGGCGATGGCGCCGACCGCGATGGCGCCGAGCGGGGAGATCGCGCCGCCGGACGGGGTGACGGCGACGAGGCCCGCGACCGCGCCGGACGCGGCGCCGAGGGTGGTGAAGGCGCCGTGGCGGATCTTCTCGTAGATGAGCCAGGCGAGCATGGCGGCGGCGGTGGCGACCTGTGTGTTGACGAACATCAGCGCGCCGACGCCGTCGTCGTTGCCGAGCCAGGAGCCGGCGTTGAATCCGAACCAGCCGAACCACAGGAGGCCGGCGCCGAGCATCACCAGGGGCAGCGAGTGCGGGCGCATCGGGTCGCGCTTGAAGCCGACGCGCTTGCCGATGACGAGGATCACGCCGAGCGCGGCGGCGCCGGCGTTGATGTGCACGGCGGTGCCGCCGGCGAAGTCGATGACGCCGAGGTCGAAGGCCCAGCCGCCGGTGCCCCACACCCAGTGCGCGATGGGGAAGTAGACGAGCGTGGCCCACAGGGCGACGAACAGGCCCCAGGCGCCGAACTTGACGCGGTCGGCGAGGGCGCCGCTGATCAGGGCGGGCGTGATGATGGCGAACATCAGCTGGAAGACGGCGAAGACATAGATCGGAATCGTGTAGCCGTCCCAGAGCTGGGTGAGGCCGATTCCGCTGAGTCCCACATAGTCCGATGACCAGCCGACGATGCTGCCGTGGTCGGTGCCGAAGGCCATGGAGAAGCCGTAGAGCACCCACAGAATGGTGACGATCCCCAGGCTGATGAAGCTCATCATCAGCATGTTCAGGGTGCTCTTGACGCGGACCATGCCTCCGTAGAAGAAGGCGAGGCCCGGGGTCATCAGCATGACCAGGGCGGAGCAGATGAGCATGAACCCGGTGTTGGCGGCAGACAGCGTCGGGGCGTCTGCGGCTAGCGTGATGCCTGGGGGCATCGGCGTCTCCTCGTGTTGGTACGGCCCCGTGCGGGCGAAGCCTGAGCGGTGGTGTGAGGGGCGGGCCGGTTATGCGCCAGAGGTTGTCGCAGCGCCGTTTCCGTGGATGCCGCTCGATGTTTCACCGCAGTGACGAAGAGGTCGCGGGTGTTACGCGTACATGAACTGCCGGATCCGATGGCAGGGGATCGTTATCGTGGCGCAACCTTCCGGGTACGGCCCGGACGGCGACGCGAACCGGCCGCGACTGCCCTCCGGGGTGCCTGGCGTGGGGGTGCCTGTTCGGGCTGTTCCGGGAGGGTCGCCGCGGCCGGCGTAGGGGGTCAGACCGCTTCGGCGGTCTCGGGGAGCTGCACCGCCAGACGCTCGGTGAGCTGGACGACGTCGGCGACATCGCCGAAGTCCCGCACGGCCGTGTCGACGGTCTTGCGGATACGGGTGTTGACGCGCTCGGAGCGGACCTTCCTGGCGACGGTGAGCGCTTCGACGGCGAGCTTGGCGCTCTGCTCCGGCTCACGCTGGAGCAGGTGCACGGTCGCCATGCCGATCAGATTGAGTGCGTACGACCGCTGGTGCTCCGAGTCGTCGCCGAAAAGGGTCACCGCGCGGGCCATCACGGGCTCGGCGAGCGAGGCGTAGGTGGGGCTGCGGCCCGCGACATAGGCGAGATCGCGGTACGAGTGGGCGTTCTCGCCGTTCAGCTCGGCCTCGGAGAAGAAGCGGATCCAGTCGGGCTCGGGCTCGTCGAACTCCAGCGCGTCGTGGAAGGTCTCGTCGGCCATCCGGACGGCCCGCTTGCACTTGCCGGGCTGGCCCATGTTGGCGTAGGCGCGCGCTTCCATCGCATACAGCATGGCCTGGGTGCGGGGGCCCGCGCAGTCGCGGCTGCCGTACTGCGCGAGGTGGATGAGTTCCAGGGCGTCGTCGGGGCGTCCGAGGTGGATCATCTGGCGGCTCATGCTGGACAGGACGTACGAGCCGAGGGGCTTGTCGCCGGCTTCCTTGGCGGCGTGCAGAGCGAGCACGAAGTATTTCTGGGCGGTGGGCTGGAGGCCCACGTCATAGCTCATCCAGCCGGCGAGTTCGGCGAGTTCGGCGGCGACCTTGAAGAGCCGCTTGGTGGTGGCCTCGGGCTGGGGCTCCTGGAGCAGGTCGGTCACCTCGTGGAGCTGTCCTACGACGGCCTTGCGGCGCAGTCCGCCGCCGCACTGGGCGTCCCACTGGCGGAACATGACGGTGGTGGACTCCAGGAGGTCCAGCTCCGGCTTGGAGAGCTTGTGGCCGCGCCGCGCCGCCGCGGACTCGGGCTCCACGGGCTCCTCGCGCGGGGCGCCGGGGGTGGGCACCAGCCAGCGCTGCATGGGTTCGACGAGCGACGGCCCCGCGGCGAGCGCCAGTGAGGAGCCGAGGAAGCCGCGCCGGGCCAGCATCAGGTCGCTGCGGGAGAACTCGCCGATGAGCGCGACGGTCTGCGGGCCGGTCCAGGGCAGGTCGACGCCGGACACGGACGGCGACTGGTGGGCGGCGCGCAGGCCCAGGTCCTCGACGGCGACGACGCAGCCGAACCGCTCCGAGAACAGCTCCGAGAGGATCCGCGGGATGGGTTCGCGGGGGTTCTCGCCGTCGAGCCAGCGGCGCACCCGGGAGGTGTCGGTGGAGATGTGGTTGGCGCCCAACTGCCGTGCCCTGCGGTTCACCTGGCGGGCCAGCTCGCCCTTGGACCAGCCGCTGCGCACGAACCAGGAGCCCAACAGCTCATTGGGGCGCTTCTCAGCGTTCGTACCGCTTTCGCCGTTGCCGCCCACCGGAACGCCCCCATCCGTCATGCCACTTGTGCGCGGTCGCCCGCACACGGTCACGTCAAGCCTTAACAGAATGCCGTGTGTCACGGCCGCCCGTCCGCCAGTTGTCACCCGTCGAACTGGAAACCGACATGCCCCCGGCATACCCACGAGCGCACCCACTCCAGGGCGTGTGTACCGAAAGTAATCCTACGATCACCCTTCCGGCGAGGCCGACTGCGGAAACGCCACCATTCGCCACCCCTTCGAATGAACCCAGGGCCTCCCGCACACGATTGACTTGACAGTGGACGGTCGGGATGGGTGCAGCGATGCACACAGGGGCGCGCGATACCGGGCGCACCACCCCGAACGCCTCCGGAAGCCGTCGCGGACCGTACGGCATCCGGGCATCCGCACGACATCCGGGCATGAGGTCAACGGACGGTAAACGCGGCGCTCCACATCGTGACCGGACGCTCGTAACCACCGGCGCGCTGGACCTGTTGGAGGGGGCATGGGCTTCACGATCGGCGGCATCCGCGACATCCGGTCGGGTTCGCGTCGGCGCGGACGCACGGCAGAGTGCACGACGGTGGCCGAGTTCACCGGGCTGTGGGGCTGGGACGTGGTGCCCGGCGCGCGGGCCGCGGCGGGCGTCTGCTCCTGCGGCAAGGCCGACTGCCCCGCACCGGGCGCGCACCCCCTCGACTTCGCGCCGGTGGTCCCGGCCGGCACCACGCTCGACGAGGTCGCGGAGATCTGGGGCGAGTTCCCCGGCGCCTCGGTACTGCTGCCGGTGGGCGGCGCCTTCGACGTCCTGGAGGTCGCGGAGACGGCCGGGCGGCGGGCGCTGGTGCGGCTGGAGCGGATGGGGCTGCCGCTGGGTCCGGTGGTGGTGACGCCGGAGGGCCGCGCGCAGTTCTTCGTGGCGCCGGGCGCCGCCGCCGATCTGCCGGAGCTGCTCTACCGGATGGGCTGGGACGACGCCTCGCTCGACCTGCACGGCCTGGGCCCCGGCGACCATGTCACGGCGCCCCCGTCGGACCGCGCGGACCTGGGCCCGTCCCGCTGGCTGCGCCCCCCGGCCCTGGACTCGGCGACGAACCCGCCGCAGGCCCGGCTGCTCCTGGGGACTCTGGCGTACGTGACGCACCGTTCGCGCGCGTAGGCCCCCGGGGCGACAGGGATACGTTCCCCCGGCCCCGAGGGTGCCTTCTTCCTACGGGATCTCGCTGATCCCTGCTGGTCCTACGGGGAGGCTCAGTCCCCGATCAGCGCGTCCACGAAGGCCCCGGGCTCGAAGGGCGCGAGGTCGTCCGCGCCTTCGCCCAGGCCGATCAGCTTCACCGGCACGCCCAGCTCCCGCTGGACCGCGATGACGATGCCGCCCTTGGCCGTGCCGTCGAGCTTCGTGAGCACGATGCCGGTGATGTCGACCACCTCGGCGAACACACGGGCCTGTACGAGCCCGTTCTGCCCGGTGGTGGCGTCGAGCACGAGCAGGATCTCGTCCAGCGGCGCGTGCTTCTCGACGACCCGCTTGACCTTGCCCAGCTCGTCCATCAGCCCGGTCTTGGTGTGCAGCCGCCCCGCCGTGTCGATGAGGACGACGTCGGCGCCCTCCGCGATGCCCTCCTTGACGGCGTCGAAGGCGATGGACGCGGGGTCCCCGCCCTCGGGCCCGCGTACCGTACGGGCGCCCACCCGCTCGCCCCAGGTCTGGAGCTGGTCGGCGGCGGCGGCCCGGAAGGTGTCGGCGGCGCCGAGCAGGACGTTCTTGCCGTCGGCGACGAGTACGCGCGCGAGCTTGCCGGTCGTGGTGGTCTTGCCGGTGCCGTTCACGCCGACGACCATCACGATGCCCGGCGTCTCCAGGCCCGACTCGGTGTTCACGGTCCGGTCGAAGTCGGGCACGAGCAGTGTCAGCAGCTCCTCGCGCAGCAGGGCGCGCAGCTCCTCGGGGGTGCGGGTGCCGAGCACCCGGACCCGCTCACGCAGCCGCTCGACCAGTTCCTGGGTGGGCTGGACGCCGACGTCGGCGGTGAGGAGGGTGTCCTCGATCTCCTCCCAGGTGTCCTCGTCCAGGTGCTCGCGCGACAGGAGCGTGAGCAGACCCTTGCCGAGCGCGTTCTGCGAGCGCGACAGCCGGGCGCGCAGCCGCACCAGGCGGCCCGCGGTCGGCTCCGGGATCTCGATCGCGGGGGCCGCGGCGGCCTCCTCGACCGCGACGGGCGCTGACGGCTCCTGCCCGGGGCCCGGCAGGTCCACCTCTTCGACGGTGCGACGGTCCTCGTCGCTCGGCGCCCCGGCCTCCTCGCCGATGTGCGGCTCGGCCGGCGGGGCGGTGAGGTCGGGCGTGGTGGGGGGCGCCTGCGGCGGCAACTGCTTGCGCCTGCGGCTGCCGACGACGAGCCCACCGAGCGCGCCGATCACGACCACGGCGATGACTACAGCAAGGATGACGATGTCCATAACGCCATCAGTATCGGTCATGGGCCCCCAGGGCACGGACGCTGTGCCATCCTCCAAGGAATGGCCGGGGACATAAGGCACTTCTCGGACTAACGTACGATGGTCCGGTCGCTCCCCCACCGGCTCCCCGCACCGAGCCGAGCGAGAGGTAACCCCCCGTTCCATGAGCACTCCCCCGCCCGAAGGCACCCTCACGCCCGAAAATCCCGCCGCCGGCGGCCCCACGGCACCGCGCACCATCACGGCACCGCATACGGCCACGGCACCGCACACGACCGTCGAGACCCGGGGCATCGAACCCGTTCCGCTCGCCGAGCGCCGGGGCCGGACGCGGGAGCTGTTCCCCACCTGGGTCGCCGCCAACATCAGCGTGCTGCTGCTCACCATGGGCGCGGGCCTGGTCGTCACGGGCGGGCTGAACTTCTGGCAGGTCCTGATCGTCGCCCTGGTCTCGCCGGTCCTCAGCTACGGACTGGTCGGGCTGATCTCGATCGCCGGCAAGCGCGGCGGCTCCCCCGGGATGACGCTCTCGCGCGCGGTCTTCGGGCAGCGCGGCAATCTCTTCCCCGGCGCGCTGATCTGGGTCGCCCGCTGGGGCTGGGAGACGATCAACGCAGTCACCGGCGCCTATGCCGTGCTGACCGTGCTCGACCTGTGCTTCGGGATCAAGAGCACCACCGCGCTCACGGTCGTCACCCTGATCGGTTTCGTCGCCGGTACCTTCCTCATCAGCGGACTCGGCCGGAAGGTCCTCCAGGTGTGCAGCACCTGGTCGACGTACCTCTTCGGCGCCTTCAGCGTCCTGGTGCTCGCCTATCTGCTCGCCGAGACCGACTGGTCGGCCGTGTTCGACAAGCCCGCCGGGTCCACCGCGATGGTCGTCGCGGGCATCGGCACCATCGCCGCGGGCGGTCTGAGCTGGGTGCCCTCGGCCCCGGACTTCACCCGCTATCTGCCGCCGAGCGCGTCCGGCAGGGCGCTCGTCGGGCACTCGGTGGGCGGCGCGGGCATCGTCGTCGTACCGCTGGTGCTGATGGGCGCCGTGATGGCGGTCGGCACGCCCGATCTGTCGTCCGCTTCCGACCCGGTGTCGTTCCTGGGCGCGCTGCTGCCGACCTGGCTGGCGGTGCCGTATCTGGTGATGGCCCTGGTCGGCATGTTGCTGATCAACTCGATGTCGATGTACTCGGCGGGCTTCACCGCGCAGACCCTGGGAATCAGGGTCCCGCGCGCGTGGGCGGTCAGCGTGAACGCCGTGATCAGTCTGGTCCTCGGCTATCTGCTGATGAACGTCGCCACCGGCTTCCTCGGCTCGTTCGTCTCCTTCCTGACGCTGCTCGCGGTGGCGTTCTCGGCGTGGATCGGCGTCTTCGGCGTCGACATGCTGCACCGGAAGACGTACGACGCCGAAGCGCTGATGGACACCGGGCGGACCAGCGCGTACTGGTACCGGGCCGGGTTCGCCTGGCAGGCGATGACGGCGTGGGGCGTGGCGCTGGGGACCGGGCTGCTGTTCACCCGTGTCGACTGGTTCAGCGGCCCGCTCGCCGAGTCCTGGGTCGGCCGCAACGGTCTCGGCTGGCTGGTGACCATCCTGGTCGCCGCCGGACTGTACGCGGCCCTGCCGAGGAACCGCTCTCCGAGGCCCGCACCCCTGGCCATCTGACGCTGCGTCAGTTACGGTCCCCCCGCTCACCGCATCCAGGCTGAGAGGGACGTCCGCCATGCCCGTCACGGTCGTACGGTTCAATCTGGTCGACCCCGCCGCGACCCCGGAAACGCTCGGTGCCCGCTACCGCGCCGCCGTCGAGATGGCCGCGTACGCCGACGAGCGGGGGATCTCCACGGTGCAGACCGAGGAGCACCACGGCGTCGCGAACAACTGGCTGCCGTCGCCCTTCGCCTTCGCGGGCGCGGTGTTCGGCGCGACCCGGAACATCGCGGTGACGGTCTCGGCGGTGATCGGCCCGCTGCACGACCCGCTGCGCCTCGCCGAGGACATCGCCGTCCTGGACCTGCTGAGCGGCGGCCGGCTCGTGACGGTCGCGGGCATCGGCTACCGGCCCGAGGAGTACGCGGCCTTCGGCGTGGAGTGGAAGCGGCGCGGCCGGATCCAGGACGAGGTCCTGGACACCCTGCTCCAGGCGTGGACGGGAGAGCCGTTCACCTTCCGGGGCCGCACGGTCCGCGTCAGCCCGCGCTGCTTCACCCAGCCGCATCCGCTGCTCCTGGTCGGCGGCTCCTCACGGGCGGCGGCGCGCCGGGCGGCCCGGCTCGGCCTGCCGTTCTTCCCGAGCGCGCATCTGCCGGACCTGGAGGCGTACTACCACGAGCTGCGCGCGGAGTACGGGACCGAGGGCTGGACGATGATGCCAGCGGCCGAGACCCCGCTGCTGCACATCGCCGACGACCCGGACCGGGTCTGGGCCGAGTACGGCACGCACTTCCTGCACGAGGCGCTCACCTACGCGTCCTGGCAGTCCGGGGACATCACCTCGGCGGTGCGCTCGGCGGCGACGACGGTGGACGAGCTGCGGGCCGAGGGCGTGTACCGGGTGCTCACGCCTGACGCGTGCGTGGAGCTGGGCGGGCGCGAGGGCGTGAGCCTGGTGCTGCACCCGCTGTGCGGGGGCATGCCGCTGGACGAGGGCCGGCGCAGCCTCCAGCTCTTCGCGGAACAGGTCGTACCGCGTTTGAAGGACTGACGGGACCGCCGCGACCACCGGGACCGCCGGGCAGGGGCGGGCTCAGCCCATCTCCTCCAGCGTCTTGCCCTTGGTCTCCTTCACGAACAGGAGCACGAAGGGGATCGACAGCGCGGCGAAGCAGGCGTAGATCACATAGGTCGCCGAGAGGTTCCAGTCGGCCAGGGACGGGAAGCTCGCGGTGATGGCCCAGTTGGCGATCCACTGCGCCGACGCGGCGACGCCGAGCGCGGCGGCGCGAATCCGGTTGGGGAACATCTCGCCGAGGAAGACCCAGACGACGACACCCCAGGACATCGCGAAGAAGAACACGAACCAGTGGGCCGCGATCAGCGCCACCCAGCCCTGGACGTTGGGGAGTTTGCCGTCCACCAGGCTGTACGAGAACGCCCACGCCTCCAGGGCGAGTCCGATGGCCATACCCGTCGAGCCGATCAGCGCGAGCGGTCTCCGCCCGATCCGGTCGACGAAGATCATCGCGACGACGGTACCGATGATGTTGATGATCGACGTGGTGAAGGAGTAGAAGAACGACGTCGTCGGGTCGACGCCGACGGACTGCCACAGCGTCGAGGAGTAGTAGAAGGCGACGTTGATGCCGACCAGTTGCTGGAAGGCGGAGAGACCGATACCGACCCAGACGATCGGCAGGAAGTAGAACCGGCTGCCCTTCAGGTCCTTGAACGTCGACTTGTGCTCGCGCCGCATCGCCGTCTCGATCTCCGCGACCCGCGCGTCCATGTCGATCTTGTCGCCCTCGACGTCCGCAAGCACCGTACGGGCCTTGTCGTACTTGCCCGCCGAGATCAGATAGCGCGGCGACTCCGGGATCGCGAGGGACAGCAGCCCGTAGAGCACGGCCGGGATCACCATCACGCCGAGCATGACCTGCCACGCCTCAAGGCCGATGATCTTGCCGCGCTGATTGCCGCCCGCCGCCTGGAGGATCGCGTAGTTGACGAGCTGCGAGACGGCGATGCCGATGACGATCGCGGCCTGCTGGAAGGAGCCGAGCCGGCCCCGGTAGGCGGGCGGTGAGACCTCGGCGATGTACGCGGGGCCGATGACGGAGGCCATGCCGATGGCGAAGCCGCCGACGATCCGCCAGAACGCGAGGTCCCAGAGCGCGAAGGGCAGCGCGGAGCCGACGGCGCTGATGGTGAACAGGACGGCCGCGATCTGCATGCAGCGGATGCGGCCGATGCGGTCGGCGATCCGGCCCGCGGTCGCGGCGCCGATCGCGCAGCCGATCAGGGCGATGGCGATGACCTGCGCGAGCGCCGCTGACCCGATGTTGTAACGGCTGCGGATGGCCTCGACGGCACCGTTGATGACCGAACTGTCGTAGCCGAACAGGAAGCCGCCCATGGCCGCCGCCGCCGCGATGAAGATGACATGGCCCAGGTGCTCGGGATGGGCCGTACGGGCGTCCGGCGGCGGTGCTGTGCTGGTCACATGTACTCCTCTGGCAGCAACCGGCAGCACTGCCGGGGTGGGCGCGAGCCCTTCCAGTGGCGCACACGTCGGCGCCACCCACCACCGGAAGATCACCCGTCACCACCGCGAGATCACCCGACCGCGCCACCCGGCGGCCCGTCAGGTCACCCGCTCAGCGCAGTCGCTGGCTGATCACCTTCGACACGCCGTCGCCCTGCATGGACACGCCGTACAGCGCGTCGGCGACCTCCATCGTCCGCTTCTGGTGCGTGATGACGATGAGCTGGGACGCCTCCTGAAGCTCCTGCATGATCCGGATGAGCCGCTGAAGGTTGGTGTCGTCGAGCGCCGCCTCGACCTCGTCCATCACGTAGAACGGGCTCGGCCGCGCCTTGAAGATGGACACCAGGAGCGCCACGGCCGTCAGCGACCGCTCGCCGCCGGACAGCAGCGACAGACGCTTGACCTTCTTGCCGGGCGGCCGTGCCTCGACGTCCACGCCCGTCGTGAGCATGTTGTCCGGGTCGGTGAGGATGAGCCGCCCGTCACCACCGGGGAAGAGCCGCGAGAACACGCCTTCGAACTGCCGTGCGGTGTCGCGATACGCCTCGGTGAAGACCTGTTCGACGCGCTCGTCCACCTCCTTGACGACCTGGAGCAGATCGGTACGGGTCTTCTTCAGGTCTTCGAGCTGTTCGCTGAGGAACTTGTGCCGCTCCTCCAGCGCCGCGAACTCCTCCAGGGCGAGCGGATTGACCTTCCCCAGCTGCTGATACGCCCGTTCGGCTGACTTGAGCCGCTTCTCCTGTTCGCCCCTGACGAAGCGGACCGGCTGGTTGCGGGGGTGCTCGGGGTCCTCGGGCAGCTCCTCGCCCTCGGCGGGCGGCGAGGGCGGTACGGGCTGGTCGGGGCCGTACTCGGCGACGAGCCCCTCGGGCTCCACGCCCAGCTCCTCCAGCGCCTTGGTCTCCAGTTGCTCTATCCGCATCCGCTTCTCGGCGCCCAGCACCTCGCCCCGGTGCACCGAGTCGGTGAGCTTGTCGAGTTCGCCCTTGAGATCGCGTCCGGTGCCCCGGGCGACGGTCAGTTCGCTCTCCCGCTCGGCCTTGGCCCGCTCGGCGGTGGCCCGCTCCTCCTCGGCCCGTACCAGCGACACCTCGACATGGGCGAGAAGCTGGCGGGCGCCGGACGCGACGGCCCCGGCGACGGCGGCCTCGTGGCGCAGCCGGGCCCGGCGCTGCTCGGCACGCGCGCGTGCGTCACGTTCGGCGCGCGCGGCCCGGTCCAGCGAGTCGGCCCGCCCGGCGAGCCCCTTGACCCGCTCCTCATGGGTACGGACCTGGAGGCGGGCCTCCATCTCGGTCTGGCGCGCGTTGGCCCCGTCGGCGGCGAGCCGGTCCCGTACGGAGGTGTCGGGCTCCTCATCGGCGTCCTCGGCGGACTCCTCGGCGACGGCGAGCCGTTCGGCGAGTTCTTCGGCGTCCTCGACGGCCTTGTCCAGGGCGTCCTGGGCCTTCGCCGCCGCGGCAGTGGAGCGCTCCGCCTCGCCCGCGGCGCCCCGCGCCTGCCCGGAGAGGCGGCCGAGCTGCTGGGCGACGGCCGACTTCTCGCGGTCGGCGGCCCGGCGCCGCTCCGCCAGCTCCTCGACGAGCGCGGCGCACTCCTTGCGCTGTTCGCCCGCGAGGCGCTGCTCGTCGGCGAGCGTCCCGCACCGCTCGCCGAGTTCGACCAGCTCGGCGGCGGCCTCGTCCACGGAGGCCTGGACCTCCAGGAGGCTGGGCGCCCCGGCGGACCCGCCGTGCGCGAAGTGCGCCCCGAGCAGATCGCCCTCGGCGGTGACGGCGGTCAGCGCGGGGCGGGCGTAGACGAGGTCCTCGGCGTCTTCGAGGGTCCCGACGACGACGATGCCGCGCAGCAGCCGCCGTACGGCGGGCATCAGCTCCTGCGGCCCCCGGACGAGGTCGGCGGCCCGCAGTCCGGCGGGCGGTGCGGGGGTGTCGGCGGGGTCGTCCGCGGGGTCGGGTTCGGGGGCTCCGGTGAGCAGGAGCGCGGCACGGCCGCCGTCCTGTTTGCGCAGCAGGCGAATCGCTTCGGCGGCGGACGCGGGGGTGGTCACGGCGATGGCGTCGGCCGCCGCGCCGAAGGCCGCCGCGAGGGCGACCTCGTGGCCGGGGGTGACGGTGAGGAGTTCGGCGGCGGGGCCGAGGAGTCCGGTCAGCCGGTCCCGGGCGGCGAGCAGGGCGCCGGTGCCGTCCTTGCGGCGCAGGCCGAGTGCGAGGGTCTCGTGCCGGGCGGCGACGGCCGCGCGGCGGCGTTCGGCGCCGGTCGCGGCCTCCCGTGCGGCGGTCAGCGCGGCTTCGGCTTCGGCGAGCTGTTCCCGCGCGGTGTCGTGCCGGGCCCCGAGATCCTGGTCCCCGGCGTCGAGCCCGTCGACCTCGGCCTTGAGCTGTTCGTACTCCTCCTGCGCGGCGGCGGCACGTTCCTGCGCGCCGTCCCGCGCGGCGGCCAGCCGGTCGATCTCGGCCTGCGCGGACGCGGCGCGGCTGCGGGCGGCGTTGACCTGGCCGTGCAGCCGGGCCAGTCCCTCACGGCGGTCGGCGATGGCACGTGCCACGTCCTTGAGCCGCCGCTCCTCGACCGTCAACTCGCGCTCCAGTTCGGCGCGGTGGGAGACGGTGTCCTCCAGGGCGCGCTGGGCGGCGTCCAGGGCGGCTTCGAGTTCGGCCTCCTGCTCACGGATCCGCGCGGCCTCGCGCTCCATGTCCTCGGGGTCGCGCCCGCGCCGCTCGTCGGGGGGCGCGGAGGTCGCGCTCTTCACGCGCGCGTCGGCCAGCGAGATCGTGCCGCGTACCCGCTCGGCGAGCTGGGACAGCTCGAACAGGGTCTGCTGGGCGCGCTGGAGGCGGGGGGTGAGCCGGCGGACCTCGTCCTCAAGGGTGGCTTCCCGGGCGAGCGCGGCCTTGAGCTGCGCCTCGGCGGTCTCCTTGCGCAGCTTGAGTTCGGCCTCGTCGGCGATCTCGGTACGCAGCGCGTCCCGCAGCCGTACGAGGTCGTCGGCGAGCAGGCGCAGCCGGGCGTCGCGCAGGTCGGCCTGGATGACGGCGGCGCGGCGGGCGACGGCGGCCTGTCGGCCGAGGGGCTTGAGCTGGCGGCGCAGTTCGTCGGTGAGGTCCTGCACGCGCGCGAGGTTGGCCTGCATCGCGTCGAGCTTCCGCAGCGCCTTCTCCTTGCGCTTGCGGTGCTTGAGGACGCCCGCGGCCTCCTCGATGAACGCGCGGCGCCCCATCGGGTCGGCGTGCAGCACGGAGTCGAGCTGGCCCTGCCCGACGATGACGTGCATCTCGCGGCCGATACCGGAGTCGGAGAGCAGCTCCTGGATGTCGAGGAGCCGGCAGGTGTCGCCGTTGATCTGGTACTCGCTGCCGCCGTTGCGGAACATGATCCGCGTGATGGTGACCTCGGCGTACTCGATGGGCAGGGCGCCGTCGGAGTTGTCGATGGTGAGGGACACCTCGGCGCGGCCGAGCGGGGGGCGCCCGGTGGTGCCGGCGAAGATGACGTCCTCCATCTTGCCGCCGCGCAGTGATTTGGCGCCCTGTTCGCCCATGACCCAGGACAGCGCGTCCACGACATTGGACTTGCCGGAGCCGTTGGGTCCGACGACGCAGGTGATGCCCGGCTCGAACCGCAGCGTCGTGGCCGACGCGAAGGATTTGAAACCGCGCAGGGTCAGGGCCTTGAGGTGCACGCCGCCGGACTCTACCTCTCTCCTGTCGCCCGCCACGGTTCTCGCGGGGCGCTGCGCGTCACACGCGGAATTCCGCGTGTCTCACAGCGTGAACTTGCGGTTTCACCGATGAATGCGAAGGGCACATCAGACGTTAAAGGAAGGGGGGCGGTCAGTGGGGGCGGCAAGACAGAAGGGACGCCGAAGCGTCCCTTGCAGTTCGGAACATAGCGGCTGACAGGGCAGCCCGACCACGGTCCAGCTCTAGCGGTGGTTCAGGAGTTGTGGTCAGGTGAGCGCAGGCTCCGCCTGGGGTACGTCGATGCTCTTGAGGAGCGAGTCGCTGTCGTGAGAAGCGGCAGCCGCCAACGCGTCGTTCTCGGCCTGGATCCGTACAAGCTCGGATTCGAGGTCCTGGACGCGTTGCTGGAGCCGTCGCATCTCGGCGAGGAGTCGCGGGTCGGAGCCGCCGACGTAACCGAGAAGCGCCTTTGCCATGATGGATGGTCCTCCACACTGAGTGACCGACCGAAGCGGTGTGGGTCGTGAGGGAATCGCACCCGCGGTGCTTGGCACTCTGGAGTTCTGACTGTCGTTCTTACATGCCAAACAGCTAAGGTGCGCGGGGCTTCCAGAGTCTCACCAAAAAGTTTGACGGTCAACACGATCACGCCCCGTACCGGCGGGCAACCCGGGGGCTCTGGGCCGTTGTATGACCGGCCTGGCCTCTGCTGCGGGGCCCTGGGGGCGTGGAGATCATCCTTCCCTGCCGGACCCTCCCACCGCAAGTGTTTCTCGGCAACCACCAGGCTCTTTCCACCCCGGGCGGGGGTCACGGACCTGCCGTGCGCCCCCTCCCCGGGGCGGGCCGGGGTGGTCTCGTTCAGCGGATCGCGAAGCCGTCGTAGCCCCCGCGCGGGGTGGCCCAGATCTCCGTCACTCCGTCGACCCTCCCCGGCGTGTCGCCGTCCCTGAGCCACTCCAGAAGACCTTCACAGGACCCCCGCGCGCCCTCCGCCACCACCTGCACGCGTCCGTCGTCCAAATTGAGAGCAAAACCACTCAGCCCCCCTAGCTCCAGCGCCTTGGCACGCGTGTACCAGCGGAAACCCACTCCCTGTACTCGACCGCGTACCCAAGCGGTGAGCCGAACCTCTTCATTCATGGCTGCACGCTAACGGGCCAAATGCACCTATGGGCCCTTCGTCCCTTTCCGCCATGGGGTACCGTCCCGACGCAATGAGCCTCACTCGTTCGGGTGAGACACATTGACCGCATGGACGAGGAAGGCCAGGACATGGGACGCCACCGACGCTCGGACGCCGGCCGCGCCGCCACAGGTCGCGCCGCGGGTACGGATTCCTCCACGGACCACGCCCCCGGGTCGACACCCGGTGGAACGGCCGACGAGATGCCGACGGCCGCGTATCTGCGCGCCGACGCCGCCGAGGCCCAGGCCGCCGCCCGCGCGGACTACTACACGGACGACGCGTACGGGTACGGGCAGCCGCAGGTCGCTCCTCACGGCGGTCCCGCGTACGGATATGGGTACGGGTACGGCGACCAGGCCGCGTACCGCGAGTCGTCCGCCGCCGCCGAGGCCATCGCCGCCTCGGCCTTCCCCGAGCCGGGACCCCGCGACGCGTACGCCTGGGACACCCCTGTGTCGGAGGCCGAGACCGCGACCATGCGGGCGTTCTTCGGTGACGAGGTCGCGCACGGGGGCGACGGGGGCACCGCCGTCTCGCGGGACTCCGGTCACCGGCGCCGTCCCAAGAAGCGGATGTCCACCCCGGTCCGCACCGGACTGCTCGGCGTCTCCGCGGCCGTCGCCATGGGCACCATCGCGATGGCCACCGGCGTGCTGCCCGGCGGCGGCTCCCTTCCCGTAGTCGGGGGCGGCGCCTCATCCGGCAAGGTGCAGACCGGGGACTCGCCGACGGACCTCGAAACCCAGGGCGGTGCGTCGAGCACGCCGGAGGGCGAACCGTCGAGCCCCAGCCAGAGCAGCGACCAGCCCTCCTCGCCCGCGCCCTCGGCCACCGAGTCGAGCGCGAAGCCCTCGGAGAAGCCGTCGGAGAAGCCCTCGCCGCCGAAGACCTCGGAACCGTCCGGCTCGGCGGCGGGCACGGGCACCTCCGCGGGCGGCTCCCAGAAGACGGCCACCCCGCCCAAGGCGCCCGCTCCCGCACCGAAGGCGCCGTCCACGTCGGCGAAGCCGCCGGCCGGGACGAACTCCGCCGAGGCCCAGGTGCTCAGCCTGGTCAACCAGGAGCGCGCCAAGGTCGGTTGCAGCCCGGTGACCGCCGATGCCCAGTTGGCCGCCCTCGCCGAGAACTTCAGCGAGGACATGGCGGCCCGGGGCTTCTTCGACCACACCGACCCGGACGGCGCGTCGCCGTGGGACCGCGCCGACAAGGCGGGGATATCGGGTCTGGGCGGCGAGAACATAGCGCGGGGTCAGGCCGACGCCGCCGCCGTGATGGACGCCTGGATGAACAGCCCCGGCCACCGCGCCAACATCCTCAACTGCGACTTCAAGACCCTGGGCGTGGGCGCACACTTCGCCCCCGGCGGCCCTTGGTGGACCCAGGACTTCGGGTTCTAGGACTTCCCGGACGCTAGGACTCCGTGTTCAGCGGCCCGTTCCCCCGCTTCCGAGCGGTCCAGTAGGCCATGCCCTCGGCGCCGAAGCCGGCCACGAGGAGCAGGGGGAACAGCCAGAAGAGCGACGTGCTCTCCCGCTCCAGGCTGAGGAACAGCGCCAGCATGGCGAGGGTGGACAGCAGCACCCCACCGGCCTCCCACCGCCGTCCCCTGCGCACCTGGTCCACGGTGACGGCCAGCCCGAGCACCGACAGTATTGTCGCGACGATCCACATGGCGCCCAGTCTGTCGTGCCCATGCCCGACGCGCCTCACCTTCCGTGCGAACAGCGCGGCAATTTCCCGGGTCATGTCAGTGAATGGTCGGCTTACCTTTCCACAGCGCACTCTCGCAGTCAGCGCTGAGCCCCCGTACGCTGCTGCCATGGATACCGACACGGACGGCGGCGCCGCCCTCGCCTTCGACGTGTTCTCGCGCGTCTGCCCCTCGCGGGGCACCCTGGAGCACGTCACGGGCCGCTGGGGTTCTCTCACGCTGGGCGCGCTGTACGACGGCACGTTCCGCTTCAACGAGCTGCGGCGCCGCGTGGACGGCGTGAGCGAGAAGATGCTGTCGCAGACACTGCAGGCCCTGGAGCGCGACGGTCTCGTGCACCGCGAAGCCCAGCCGACGAACCCGCCGCGCGTCGACTACACCCTCACCCCGCTCGGCCACCGCGTCACGGAACAACTGATCGCCCTCATCCGCTGTGTCGAGGACCAGATGGGCGACGTACTGGCGGCGCGTGAACGCTACGACGCGCGCGGCGGTCGCTGACAGCGCGGGCAGTAGTAACTGGAGCGGTTCATCCACGACCGCCTGCGGATCGGGGTGCCGCAGCGGCGGCACGGAAGGCCCTCGCGCCCGTAGGCGTCGAGGGACCGGTCGAAGTAGCCGGACTCGCCGTTCACGTTCACGTACAGGCTGTCGAAGCTGGTGCCGCCGACGGACAGGGCGGCGTTCAGCACGTCCCGCACATGGCCGAGGAGTTCGGCGGTACGGGGGCGGGTGAAGGTCGCGGTCGGCCGCTCGTAGTGCAGCCGGGCGCGCCACAGCGCCTCGTCGGCGTAGATGTTGCCCACTCCGCTGATCAGCGACTGGTCAAGGAGTGCCCGCTTGATCGTGGTGCGCTTGCGGCGCAGCGCGTCGTGGAACGCGGCGTCGTCGAACAGCGGGTCCAGCGGGTCGCGGGCGATGTGCGCGATGACGTCCGGGAGCCCGTCGGGGGTGTTCTCGTGCAGGGACAGGCCGCCGAAGGTGCGCTGGTCGACGAAGCGGAGTTCGGTGCCGACCGCGTCCGCGAACCGGACCCGGATGCGCAGATGCTTCTCGTCGGGCGCCTCGTGCGGCTGGACCAGGAGCTGGCCGCTCATCCCGAGGTGGGCGAGGACCGAGGAGGTGGTGTCCTCCAGCGGAAGCCACAGGTACTTCCCCCGGCGCATGGGACCGCCGAAGCGGTGCCCCTTGAGGCGGTGCGCGAAGTCGTCGGGCCCGGCGACATGGCGCCGGACGGCACGCGGGTGCAGCACCTCGGCCTCGGCGACGGTCCGATGGGCGACCCAGCGGTCCAGACCCCGCCGTACGACCTCCACCTCGGGCAGCTCGGGCATGGTCTCCTCCGGAGGGTCACCGGGATCGCCGGGGTCGCGGCGGCCGACGGCACGTGTGCCCGCCCCTGTACGGGAGCGGGCACACGAGTCGCACCTCGGTACGTGTCAGTACGTGGCAGTACGTGTCTGTACGTCAGGCGGAAGTGGGGTCCGAGGCCGGCTCCTCCGAAGGGGCGTCGGTGTCCCCGTCGGTCTCCGCCGCCGCGGTGGTCGCCGCCGAGGCGGCCCGTTCGTCCGCCGCCGCGCGAATCGCGCGCCAGGCGGACTCCGCTGCCTGCTGTTCCGCTTCCTTCTTGCTGCGGCCGGTGCCGGTGCCGTACGAGACGCCTCCGACGCGGGCGGCAGCAGTAAAGGTCTTCTCGTGATCGGGGCCGGTCTCCGAGACCAGGTACTCGGGAACGCCGAGCCCTTCGGTCGCGGTCAGCTCCTGGAGACTGGTCTTCCAGTCCAGGCCGGCGCCCAGATTCGACGACTTCTCGATCAGAGGGTCGAAGAGCCGGTGCACCAGCTCCGCCGCCACGTCGAGTCCCTGGTCGAGATAGACCGCGCCGATCACCGCTTCCAGGGTGTCGGCGAGGATCGACGCCTTGTCCCGGCCGCCCGTGCCTTCCTCGCCCCGGCCGAGCCGGATGAAGGCACCGAGGTCGAGCCCGCGGCCCACCTCCGCCAGCGCACGCGAGTTGACCACCGCGGCCCGCAACTTGGCCAACTGGCCTTCGGGCAGGTCGGGGTGGGTGCGGTACAGCGTGTCCGTGACGACGAGGCCGAGCACGGAGTCCCCGAGGAACTCCAGCCGCTCGTTCGTCGGCAGACCGCCGTTCTCGTACGCGTAGGAACGGTGGGTCAGGGCACGCACCAGAAGGGCGGACTCAAGGTGGTACCCGAGCCGCCCTTCCAGAAGCGTGTGGGACGAGGCCGCGTCCGCCCTTTTCCTGGCGTCGTCCGCCTTCTTGATGACGGCGTCCGCCTTCTTGGCGTCTGGCATCGTGCCTCTCACCAGCCGCTCAGACCTCGATGACCTGACGCTTGTTGTACGTGCCGCAAGCCGGGCACGCGATGTGCTGCTGCTTGGGCTCGTGGCAGCGCTCGCACGCAACCAGGGTGGGGACCGCAGCCTTCCACTGCGACCGGCGGTGGCGCGTGTTGCTGCGCGACATCTTCCGCTTCGGAACAGCCACGGCTACTTCTCCTGCTTCTCGGCGGCGCGTGCTGACTTGGGCGCTTCGCCGCTCATCTCGTCCTTCTCGCCGTCCTGGACGGAACTGGCGAGTCCCTGCAATGCCGCCCACCGGATGTCGACGGCGTCATGATGGTGGTCCGGGTCGTCCGCGAGCCGCACTCCGCACTGGGAGCACAGACCCGGGCAGTCGTCCTGGCACACCGGCTGCATCGGCAGTGCGAGCACCACCGCATCACGCAGCACGGGTTCGAGGTCGAACAAGCCGTCCTCGATGAAGAGCCTGTCCTCGTCCTCCTCGGCGTCGACGTCGTCGGCCGGGCGGGCGACCGCACGGCCCCGCTCGTCGGCGTCGGGGTACGAGAACATCTCCTGGAAGTCCGCTTCGAGCGACAGCTCCAGCGGCTCCAGACACCTTACGCACTCCCCCTTGGCCGTGGCACGGACGGTGCCTGTGACAAGCACCCCTTCCATGACCGACTCAAGGCGCAGATCGATCTCCACCGGCGCGCCCGCGGGCACTCCGATGACGCCCTGGATGCCGAAGACGGCGTCCCCGGCGGGCGCATCGACCGAGCGGGTCAGCCGCTGGAGCGCACCTGGACGCCGCCCCAGCTCGTGCGTGTCGAACACGAGGGGGTTGCGGTGGTCAAGGCGGGCGTTCAGGGCCATTCCTGCTTTCGGTCGGTGAAGCCGCGGAAAAGATCGACGCCGCGGGCTCGAATGGGGGGTGGATGCTGCAAAGGGATCGATCGCGGGCATGCGCACGCGACCGAAGAGCCAGGATACTGGACCTTTCGCTGTCGGCCCAATCCGGCCCCGACCTGGTCCGGACCTAGGTCAGGACCGGCCTCAGCGCCCCTGCTCGTACTGGCGCAGCTGCTCCGCGCTGATCATGCTCGTGTCGAAGAGGCTGGTCTCGTCCAGCGCGGCGGCGGACGCCGGCTGCTGCTGCCCGTACCCCTGGGCCTGCACCTGAGCCTGGGCCTGTGCGGGGTCGTAGGTCTGTGCCGGGTCGTACGCCTGCTGCTGGTAGCCGTAGGGGTCCTGGTAGGCGTACGGGTCCTGCTGCTGTCCGTAGGCCTGCTGCTGGTACGCGTACGGGTCCTGCTGCTGGTACGTGTACGGGTCCTGGGGCGCGTAGGGCTGCTGGTCCGGGACGGGTGGTGCGGCCGGCTGTTCGGCGGCGGGCTCGGGGCGGGGCTGGGACCGGCGCGCGTCGGGGCGGTCGCTCATCTCGGCGAGGTCCGCGAGGTAGTCGGCGTCGCTGGTGTGCACGCCGGCGTCGCCGAGGGAGCCCAGCTCGTCCGTGACGACACGGCCCTGGAGCTTCTGCCGGCCCCTGCCGACCGCGTCCAGCGTCTTGGCGAGGACCGCCTCGAAGGCGCCGAGCTTGACGTCGACGTACTCGTCGGCCCGCTGCCGCAGGGTCTCCGGGTCGTGGCTGCGCTCGGGGGCCTCGGCGTAGTCGGGGTCCTCGTAGCCCTGGGGGTCGAGCCCCTGGCCGGTGCCGAGGAGCTTTTCGCGGCCCCGGCCGACGGAGCCGAGGGTCTTGGTGAGGACGACCTCGAAGTTGGCGAGCTTGGAGTCGACGTAGTCGTCGGCCTCGGCGCGGATCTCGTCGGCCTCCTGGCGGGCCTCGGAGACGATCCGCTCGGCCTCGTTCTGGGAGCGGCGGGCGACCTCCGTGTCGGAGATCAGGGAGCCGCGCTCGGCGTGCGCGGTCTCGATGATCCGCTCGGCCTCCTGGCGGGCCTGGGCGACGACCTGCTCACGGCCGCCGATCAGCTCCTCGGCCTGGGCGAGGGAGCCGGGCAGCGCCTCGCGCACCTCTTCGAGCAGCGCGAGCAGCTCGGCCCGGTTGACCACGCACGAGGCCGACATGGGCATGGACCGGGCGCTGCCGACCGCCGTGACGATCTCGTCGAGCTTCTTCTGCACGTCCACCGTGTGCTCGCCACTCTCTGTGCCTTGGACGGACCCCGTACGACCCGGGGGAGACGGACAAGGCGACTGTACGGGCAGTCGGTGCCGGGCCGACACCGGGTGACGGACTGTCAGGAGTTCACTGCTCACCGAGGCGTTTGGTGAGGGCTTCCAGAACCGGCGGGGGTACCAGGTGGGAGACGTCGCCGCCCCAGGTCGCGACCTCCTTCACCAGGGACGAGGAGAGGAAGCTGTACGTCGGGTTGGTGGGCACGAAAAGGGTCTCGACGCCCGAGAGGCCGATGTTCATCTGGGCCATCTGCAGCTCGTAGTCGAAGTCGCTGACCGCCCTGAGGCCCTTGACGATGGCGGGGATGTCGCGCTGCTTGCAGAAGTCGACGAGGAGGCCGTGGAAGGACTCGACCTCGACATTGCCGAACTCGGCGGTGACGTCACGGATCAGCGCGATCCGCTCGTCGATCTCGAACAGGCCCTTCTTGGACTTGTTGATCATCACGGCGACATGCACCACGTCGTAGAGCTTGGAGGCGCGGGCGATGATGTCGAGGTGGCCATTGGTGATGGGGTCGAACGACCCCGGACAGACGGCGCGGCGCAACTGAAGTCCCTCGCTCTCCGGTCCGCTCATGGTGCGGCTTCGCACATAGAGGCGTCTTCGCTGGTGACGGCGGCGCGACCGTACCAAAACGTTCCCTCGCCGTAGCGACGGGACCGGATCGCTTCGAAGCCGTCCGGCCAGGGGAACACGCCACCTCTGGTACCGCGTTCAACGGTGACGACGGCTTCGTCCGCTAGCCAGCCCTGGGCGCGGAGTGTGAGGAGTATCTCGCCAAGATCGCCGTTCGTAACGGCGTAGGGCGGGTCCAGGAACACGAGGTCGTACGGCTCGTCGGGGGCCGGTCCCGTGACGATCTGCTCGGCCTTGCCGGAGCGGACGTCGGCGCCCGGGAGGCCGATCGCGCGGACGTTGTCCCGGATGGTGCGCGCGGCGCGGGGGTCGGCCTCGACCAGAAGGGTGTGGGCGGCGCCCCGGGAGAGGGCTTCGAGTCCCACGGCGCCCGAGCCCGCGTAGAGGTCGGCGACGCGGACGCCCCGGAGGGTGCCGAGCAGGGACTCCCAGGTGGAGAAGAGCCCTTCGCGCGCGCGGTCGGAGGTGGGCCGGGTGCCGTTCCCCGGCGGCACGGCCAGTCGGCGTCCACCGGCGCTTCCGGCGATCACGCGGGTCATGGGGTCCTCGGGGTCCTGGAGTGCGGAGGGGGTGCGGGGTGTTGCGGTGCGCGGGTGCCGGGGTGCCGCGAGTACGGAGTACCGCGGTCGGCGGCGCCGGCGCTGGTCACGTCCACGATAGGGCGTTTCGACGGCTCGGCCCCCTGCCGCCCCGTCCTCAGCCCTTCGCAGCCTTCCTCAGCCCTTCTCAGCCTTTCTCCAAGTACTGCTCCCGCTCGGCGTCGAGCAGGGCGTCCAGGGCCGTGCGCAGGGCGGGCAGGCCGGTCAGCTCGGGGTCGGCTGCGACGACCTTGACGGCCTCCTCGCGGGCCTCGGCGATGATCTCCTCGTCGTCGATGACGGCGAGCATCCGCAGCGAGGACCGCACCCCGGACTGGGCCTGGCCGAGGACATCGCCCTCGCGGCGCTGTTCGAGGTCGATCCGGGACAGCTCGAAGCCGTCCTGCGTGGACGCCACGGCGTTCAGCCGGGTGCGCGCCGGGCTCGCCTCGGGCGCCTCCGTGACCAGGAGGCAGAGTCCGGGCGCGGAGCCCCGGCCGACCCGGCCGCGCAGCTGGTGGAGCTGCGATACGCCGAACCGGTCGGCGTCCATGATCACCATCGCGGTGGCATTCGGCACGTTGACCCCGACCTCGATGACCGTGGTGGCGACCAGGACGTCCGTCTCGCCCGCACTGAAGCGGCGCATGACGGCGTCCTTGTCGTCGGGTGCCATCCGACCGTGCAGCACCTCGACGCGCAGCCCCTGGAGGGGGCCGGCGGCGAGTCCTTCGGCGACGTCGAGGACGGCGAGCGGGGGGCGCTTGTCGGCGTCGGCCCCGGCCCCGGTCTCGGCTTCGGAGGACGCCTTCTTGGCCTTCGCCTTGGCGCCCTTGCCGGTGCCCGGCTCGGCCGCTTCGTCGTCGGAGTCGCCGATGCGCGGGCACACCACGTACGCCTGATGGCCCTTGGCGACCTCCTCGCGGACGCGCTCCCACGCGCGGGAGAGGAAGTGCGGCTTGTCGGCGGCGGGCACGACATGGCTGGCGATGGGGGAGCGCCCGGCGGGGAGCTGGTCGAGTACCGAGGTCTCCAGGTCACCGAAGACGGTCATCGCGACCGTACGCGGAATGGGGGTGGCGGTCATGACGAGGGTGTGCGGGGTCCGCTTCTCGTCTCCGGTGCCGCCCTTGCCGCGCAGGGCGTCCCGCTGCTCGACGCCGAAGCGGTGCTGTTCGTCGACGACGACCAGGCCCAGGTCGTGGAACTGGACCTTGTCCTCGATCAGCGCATGCGTCCCGATGACGATGCCCGCCTCGCCGGTGACCAGGTCCAGGAGCGCCTGGCGGCGGGCGGCGACCCCCATGGAGCCGGTGAGCAGGACGACCTTGGTGGCGTGCTCCGCGCCGCCCAGCATGCCGCCCTCGGCCAGCTCCCCCATCATCTCGGTGACCGACCGGTGGTGCTGCTGGGCCAGGACCTCGGTCGGCGCGAGCATCGCGGCCTGTCCCCCGGCGTCCACGACAGCGAGCATCGCGCGCAGGGCGACCAGGGTCTTGCCGGAGCCGACCTCGCCCTGGAGCAGCCGGTGCATCGGATGCTCGATCGCCAGGTCGTCGAAGATCTCCCCGGTGACCTTCCGCTGCCCCTCGGTGAGGGTGAACGGCAGCTTGGCGTCGAAGGCGTCCAGCACCCCGCCGGGCGTCGGGCGGCGGGCGGTCGCGGGGAGCTGTGTCTCGGCGAACCGGCGGCGGGCCAGGGCGACCTGGAGGACGAACGCCTCGTCCCACTTCAGCCGCGCGCGGGCGTCCTCGATGTCGGCCTTGGTGTGCGGGCGGTGGATCTTCAGCAGCGCCTCGGGCAGGGGGACGAGGGCGCGTCCGTCACGCAGGCCCGGCGGCAGCGGGTCGACGGCGTCGCGCGCGCTGGGCAGCACCGCGTCGACCGCTTTGGCGATCTTCCAGGACTCCAGTTTGGCGGTGGCCGGATAGATCGGGATGAGCGCGCCGGCCCAGGAGTCCACGGCGTGCTCGGTGGGCTCGGCGCTCTCGGGGTCGTCCGGGTCGTCGGGGCGGGCGCGCAGCAGTTCGTACGCCGGATGGGCCAGTTGGAGTTTGCGGTTGAAGAGGGAGACCTTGCCGGCGAACATCGCGCGGGTGCCGGGCAGCAGGTCCTTGTGCGGCTTGTGGACACCGCGGCCGAAGAAGACGAGTTGGAGCCGGCCGCTGCCGTCGGTGATGACGACTTCGAGGCGCTGTCCGCTGCCGCCGTTGAATCTCAGGACGCGGGCGGTCTCGACCTGGGCGACCACCGTCACATGCTCGTCCAGGGGCAGTTCGGCCAGGCGGGTCAGCTCGCCGCGCTCCGCGTACCGCCGGGGGTAGTGGTGCAGGAGGTCGCCGACGGTGTGCAGGTCGAGATGCTCGGCCATCACCTTCGCGGTGGCGGATCCGAGCACCTTCTTGAGCGGTTCTTCGAGCACGGGCACGAGATCCATTGCACACCACCCCACTGACATTGCCGCATACGTCCTGGAAATCCGCTGGTCAGACGGCTCGTTCGGACCTAGGATTGCCCGCTCCGGCCCTCACCGCGGTCACTCTTCGGAGGACCGCCCGACCCGCGCCGTCGCCTGTCCCCCCACCGGCGCAGCGACGATGAACTCACAGACACCTCAGTCACCCCAGGCACCTCAGCCCTCTCCTTCGTCTCAGACGCCTCAGTCGTCGCCTGGGACACCCGGACCGTCGTCCTCGGCGCCGCGGTCCGAGGGGTCGCCGCACGCCTTCCAGGTCGATCTGCGCGGCCTGGTGGACCTTCTCTCGCACCACCTGTACTCCAGCCCCAAGGTCTATCTGCGGGAGCTGCTGCAGAACGCCGTGGACGCCATCACGGCCCGCCGCGCCGAACAGCCGGACGCCCCGGCCCGGGTGCGGCTGTACGCGGAGGACGGCGCCCTGCGCGTCGAGGACTCCGGCGTCGGGCTCACCGAGTCGGACGTGCACAGCCTGCTCGCGACGATCGGCCGCAGTTCGAAGCGGGCCGGCGGTCTGGAGGCGGCGCGCTCGGACTTCCTCGGGCAGTTCGGCATCGGCCTGCTCGCCTGCTTCGTGGTCGCCGAGCGCATCCGTGTGGTGAGCCGTTCGGCGCGTACGCCCGACGCGGTGCCGGTCGAGTGGACGGCCACCGACGACGGTTCGTACACCGTGCGGACCCTGCCGGACGCGGCCCGCGCGGAGCCGGGGACCACGGTGTACCTCCAGGCGCGCGCGGGCGCGGACGAGTGGCTGACCGAGGAGCGGGTGCTGTCCCTGGCCCGCGACTTCGGCACGCTGCTGCCGTACGACGTGCGGGTCGGCGACACGGCGGTGACGGAGCTTCCGGCGCCCTGGGACCGCCCCTACCCGAGCCCGGCGGCGCGACGGGTCGCGCTGGCCCGGCACTGCCACGACCTGTTCGGGTTCACGCCTTTGGACTCGATCGCGCTGGACGTGCCGGTCGCCGGCGTCCGGGGCGTCGCCTATGTGCTGCCGCAGGCCGTCAGCCCGGCGCAGCGCGCGCGTCACCGAGTGCACCTCAAAGGCATGCTGCTGACCGAGCGGGCCGAACAGGTGCTGCCGGACTGGGCGTTCTTCGTACGCTGCGTCCTGGACACGGACAGCCTGCGGCCCACCGCGTCGCGGGAGGCCCTGTACGAGGACGAGACTCTGGCCGCCGTGCGCGAGGCGCTCGGTGAGCGGATCCGCGGCTGGCTGACCGGACTCGCGGCGGGCGACCCGGAGCGGCTCGGCGCGTTCCTGTCGGTGCACCACCTGGGCGTGAAGTCGCTGGCCCGGCACGACAAGGACATGCTGCGCACGATGCTGCCGTGGCTGCCGTTCGAGACGACGGACGGGCGGCTGTCCCTGGAGGAGTTCGCGCTGCGCCATCCGGTGGTGCACTTCACGCGGAGCGTCGAGGAGTACCGGCAGGTCGCCCCGATCGCGTCGGCGCAGGGCATCGGCGTCGTCAACGGCGGCTACACGTACGACACGGAGCTGGTCGAGGCGCTGCCCTCGGTGCGCCCTGCCACCGTCGTCGCGGAGCTGGACGCGGACACGGTGACCGCGCACCTGGACACCGTCGAACCGGGCGAGGAGCTGGCGCTCGCCGGGTTCCTGGCGGCGGCACGGGCCACGCTCGACCCCCTGGGCTGCGACGTCGCCCTGCGCGCGTTCCACCCGCTGTCCGTCCCGGCGCTGCATCTGGACGACCGCGCGGCCCGGCACGAACAGGCGCGCGCGGAGGCCGAGGAGGGCGCCGACGACCTGTGGGCGGGCATCCTCGGCTCGCTGCGCGGCAGCACCCCTCGCGCGCGGCTGGTGCTGAACCACCTCAACCCGCTGATCCGGCGCATCAGTTCGCTCGGCGACCCGGAGCTGATCGGCACGGCCGTCGAGTCCCTGTACGGGCAGGCCATGCTGATGGCTCAGCGGCCCCTGCGGCCCGCGGACTCGGCGCTCCTCAACCGCGCCTTCATCGGCCTGCTCGAATGGGCCACCCACACCGATCACGGGGAGAGCGGCCGATGAGCCACGCCACGGGTCCCGTCATGGACTTCGACACGCTGCGCCGGGCGATGGCGGAGAACAACGCCCGTCCGGAGGGCCCCGCGCGCAACGCGCGCGCGGAGGCGCTGCTCGCCGAGGCCGAGAAGCTGGGCATCCCGCTCGCGGTCATCGAGGCGCTGGGCCACCAATTGCAGACGTACAACTACAGCTCCGAGAAGGACAAGATGTTCGTCCCCTTCGCGCGCCTGCTGCGCATGTGGGACGAGCGGCCCGACGACTTCGACGCGTACGAGACGCACTCCCTGCACTGGGTGTTCAAGTGGATGTCGGCGGGCATGCTGGGCCAGCCGCACATCCCGCTCGCGTCGATCGAGAAGTGGCTGTCCGAGATGGAGCGCCGCTACCGGATCGCGGGGCACTCCGAGCGGGCGGTGCGCGGCAGCGAGTACAGCGTGGCCCGGCACATCGGCGACCTGGAGCGCGCCGAGCGCGCGTACACGGCGTGGCTGGCCGCCGACCGCGACGACATGAGCGACTGCCACGCGTGCGAGCTGCACGACCAGGCGTCGTGGAAGGCGTACGGGAGGCACGACGCCGAGGCCCTGGAGCTGTGGCGTCCGGTCCTGGACGGCGAGTACACCTGCGCGCACGAGCCGCACGCCGCGCTCGCGTCGACGCTGATACCGCTGGTGCGCCTGGGCCGCGCCGACGAGGCCCGCGCGCACCATCTGCGGGGGCTGCGCCTGGTCCGCTCGATGGAGAGCATGCGCAGCGCGTACGCGCAGCACGTGGAGTTCTGCGCGCTCACGGGCAACGAGGCGCGGGCGCTGGAACTCCTCGCCGAGCGGCCCGCGTACTTCACGGACACCGGCGACCCTCTGAGCCGGATGAACTACTTCGCGGTGGTCACCCTGCTGACCGACCGGCTGGTCGCACTGGGGCTCGGCGAGCAGCCGGTGCCCGGTCCTTCCGTACCCTCGGGGCGTACCTGGACGGCGGGTGAACTCGCCGGGCACGCGCGCGGGGAAGCCCTCGCGCTCGCGGCCCTCTTCGACGCGCGCAACGGCACCGACCACATCAGCGCGGACGTCCTGGAGCGCATGGCACGACAGCCCCTCCTCGACCGCCTGCCCCTGGGCGTACGGACGGCCCGGCCCCTGTCTGTCCCCAAGGCGCCGGTATCCGTGCCCACCGCGCGCGATGCGGCGCCCGAGTCCGGAGGGCTCGAAGGGCTCCTCGTGGAGGCGCGGCGGCTGACCGAGGCACGGCATCCGGACGCGTCCCGGGCGTGGGCGGCCGTCGACCGCATCGCGCGCGAGGAGGGCGCCGAGCTGGCGGCTCGGGACCGCGCCGAGGTCGCCGACCACGAGGCGATGGCACAGGACCCGGCGGACCTCGCCCTGTTCGCGCGCGCGGCCGAGCTGTACGAGGCGGCCGGCGACCCGGCGGAGGCGGCGGAGGCACGCGCGCGGGGCGCGTACACCCGGGCCCTGGAGGGCCGGGTCACCGAGGCGCTGGCGGCGCTCGCCGAGCCCTGCGCGCGGGCGATCGCGGAGTACGAAGCCGCCGTCGCCGAAGCGGCGGACGGGCGGCCCGACCGCCGGACGGCCCGGCACGCGGCCTCGATGCTGTTCTACCGCGCGCGGGTGCTGCTCCTCGCGGTGCACCAGGACGTGAACAAGGACACGGACGAGGACGCCACCGGGGGCGCGAAGGAGCCTGTGGAGCCGTCTGCCGAAGCCGCCGTCACGGCCGTCGAGGAAGCCGTCGGACGGCTTCTCGCGGTCGCCGAACGCGACCCCGACGACCCCCGCCTCACGGCCCGCGCGGGCGCCGCACAGGCCATGCGCGCCGAACTCGCCTCCCACGGCGGCGACCCGGAGACGGCCGCCGGGCTCTACGCGCGCGCGGCGGACGCGTACGTGGCCGCGGGGGTGCCCTGGTACGCGGTGGAGCCGGAGTCCCGGCGCGCCGCCATCGCCGGGCACCTCGGCGACCTGGACACCGCCGAGCGCGCGGGCCGGGCGGCCCTGGAGCACGGCGGGCCGTTCCTGGAGCCGCAGGGGCACGCCCGGCTTCACCTCCAGCTCTCCGACGTGCTCGCCGCCACGGGCCGCTTCGACGAGGCGTCCCGGCACGCCCTGGAGGCGGCGCACTGGGCCGACGAGGGCGGCGAGGGCGCGGAATTCGGCGCCTGGGCACGGCACAAACTCGGCGGACACCTGCTGCGTCTGGGGCGGTACGCCGAGGCGGCCGAGGTCCTGGAAGGGGCGCTGCCCGATCTGACCGAGGAGACCCACGGGGACGGCGCGCTCGTACAGACCCGCTGGTGGCTCGGCGACTGCCTGCGCGAGCTGGGCGGCCACCGCGAGGCCGCCGAGCAATGGCTCCTGGCGGCGGACATCGCGCGCGGGTGGCCCGAACAGCGCGACCACGCGATGCTCGCGCACATGGCCGCCGAGGCCCTGGGCAGCGCGGGACTGTCCGCCCAGGCCGACCGGGCGTACGAGCGCGCTGCCGAGCTGTGGCGCTCCCTGGGCAACACCCATGGGCTCGTCCGCTCCCTGCGCGCCCGCGCGTGGCTGACCGTCGACACGGACGCCGACGCCGACGGCGCGGGCCACCTCGCGGACGCCGGGCTCGACGAGGCCAGGGCGCTGATGGAAGCGGCGCTGAGCGCGTGCACGGAGGCGGTGGAGTCACTGACCGACACCCCAGATGCCGCCGGAGGCCCGGACGACCCGGCCGAGATCCGCGACGCCCTCGTCTCCGAACGCGCCCAGACCCACCGTCAGTTCGGCGAACTCCTGGCCCGCGCCCGTTCCGGTCCCCCGGGCGAGGACGCCACCACGCGCGCGGGGTTCGAAGAGGCGCTGGAGCACCTGGAGCGCGCGGTCATCGGTTTCGGCTCACTCGGCGCACCCGCCCGCGACGACCGCACCGCCGCCGAACTCGCCGCCGGCTGGCTGGAGTCGTCCCTCGGCCACCGTGACCGGGCGGCGGCCCGCGCGCGTGGCGTCATCGCGGTGTACGGGGACGAGAGCGACGGCGCCGCCGCGGCCCGCAGAGCGAACGCCGAGGAACTCCTGGAGCACACAGAGGAGTAGCGCCCGCCGGGACGGAGTTACTCCACACCGATCAGCAGCAGCGCCGCATGACGCCCACCCCGGTAGACCACCGTGTCGACCGCGAGGTGGGCGTCGCGCACATGGCGTTCGAGCCGGTCGGCGACCGTGTCGGGCAGGTCGTCGCCGACGACGAGGGTGACCATCTCGCCCCCGGCCGCCAGCATCCGGTTCAGCACGGTGACCGCGGTCTCGGTCAGGGCGGTGTCGGCGAGCGGGTCCCCGGCCGCTCCGGAGGTGCCGATGACGGCCACGTCCCCGTCGATCAGCCCGAGGACGTCCCCGGCCTGGCAGACGCCCGCCGAGGTCCAGGACTGCCGCTCGGCGACGGCCAGTTCGGCGTAGCGGGTGGCACCGGCGGCCGAGGTCATCGCGACGACGTCCTCGTCGAAGCGGCGGTCCGGCTCGTGGACGGCGAGCGCGGCGATGCCCTGCACGGCGGACCGCGTCGGGATCAGCGCCACCCGCACCCCCTCGGTACGGGCCTGCTCGGCAGCGGCGGCGGCGGTGTGCCGCAGGTCGGCGTCGTTCGGCAGCAGCACCACCTCGCGCGCGTGGGCACGCCGGACCGCCTGCACGAGTTCACCGCTGGCGGGCGGTTCCCCGGGCCGCGCGAGGACGGTGGTGGCGCCCGCGTCGGCGTACAGCGCCGCCAGACCTTCGCCTGGCACGACGGCCACGATCCCGCGCTGCACCCGCTCGCCGGGCGGCCTGCCGTCACCGCCGGGCGGCGCCGTGTGCACGTCCCCGACGCCGAAGTGCGTGATCCGGATCCGGTACGGCCGTCCGGCCTCGACCCCGGCCTCCACGGCGGCGCCCGCGTCGTCGACATGGACGTGGACGTTCCACAGCCCGTCCCCGCCGACGACGACGAGGGAGTCCCCCAGGCCGTCGAGGCGGGTCCGCAGCCGGTCGACGGCGCGATCGGCGGCCTCCAGGAGATAGATCACCTCGTACGCGGGCCCGCCGACCGTTGCCCCGGCTCCCCCGGTGTCGGACCCCGTGTCCGCGCAGGGCTCGGGCACGCGCGCGTGGGCCTCGTCACCGGCGGAGGCGCCCCCGAACACCCCGCCCCGCGCGCGTACGGGCACCCCGGCGGACGGCCGCTCCCCCGTGAACGTCTCCACGAGCGCCCCCAGGACCGCCACCAGACCCCGCCCGCCCGCGTCCACGACACCGGCACGGCTCAACACCGCGAGCTGGCCGGGAGTGGCCTCCAGGGCCCTTCGCGCGCCCGCGTAGGCGGCCCTGGCGACGGCCGCGCAGTCGCCTTCGGCGGACGCGGCGGCGTCCCCCGCCGCGGTGGCCACGCTCAGTACGGTGCCCTCCACGGGGTGTGCCACGGCCTCGTACGCGGACTCGGCGGCCCGTCGCAGCGCGTGCCGCAGCGCTGTCGCGTCCCCGGCCGCGTCCCCGGCCGCGCCCTCCGCCGACAGCACCTCTGCCGACAGCACCTCCGCCATGCCGCGCAGGAGCTGCGCCAGGATCGTGCCGGAGTTGCCGCGCGCGCCGATGAGCGCGCCGTGCGCCATCGCGCGTACCGCCTCGGCGGCCGTCGGACGCTCGGGCTCGTGCCCCGCGAAGGCCGCCTCGACAGCCTGGGCGGCCGACTCCAGGGTCAGATAGAGATTGGTGCCGGTGTCCCCGTCGGCGACGGGATAGACATTGATCGCGTCGATCTCCTCGCGCGCCCTGCCCAGCGCCTCCAGGGCGAGTCCGCACCAGGCACGCACCGCGACGGCATCCAGGGTCTGCGGCACCCGCGCCTCCTCGGTCACTCCCCGACGATCACTCCCGACGACCCCCCTGCTCGATCGTCCGGACTGCGAGGCAGCGTAGACCCCACCCCCGCCCCGGCGGGAACAGGGCCGAGGCCGCGGTCGGAGGCCGGATCCGCCATGGTAGTTTCGTTGTACGGACGCAGTCGTTGTATGCTGCTCCGGTTGCCCGATCCACATCGGGCCTTCCCCCTGGCACCGCCACTCGGATCACTGATTCCGGCATGCCGGGATCAACCGTAAGTGCATCTGAATGCATCTGAAGTCTTTGGAGTGACCCGTGGCTGCCAACTGCGACGTCTGCGGCAAGGGGCCGGGCTTCGGCAACAACATTTCGCACTCGCACCGCCGTACGTCCCGTCGCTGGAACCCGAACATCCAGCGCGTGCGTGCCGTGGTCGGTCGGACGCCGAAGCGGCTCAACGTCTGCACCTCGTGCATCAAGGCCGGCAAGGTCTCGCGCTGACGTAACGCTCAAGCGCGGCCACCCTTCCCGGTTGCTGCACAGCCGGTCCACCTCACGGTGGGCCGGCTTTTTCACGTGCCCGCGGGCGCCCTACGCGCGCTCCCTGAACCGCCACCCGTGATCCACCGGCCCGATCCCCCGCCCCAAAGCGAATCCGGCCGCGATCGCCCCGGTCACGTACTCCTTCGCCGCCGCCACCGCCTCCGGTACCGCGAGACCCTGCGCGAGGCCCGCCGCGATCGCGCTGGCGAGGGTGCAGCCGGTGCCGTGCGTGTGCCGGTTGTCCAGGCGTGGTGCGCGCAGCCAGTGCTCCGCCGAGCCGTCCGTGAGGAGGTCCACGGCGTCCCCGGTGAGATGCCCGCCCTTGATCAGCGCCCACCTCGGCCCGTACGCCAGGATCGCCGCCGCGGCCTCCCGCAGCCCGTCATCGGACGTGACCTCGACGCCGGTGAGTTGGGCGACCTCGTCCAGGTTGGGTGTGGCCACGGTCGCCGTCGGCAGCAGCCGGGTGCGGACCGCGTCCAGCGCGGACGCGGCGAGCAGCGGGTCGCCGTGCTTCGAGACGCCGACCGGGTCCACGACGACCGGCGCGTCCGTGCCCGCGAGCAGGTCGGCGACGGTCTCGACGAGTTCGGCGGACGACAGCATGCCCGTCTTGACGGCCTGCACCCCGATGTCGTCGACGACACTGCGGTACTGGGCGCGCACCGCCTCGACGGGCAGCGCCCAAACGCCCTGGACGCCCAGGGAGTTCTGCGCGGTGACGGCGGTGAGCACGCTCATCCCGTGCGTCCCGAGCGCCAGCATCGTCTTCAGATCGGCCTGGATGCCCGCGCCGCCACCGGAGTCGGACCCCGCGACGGTCAGCACCCGGGGCGGCGCCGTGGCAGCCGTAGCGGCAGGGGTGGCGGATCCGGCCATGATCAGTCCTCGATGTCGCTGAAGTGGTCCCAACCGCCCTTGGCGGTCCACGGCGCCCCGTCCACCGTCACACGCGGCAGCGCCGACGGGTTGAGGACCTCGCCGATGATCTTCCAGCGCGCGGGCAGCTTCACATCGGGCGGGAACGTCGCCACGATCGCGTGGTCCTCACCGCCGGTGAGCACCCACTGGAGCGGGTCGACGCCGACGGCCTGCCCGATGTCGTTCATCTGCGAGGGCACGTCGACCGCGCCCGAGCGGATGTCGATGCGGACCTTGCTCGACTCGGCGATGTGCCCGAGGTCGGCGATCAGCCCGTCGCTGACATCGGTCATCGCGGTCGCGCCGAGCCCGGCGGCGGCGGGACCCGCGTGGTACGGGGGCTCCGGCCTGCGGTGCGCCTCGACGAACGCGCGCGGGGAGCGGAACCCGCGCGAGAGCACCGCGTGCCCGGCCGCCGACCAGCCCAACCAGCCCGTGACGGCGACGACATCGCCGGGCTGCGCGCCGGCCCGGGTGACCGGCTCGTGGTTACGGAGATCGCCGAGCGCGGTGATCGCGACGGTGATGGTGTCCCCGCGTACGACATCGCCTCCGACGACGGCCGCTCCGGCCACCTGGCACTCGTCGCGCAACCCGTCCATCAGCTCCGACGGCCAGGTCGCGGGCAGTTCGGCGGGCACCACCAGACCGAGCAGCAGCGCGGTCGGTACGGCGCCCATCGCGGCGATGTCCGCGAGGTTCGTCGCCGCCGCCTTGCGCCCCACGTCATAGGCCGTGGACCAGTCACGGCGGAAGTGCCGGCCTTCGAGCAGGACGTCCGTGCTCGCGACGACCCGCCGGTCCGGCGCGCTCACCACCGCGGCGTCGTCGCCGGGCCCGAGCCGTACCGCCGGGGTGGTGGTGAGCCGGGAGGTGAGTTCCCTGATGAGCCCGAACTCCCCCAGCTCTCCCACGGTGCCCTTCATACGTGTGCTGCCCCTTCTGCGCCGGTCTGCCTGCCGGATATGACCCCGCTCGCCTTGCGGTCGCGGGCCGTCCCTGTCGTCGGTACCGTCGACGTGACCGTCAACGTGTGTTGTCCGTACCACCCGGTCCGCACGCCACAGCCCCCGCGGGTCTCCCCGCTGCGCGCGACGACGCGATACCGTGGCGTCTCTTCTCCCCACATGATCCTCGTGGCCGCCCTGGAGGTTCCGTGGTACAGGCGTACATCCTGATCCAGACGGAGGTCGGCAAAGCGTCGACCGTCGCCGACACGATCAGCAAGATCCCGGGGGTGATCCAGGCCGAGGACGTGACAGGACCGTATGACGTGATTGTCCGCGCCCAGGCCGACACCGTAGATGAGCTGGGCCGCATGGTGGTCGCCAAAGTCCAGCAGGTGGACGGCATCACCCGCACACTGACCTGCCCGGTCGTCCATCTGTAACCCCCGTCTACCCTTGGCCGATGAGCTTCTTGCGCCGTCGGCCCGTACCGTCGCTCGTCGGGCCGTCCGCCCTCGCCCTGCTGCTGATCACTGTCGCGGGCTGCTCCTCAACGGACGGCCCGGCGAAGGCGGCGGTTCCCTCCCCGGACGGGAAGGTCACCGAGCTGTGCCGGAATCTGCACGAAGAGCTGCCGGAACGGATCGACGGTCTCGCCAGGAAGGACCCGGCGCCCGCGTCCGAACTCACCGCGGGGTGGGGTGATCCGGCGATCATACTGCGCTGCGGTATACCGAAACCCGCCGAGATGAACGACGCGGAGTCCGACGGTGTCGAGGCGGACGGTGTCGGCTGGCTCATGGAGCAGCGGGACGACGGTTCGTTCCGCTTCGTCACGACCCTGCGGCGCGCGTACGTCGAGGTGAGCCTGCCGAAGTCCCGTGCGGACGGCGGTCTGAGCCCGCTCACCGATCTCGCTCCGCCCATCAAAAAGGCGATCCCCGAGGGGATCGCCGACTGAGCCGAGCGACAGCCGGGCAGCAGCCTGACCGACAGCCGGGTCGACCGGGGAGCACGCGCGCGGGATGCGCCGCCGGGCGGACACACCCCTACGCGCGCGTGCGTGCCTCTCAAGCCTGTCGCTAGCGGAGCCCCGTGGAGCGGTTCAGGGCCGCCTGGATGAGGCGGTCGACCAGCTCCGGATAGGAGACGCCGCTCTCCTGCCACATCCGCGGGTACATGGAGATCGGTGTGAAGCCGGGCATCGTGTTGATCTCGTTGATCACGAACTGGCCGTCGTCGGTGAGGAAGAAGTCCGCGCGCACCAGGCCCTCGCAGGACGCGGCCTCGAACGCGGCCACGGCGAGCGCCTGCACCTCGGCGGTCTCGTCATCGGTGAGCGGCGCGGGCACGATCCCGGACGCCGAGTCGATGTACTTCGCCTCGAAGTCGTAGAAGTCGTGTGCCTGGACCGGCGGGATCTCGGCGGGCAGGCTCGCGCGCGGCCCGTCGTCGAACTCCAGGACCCCGCACTCGATCTCCCGGCCGCGCAGCAGCGACTCGACGAGGATCTTGGGGTCGTGGCGCCGTGCCTCCTCGATCGCCTCGTCCAGGCCCTCGAAGGAGTCGACCTTGCTGATGCCCATCGAGGAGCCCGCGCGCGCGGGCTTGATGAACAGCGGCCAGCCGTGCTCGCCGGCGAACTCGGCGATCCGCTTACGGGCGGTGGCCTCGTCGCGCTCCCACTCACGGGCGCGGATCACGACGTACGGGCCGACGGGCAGGCCGAAGGACGTGAAGACGCGCTTCATGTACTCCTTGTCCTGGCCGACGGCCGACGCGAGCACACCGGAGCCGACGTAGGGCGTCCCGGACAGCTCCAGGAGGCCCTGGAGGGTGCCGTCCTCGCCGTACGGGCCGTGCAGCACCGGGAAGACGACGTCGACCTCGCCGAGCGCCTTGGGCACCGCGCCGGGTTCGGTGTACACGACCTCGCGGCTGGACGGGTCGACGGACAGCACCACGCCGCCGTCGGACGATTCGGCGAGCTGTTCTACGCTCGGTACCCGCCGGTCGGTGATCTCCATCCGTTCCGGCTCGTCGGCGGTGAGGGCCCAGCGGCCGTCCCGGGTGATCCCGATGGGCAGCACGTCGTACTTGGTCCGGTCGATGGCGCGCAGGACGGCACCGGCGGTGACGGTGGAGATGCCGTGCTCGGAACTGCGCCCGCCGAACACGACGGCCACGCGCGGCTTGCGGTGTCCAGGGCTCTGGGGTGAGGTGTCGCTGCTCATATCGCGTTGAGGGTACCTGCTGGTAGCCGCCTCGTCAGCGACGCTCGGGCTTGGCGCTGCGCGCCATCAGCTCCTTCAGGGCGACGACCGGCGGCTTGCCCTCGTGGACGATGCCGACGACGGTTTCCGTGATCGGCATGTCGACACCGTGCCGGCGCGCCAGATCCAGCACGGACTCGCAGGACTTGACGCCTTCGGCGGTCTGCCGGGTGACCGCGATGGTCTCCTCCAGGGTCATGCCCTTGCCGAGGTTGGTGCCGAAGGTGTGGTTGCGCGAGAGGGGTGACGAGCAGGTCGCCACCAGGTCGCCGAGGCCCGCGAGTCCGGAGAAGGTCAGCGGATCGGCGCCCATCACCAGGCCGAGCCGGGTGGTCTCGGCGAGGCCGCGGGTGATGAGGGAGCCCTTGGCGTTGTCGCCGAGGCCCATGCCGTCGGCGATGCCCACGGCGAGCCCGATGACGTTCTTGACGGCGCCGCCGAGTTCGCAGCCGACGACGTCGGTGTTGGTGTACGGGCGGAAGTACGGGGTGTGGCAGGCGGTCTGGAGGCGCTGGGCGACCGATTCGTCACGGCAGGCGACGACGGCCGCCGCCGGCATCCGGGCGGCGATCTCGCGCGCGAGGTTGGGTCCGGTGACGACGGCGACGCGGTCGGGGTCGGCCTTGGTGACGTCCTCGACGACCTCGCTCATCCGCATGGTGGAGCCGAGTTCGACGCCTTTCATCAGGGAGACGAGGACGGTGTCGGGCGCGAGCAGCGGCGTCCAGGCGGCGAGGTTGCCGCGCAGGGTCTGCGAGGGCACCGCGAGCACGGTGAAGTCGGCGTCGGCCGCGGCCTCGGCGGGGTCGGTGGTGGCCCGCAGATTCGCGGGGAGTTCGACGCCGGGGAGGTAGTCCGGGTTGCTGCGGGTGGAGTTGACGGCCGCGGCGAGTTCGGCGCGGCGGCCCCACAGGGTGACGTCGCAGCCCGCGTCGGCGAGCACCATGCCGAAGGCCGTACCCCAGGATCCGGTGCCGAAGACGGCCGCCTTGACGGAGTTGGTCACGTGCCGCCTTCCGATTCGTCGCCGCTGCCGGTCGACACGGTGGTGCTGGTGGGGGTGGTGTGGGGGGTGGTGCCGGAGGGAGGGATGCTACGGGAGGGGGGCTCGTTTCCGGAGGGAGACTTGTTTCCGGAGGTGCTGGACGGAGAGGTCGCGTCCTTCTCCTTGGCCGCCGCCCTGCGCCGCTGTTCGATCCGTACCTGGCGCGGGTCGTAGGGGGTCGCCGGTGCCTTCTGGCCGCGCAGCACCTCAAGCTGCTCGGTGATCGCGGCCATGATGACCTCGGTGGCCTCCTTGAGGAGGTCCGGGGTGATCTCCCGGTCGTAGAACCGCGAGAGGTCCACGGGCGGTCCGGCGAGCACGTGGTGCGTCTTGCGGGGCAGCACCTGGGGCTTCTTGGCGTACGGCGGCAGCAGCAGGTTGGCGCCCCACTGGGCGACCGGGACGACCGGGCACCTGGTCTCCAGGGCGACCCGGGCGGCACCGGTCTTGCCGGTCATCGGCCACTGGTCGGGGTCGCGCGTGATGGTGCCCTCGGGGTAGAACGCCACGCACTCCCCGCGCTCCACGGCGGCGATGGCGGCCCGGAAGGCGCTCAGCGCGTCGGTGCTCTCGCGGTAGACGGGGATCTGTCCGGTGCCGCGCATCGCGGCGCCGACGAAGCCCTTCCTGAAAAGGCCGTCCTTGGCCAGGAAACGCGGTACCCGCCCGGTGTTGTACTGGAAGTGGGCATAGGCGAGCGGATCCACATGTGAATTGTGGTTCACCGCGGTGATAAAGCCGCCGTCGGGCGGAATGTTCTCCATTCCGCGCCAGTCCCGCTTGATCAGAACCACCAGGGGTGGTTTGCACAGGACCGCCGCGAGGCGATACCAGAAGCCGATTCTGCGGCGGGACACGCTGGACACCTTCCTTCAAGGACCTGGTCAGCCGCACAAGTGTCGCTCCAGGCCGCCTCTCTGTCGAGGACACCGTACGCCCGGGGCCGCGCGGCCACCTCCTGCCGGGGAAGGGAATTCCACGGGGGCCCGACGGGCCCGGTCCGCCCGGCGGGTCACAATGGGCGCGACGCGACGGGACGGAGCGCTTGTGCAGTGGACCCTGGTCATCCCGCTGAAACCCCTGGTGCGGGCGAAGAGCAGGCTCTCGGACACCGCGGGCGACGCCGTGCGTCCGGCCCTCGCCCTCGCCTTCGCGCAGGACACGGTGGCCGCGGCGGTGGCCTGCCGGGCCGTGCGGGATGTGGTGGTCGTCACGGACGACGCCGTCGCCGGGCGGGAGCTGGCCCGCATCGGCGCCCGGGTCCTGCCCGACACACCGGCCGCCGGACTCAACGCCGCCCTGGCGCACGGCGCCTCCTCGGTACGGGCCGATCGCGCCGATGCCCACGTCGCCGCGCTCAACGCCGATCTGCCCGCCCTGCGCCCCGCCGAATTGGCCCGGGTCCTGAACGCGGCGGCGCAATTCCCGCGCGCTTTCCTGCCGGACACCGCCGGAATCGGAACGACCTTGCTTTCGGCACGTTCCGGCAGCGAATTCCGGCCGTGTTTCGGTACGGATTCCCGGGCCCGGCACCTCGCGTCGGGCGCCGTGGAACTCACGGTGGACGGTGTCGTATCGGTACGGCAGGACGTGGACACGGGCGACGATCTGCGGGCGGCACTGGCCCTGGGCGTCGGCCCGCGCACGGCAGCGGCGGCGGCCCGGCTGCTGATCGCGGACTGAGGGGGTGCGGGAGCGGGCCGGAGCGGCCCGCGCGTACAGGCCCTAGGGTGCAGTCATGCAGGCAACCGCGTACACGTACGACCCCGAAACCCGCAGTGGCAGTGTGCTCCTGGACGACGGGACCCCGGTGCCGTTCGACGGCCCGGCGTTCGACGCGGGCGGGCTGCGGCTGCTGCGGCCGGGGCAGCGGGTGCGGATCGAGGTGACGGGCGAGGGCGGGGCCCGCCGGATCACGCTGGTGACGCTGCAGACGTTCTGAACCGCGGCCCGTCGCCGGCGGAACCCCCCGGACACGCCGCGGGCCGGGCTCCCCGAGGGGAGTCCGGCCCGACGCGTGAGTGCCCGGCGCCCTGTGGGCCCCGCAAGGGCGCGGGGAACTGCGCGACCAGCCACAGTCGGCCCGCAGTATCCGCACCGGTCGTCCAGCGGAGCGTCTAGCGGGCGGTGGCCTTCTTGGCGGTGGTCTTGCGGGCGGTCGACTTCTTGGCCGGCGCCTTCTTGGCGGTCGCCTTCTTGGCCGGGGCGGTCTTCTTCGCCGTGGCCTTCTTGGCGGTGGCCTTCTTCGCCGTGGCCTTCTTCGCCGTCGTCTTCTTGGCGGCGGTCTTGGTCGCGGCGCGGGTGGCCGTGGCCTTCTTGGCCGTGGCCTTCTTCGCCACCGTCTTCTTGGCGGCGGTGACCTTCTTGGCGGTGACGCGCTTCGCGGTCGTCTTCGCCGTGGCCTTCTTGGCGGTGGCCTTCTTGGCCGCGGCCTTGGCGGTCGTCCGGGTGCCGCCGGAAAGGCTGCCCTTGGGCGCCTTCTTGACGGACACCTCGCCACCCCGGGGCAGCTTCTTCGAGCCGCTCACCAGGTCCTTGAAGCCCTGGCCCGCACGGAAGCGGGGCACCGAGGTCTTCTTGACCCGGACGCGCTCCCCGGTCTGCGGGTTGCGGGCGTAACGGGCCGGGCGGTCCACCTTCTCGAACGAGCCGAAGCCGGTGACCGAAACACGGTCCCCCGCGACAACTGCGCGCACGATGGCGTCGAGTACGGCGTCGACCGCCTCGGCGGCCTGCTGACGTCCGCCGACCTTGTCGGCAATCGCTTCTACGAGCTGCGCCTTGTTCACGTCTTCCCCTTCGGAGACATTGCCAGAACGAATGTGTTCAAGCTTTTTCGCACGTTAGGCAGATATATACCGCAAATCAAACACGAAACGGGCTAATCACCCTTGTGCCGCAACGAACTCGACCGCGGTCGACTTCGCCACTGCCCCGATGCGGCGTGAAGCTCAGGCGTCTTCAGGGAAACGACCGTCGTCAGCCCCGCCGAGTTCGTCCAGCTCCACGCTCAATCGCTCCAGACGCCTTGCCGCATCGGCGAGATCGTGCTTGGCCGCGGCCGTGATGACCAGCAGCTTCCGGGTCAGCGCCATTCGTACGCCCTCCGGGACTTGCAGTGTGCGCACCCTTGTGTGCGCTTCCTTGAGTTGGTCCGCGAACGCCCCGTAGAGCTGGAGTTGGTCGTCGCGATCCATGCACCGATTGTGCCATCTGGGGCGAGTTGTCGCCTCCGCAGGGGGCAACTGCCCAGCTCCGGGCCATTTTCCGGGAGTGTCGGCGGCTCATCCCACAAGGCGTCTTTCGGCCTCTTCTCACTGTGTGTTCAAGGGAGTTGGGATGCCATCCGGCGCGCCGGGGGTGGTGCGCGGGCGCGAAAAAGAGCGCACATGGATGTACCCCCAACCGTGGCACGGATGGGGGTACATCGGGGTCCTGCGGTGGGTCCCGGGGGGTCCGGCGGTGGGTCCCGGGGTCGGTCCGGCGGAGCGGTCAGACCTGCACGGTGCGCGGCTTGTAGGAGGGCCGGCGGGACTCGTACGCGGTGATGTCCGCCTCGTTCTGGAGGGTGATGCTGATGTCGTCCAGGCCGTTCAGCAGCCGCCAGCGGGAGTTCTCGTCCAGCTCGAAGGGGGCGGTGACGCCCTCGGCGCGGACTTCCCGGTCCTGGAGGTCGACGGTGATCTCGGCCGTCGGGTCGTCCTCGACCAGGTCCCACAGGGCGTCCACGACCTTCTGGTCGAGCACCACGGTGAGCAGGCCGTTCTTCAGCGAGTTGCCGCGGAAGATATCGGCGAAGCGGGACGAGATGACCGTTTTGAAGCCGTAGTTCTGCAGGGCCCAGACGGCGTGCTCGCGCGAGGAGCCCGTACCGAAGTCGGGGCCCGCGACCAGGACGGAGGCGCCCTGGCGCTCGGGGCGGTTGAGGACGAACTCGGGGTCCTTGCGCCAGGCCTCGAAGAGGCCGTCCTCGAACCCGTCCCTGGTGACCTTCTTGAGCCAGTGGGCGGGGATGATCTGGTCGGTGTCCACATTGCTGCGGCGCAGCGGGACGGCCCGGCCGGTGTGTGCGGTGAAGGCTTCCATGTCTCAGACTCCTGCGGGCGTGGCGGCTGCGGACCGTGACGGACCGGAGAGGTCGGCCGGGGATGCCAGATGGCCCAGCACCGCGGTGGCGGCGGCGACCTGCGGGGACACCAGATGGGTCCGGCCGCCCTTGCCCTGCCGTCCCTCGAAGTTGCGGTTGGAGGTGGAGGCGGAGCGCTCGCCGGGGGCGAGTTGGTCGGGGTTCATACCCAGACACATGGAGCAGCCCGCGTGCCGCCACTCGGCGCCGGCCTCCTTGAAGACCTTGTCCAGACCCTCGTCCACGGCCTGGAGACCGACCCGCGCGGAGCCGGGCACGACCAGCATCCGTACGCCGTCGGCGACTTTGCGGCCCGCCACGATCGAGGCCGCCGCGCGCAGGTCCTCGATACGGCCGTTGGTGCAGGAACCTACGAAGACGGTGTCCACCTTGATGTCCCGCAGCGGCTGTCCGGCGGTCAACCCCATGTATTCCAGGGCCTTTTCGGCGGCGTGCCGCTCCGAAGCGTCCTCGTACGAAGCGGGGTCGGGGACGTTCGTCGACAGGGGCGCGCCCTGGCCCGGGTTGGTGCCCCAGGTGACGAACGGCGACAGCGCGCTCGCGTCGATGACGACCTCGGCGTCGAAGACGGCGTCCTCGTCCGTCTTCAGCGTCTTCCAGTACGCGACCGCCGCGTCCCAGTCCTCGCCCCGCGGGGCGTGGGCGCGGCCCTCGATGTAGTCGAAGGTGGTCCGGTCCGGGGCGATCATGCCCGCGCGGGCACCGGCCTCGATGGACATGTTGCAGATGGTCATGCGGGCCTCCATCGAGAGCTTCTCGATGGCCGGGCCGCGGTACTCCAGGATGTAGCCCTGGCCGCCGCCGGTGCCGATCCTGGCGATGATCGCCAGGATCAGGTCCTTGGCGGTGACGCCGTCGGGCAGCTCGCCCTCGACCGTGATGGCCATGGTGCGCGGGCGGGCCAGCGGCAGCGTCTGGGTGGCGAGGACGTGCTCGACCTGCGAGGTGCCGATGCCGAAGGCCAGCGCGCCGAACGCGCCGTGCGTCGAGGTGTGCGAGTCGCCGCAGACCACCGTCGTACCGGGCTGGGTGAGGCCGAGCTGGGGGCCGACGACATGGACGACGCCCTGCTCGATGTCGCCGAGCGGGTGCAGCCTGACCCCGAAGTCGGCGCAGTTCTTGCGCAGGGTCTCCAGTTGGGCGCGGGAGACCGGGTCGGCAATCGGCTTGTCGATGTCGAGGGTGGGGGTGTTGTGGTCCTCCGTCGCGATGGTCAGGTCGAGGCGGCGCACCCCTCGACCGTTCTGACGGAGCCCGTCGAACGCCTGCGGGCTGGTCACCTCGTGCAGCAGGTGAAGATCGATGAAGAGGAGATCGGGTTCGCCTTCGGCGCGCCGGACGACATGGTCGTCCCAGACCTTCTCCGCGAGTGTCCTACCCATCGCTTTCCCTCCGGCCGGCTTCTTCGTGAGCCGACCCAACTAGAGATGTGTGCGCCTTCGCCCGTACCCCTCGTACCGGACGTCGTCCGCCGGGCCCGCTGGTCGTGGGGGCCGCGTCTGTGTACAGGGTGACAAGTTCCCTGGAAAATTGAACTTGCGTTTCACAGAGTGAGACGCGAATATCGTTGCATGGACAACTCTAGCGGCGTCGGCGTTCTCGACAAGGCTGCTCTGGTACTGAGCGCCCTGGAGTCCGGTCCGGCCACCCTCGCCGGGCTGGTCGCGGCGACCGGGCTCGCACGGCCCACGGCCCATCGTCTCGCGGTGGCGCTCGAACACCACCGGATGGTGGCGCGGGACATGCAGGGCCGCTTCATCCTGGGCCCGCGCCTCGCGGAGCTGGCCGCCGCCGCCGGCGAGGACCGCCTCCTCGCGACGGCGGGCCCGGTGCTCACGCATCTGCGGGATGTGACGGGTGAGAGCGCGCAGCTCTACCGCCGCCAGGGAGACATGCGGATCTGTGTGGCCGCCGCGGAGCGGTTGTCCGGACTGCGGGACACCGTGCCCGTGGGTTCGACGCTGACCATGAAGGCCGGTTCGTCGGCGCAGATCCTGATGGCCTGGGAGGAGCCGGAGCGGCTGCACCGGGGCCTCCAGGGCGCCCGCTTCACCGCGACGGCCCTTTCCGGGGTACGGAGGCGGGGGTGGGCGCAGTCCATCGGCGAGCGGGAGCCGGGCGTGGCGTCCGTGTCGGCGCCGGTACGGGGACCTTCGAACCGGGTGGTCGCGGCGGTGTCCGTGTCCGGACCGATCGAGCGGCTCACCCGGCACCCCGGGCGGATGCACGCCCAGGCCGTCATCGACGCGGCGGCTCGGCTGTCCGAGGCCCTGCGTCGGACCGGCTGACGTCTCCGGCGGTCCGGTGCTTGAGGCGGTCCGCGGCGCGGTCGCCTCTGCGGGAGACGGGGACCGTGCCGTAGGCGCTGCCCAGGCCGTAGCTCGGCATGTGGACGTAGACGTTCTCGTAGTGGCCGTCGGGGACCAGATAGGTCTCGTGCCAGATGCCTACGTGCCCCCCGCCCTTCCGCGCGTGGCGGTTGAAGGAGGACCAGGCCGGGCGGTGCTCCTTGGCGGTGTCGGAGGCGTAGGCGAAGAGCTTGTGCCGGCTCTGCCAGTACTGGACGACACCGAAGTCGCGGGGGCCGCCGAGCGTCACGCGGTAGCCGAGAAGGCCCGCTTCCCGGTCCCGGGACAGCTCGCGCAGCATGCGGAACATGGCGAGGAGTACGGGCAGCCAACTCCACGGCGCCCAGTAGTGGTTGATCCGGCTACCGATGAGGAAGACGACGACATCGCCATCGGCGGCGGCCGTCATCCGCCCCTGGACAGGCTTCTTGCTCGTGACGCTGCCCATGACGTCGCTCGCGGCGTTGCTCATGGTGTTCCCCCTTGAGACGATGGACGAGATGATTGGATAGTGACGCTATCTATTCTTGGATAGTGCCACTCCCCAAAGAGAGGCGCAAGCGGAGATGAGACTTGCCGAGCTGAGCGAGCGCAGCGGGGTCTCGACGGCCACGATCAAGTACTACCTGCGGGAGAAGCTGCTGCCGCCGGGGCGCCGGGTCAGTGCCACGCAGGCCGAGTACGACGACGCGCATCTGCGGCGGCTGCGGCTGGTGCGGGCGATGATCCAGGTCGGCAGGATCTCGGTGGCGCGGGCCCGCGAGGTCCTGGCGGCGGTCGACGACGACTCGATGGACCACCATCTGCGGATGGGGACGGCGGTGTGGTCGCTCCCCCACCATCCGGACCTCGGGGATGCGGAGGACGCGGACGATCCGGCGACCGGTGCGGCGCGCGCGGAGGTGGCGGCCCTGATGGAGGAGGTCGGCTGGACGTTCGCCGCCGAACAGGGCGAGGAGTCGCCGGCGTACCGGATGCTGGTCGGGGCGCTGAGGGAGCTGGCGCGGCTCGGATATCCGTGGGACGTCGAGCACTTGGAGCCGTACGCGCGGCTCGCGGAGCGGATCGCGGTCGCCGATCTGGACATGGTGCAGGCGTACGGGTCGGCCGAGGAGCAGGTGGAGGCGGCGGTGGCGCTGACGGTGCTGTACGAGCCGGTGCTGCTGAGTCTGCGGCGGCTCGCGGACGCGGAGGAGTCCAACCGGCGTGCCGACGGCGGAAGTTGAGCGGTACGGCACGGCGGCGACCATGAAAAAGACCCTCCCCGCGTGGGGAGGGTCTCGACTTGTACCCCCGACCGGATTCGAACCGGCGCTACCGCCTTGAGAGGGCGGCGTGCTAGGCCGCTACACAACGGGGGCCTTGCGGATACGAGATCCGCGGTTTGCAGATGAAGCTCTGCGAGCTGGCCTACCAGGACTCGAACCTAGAATGACGGTACCAGAAACCGTAGTGTTGCCAATTACACCATAGGCCAAAGTGGTTTAGACCAATGCAAGCCCAGACCATCTCGTACCCCCGACCGGATTCGAACCGGCGCTACCGCCTTGAGAGGGCGGCGTGCTAGGCCGCTACACAACGGGGGCCTTGGCGATCCCACCCGGCTCGTCGCCGGGTGATGTCACCGCTGGATCAAAGGGAGCGACCCGAATTGATCACGCGGGATGGATCTGTACCCCCGACCGGATTCGAACCGGCGCTACTGCCGTGAGAGGGCAGCGTGCTAGGCCGCTACACAACGGGGGCTTTGCAGATAAGCTCTGCGAGCTGGCCTACCAGGACTCGAACCTAGACTAACTGAACCAGAATCAGTCGTGCTGCCAATTACACCATAGGCCACCACAACGCAACCCCCCGTGGGGATCTTGTTGGGTATTGTGCCTCCCGGCCGGACCTCTCGGCCCTTCGCGGGCGGCGCAGGAAGAACATTACCCGAAGGTGGACGGCGCTCCAAAACGGGTATCGGCGCGCAACAGGGCGGGGAGTTCGGCCAGCGAGGAGATCCTGCGCAGTCCGGCGGGGAGGTCGCCGGACCGGTGTCCGCGGTCGACCCAGACCGAGAAGAGGCCGGCTGCTTCGGCGCCGGCGCCGTCGATCTCCGGGTGATCACCGACGTACGCCACTTCGTGCGGGGGCAGGCCCAGGGCGTCGCAGGCGGCGTGGAAGGCGTCGGCGGAGGGCTTGGAGACCCCGAGTTCGGCGGCGCACAGGACGGTCTCGAAGCGGTCGCGCACCCCGAGCATGCGCAGCTTGCGGTCCTGGTTGTGCAGGCTGGAGTTGGACAGTACGCCGTGGCGGTGGCTGTCGGCGAGGGTGTCGAGGGCGGGCAGGGCGTCCGGGAAGAGCGCCCAGCCCTCCTCGTAGTGGGCGACGTACCGGCCGAACCAGGCGTCGGCCTCGGTGTCCGTGAGGCGCTGGTTGAGGAAGGCGCGCACGCGGTCGCGGCGCTGCTCCTCGAAGGTGGCCTCGCCCGCCGCGAAGCGCGCCCACTGGAGGTCGGTGATCTCCCGCCACAGCAGCAGGGCCCGCTCGGCCGTGCCGTACCGGTCGAGCAGGCCCTCGGCCGCCAGATGCGTCCGCATGCCCCTGCGGTCGGCCGTGGTGTAGTCGAAGAGCGTGTCGTCGACGTCCCACACCACGGCCTGAATGCTCATGCCACGACCGTACCTGGGCGGTCCCGCCTACGGCAGAAGCGGCTGGCCCGCGAGCTTGGTGAGTGCCCTGTCGATACGGGGCAGGGTGCGGTCCTTGCCCAGGATCTGGAGGGATTCGAAGAGCGGGAGGCCGACCGTGCGGCCCGTGACCGCGACGCGGACCGGGGCCTGGGCCTTGCCGAGCTTGAGTCCGTGCTCCTCGCCGGCGGCGAGCACGGCCGCCTTGAGGGAATCGGCGCTGTTCCAGTCCGCCGTCTCCAGCTTGGCGCGGGCGGTGCGCAGCAGATCGGCCGCACCCTCCTTCATCGCCTTCTGCCAGGACGCCTCGTCGTCGACGGGCTCCTCGCGGAAGAGGAAGTCGACATTGGCGGTGATGTCGGACAGGACGGTCAGCCGGGTCTGGGCGTAGGGCGCGATGGCCTCCCAGGCGGACTGGTCGAAGTCCTCGGGCGCCCAGTTCGCGTGCGGGGCCTCCAGCCAGGGTCCGCACGCCTCGGTGAAGGTCTTCACGTCGAGCATGCGGATGTGGTCGGCGTTGATCGCCTCGGCCTTCTTGAGGTCGAAGCGGGCCGGGTTGGCGTTGACATCGGCGAGGTCGAAGCGCTCGACCATCTCCGGCATCGTGAAGACGTCCTGGTCGGCCGAGTAGGACCAGCCGAGCAGCGAAAGGTAGTTGAGCAGGCCCTCGGGCAGGAAGCCGCGCTCGCGGTAGAGGTTGAGGGACGACTGCGGGTCGCGCTTGGACAGCTTCTTGTTGCCCTCGCCCATGACATAGGGCAGATGACCGAACTGGGGCACCGCCTTGGCGAGACCCAGCTCGATCAGCGCCTTGTAGAGCGCGATCTGGCGCGGGGTCGAGGAGAGCAGGTCCTCGCCGCGCAGGATGTGCGTGATCTCCATCAGGGCGTCGTCGACGGGGTTGACCAGGGTGTACAGCGGGGCGCCGTTGGCGCGCACGATGCCGTAGTCCGGGACGTTGTCCGGGGTGAAGGTCAGCTCGCCGCGTACGAGGTCGGTGAAGGTGATCGTCTCGTCCGGCATCCGGAAGCGGACGATGTGGGTCCGGCCCTCGGTCTCGTACGCCGTCTTCTGCTCGGCGGTGAGGTCGCGGCAGTGGCCGTCGTATCCGGAGGGGCGGCCGGCGGCGCGGGCGGCGTCGCGGCGGGCGTCCAGCTCCTCGGTGGTGCAGTAGCAGGGGTACGCGTAACCGCCGGCGAGGAGCTTGTCGGCGACGTCCCGGTAGATGTCCATCCGCTGCGACTGCCGGTAGGGGCCGTGCGGGCCGCCGTCGCCGTGGCCGGTCGCGGTGTCGAACGGCGCGGGGCCCTCGTCCCAGTCGAGCCCGAGCCAGCGCATCGAGTCGAGCAGCTGCTCGTAGGACTCCTCGGAGTCGCGGGCCGCGTCGGTGTCCTCGATACGGAAGACGAGGGTGCCCTGGTGGTGGCGGGCGTACGCCCAGTTGAACAGGGCGGTGCGGACCAGGCCCACATGGGGGTTGCCGGTCGGCGAGGGACAGAAACGGACGCGGACGTTCGCGTTAACCACGCTTGATCACCTTGTTGGTGAGAGTGCCGATGCCTTCGATGGTGACGGCGACCTCGTCGCCGACGTTGAGCGGGCCGACCCCTGCCGGGGTGCCGGTGAGGACCACGTCGCCGGGGAGCAGCGTCATGGCCTCGGTGATGTTGACGATCAGATCCTCGATGGAGTGGATCATCTCGCTGGTGCGGCCGAGCTGGCGCTGCTGCCCGTTCACGGTGCACTGGATGGTCAGGTCCGACGGTTCGAGGTCGGTCTCCACCCAGGGGCCGAGGGGGCACGCGGTGTCGAAACCCTTGGCGCGGGCCCACTGCTTCTCGGACTTCTGCGCGTCCCGCGCGGTGACGTCGTTGGCGCAGGTGTAGCCGAGGATGACCTCGCGGGCGCGCTCGCGCGGCACCTCGCGGCACATCCGGCCGATGACCACGGCGAGTTCGGCCTCGTAGTGGACCTCGCGCGAGAACGACGGGTACTGGATGGCGTCGCCGGGACCGATCACGGAGGTCGACGGCTTGAAGAAGGCGTAGGGCGAGTCCGGGACCTCGTTGCCGAGTTCCTTCGCGTGCGCCGCGTAGTTGCGGCCGAAGGCCACGACCTTGTTGGGGAGCACCGGCGGCAGCAGCCGGACCTTGCTCAGGGGGACCTTGGTGCCGGAGAGTTCGAAGTCGGCGAAGGGGATGCCCTTGATGATGTCGAGGACGAGGCCCTCGGTCGACCCGGGAGGACTGTCGCCCTCGACCGCGCCGAAGGCGACATTGCCGTCGATGGAGAACCTGGCGATCCGCACGGTGTGGCTGCGCCCCTCTTCAGGTGGTGGCTGAGGTTTCAGGGCTCCTAGGCTAACGCGGGTGCCTGCGGCGGGCTGACCGGTGGTATTCGACCGCCTGCGGCGGGCCGATCATTGGCTCGGGGGCGCCTTCTGCGGGCCGCTGATCGGCCCGTGGCGTGTGGGCGCCTCGCCTGCGGCGGGCCGGGGCGACAGGCGGTAGCGGAGTGTGTCCCAGCTCGGGACATCGCTGATTCCGCCGGACCCACTGCGTGGGGGCTGAGCGCCGCTGCGGCGGGACAGGAAGTTGCGGCTTGCCGAGCCGCCGAACGAACGCGCCGGGGGCGAGCGCCCAGTGGCGTATGGGCGCCTGCGGCGGGCCGGGGCGACCGGCGGTAGCGGAGTGTGTCCCAGCTCGGGCCGTCGCTGATTCCGCCGGACCCACTGCGTGGGGGCTGAGCGCCGTTGCGGCGGGAGATGGGGCTCGGCTTGCCGGGCCGCCCACTGCGTGGGGGCGAGCGCCGTCACGGCGGGCTCGGGCTGTGGCTTGCCTAGCCGCCCAACCCGCGGGGGCGAGCGCCGCTGCGGCGGGACACGGGACGCGGCTTGCCCCGCCGCCCACTACGTGGGGGCGAGCGCCGTCACGGCGGACACGGGCTGTGACTTGCCGGGCCGCCCGCCGCACAGGGGCGGGCCCCGTCGCTGGGCCGGACACAAGCTGCCGGTTGGCGGGAGCGCCCGCCGCGTGAGGCTGAGCAGCATCGTGGCGCGACACGAGCCGTGGCTTACCGAGCCGCGCGCCGCACGGGGGGGCCGAGCCCCGTCGCTGGGCCGGACACAAGCTGCCGGTTGGCGGGAGCGCCCGGCACGTGAGGCTGCGCAGTATCGCGCCGCGACACGAGCCGTGGCTTACCGAGCCGCGCGCCGCACAAGCGCCGACGCGCGGCCGGCCACAGACCGCGACCTGCCCGGCCCTCCCACCGCATGGGGGCTGCGCGCCGTCGCAGCGCGACACGAGCTGTGGCCTACCAAGCCACCCACGCGTGAGGGCTGAGCGCCATCGCGAGGCGGGGCGCGAGCTGCGGCTTACCAAGCCACCCACCGCACGGGGCCCGAGCACCGCCGCGCGGCCGGACATAGACCGCGACTTGCCGGGAGCGCCCGCCGCGTAAGGCTGAGCACCATCGCGGCGCGACACGAACCGTGGCCTACCGAGCCGCGCGCCGCACGAGCGCCGACGCGCGGCCGGCCACAGACCACGGCTTGCCCGGCCCACCCCGCCGTCACGGTAGGACACGAGACTCAGTTCGCCGGGGCCACGTCCCCACGGCGCGGGAGATGAGCGTAGTCGCGGCACCGTCGCGAGGGCGGACGCGGACCGCGACCTGCCCGGCCCTCCCACCGCGTGAGCGCTGAACACCGTCGCGGCGGAACACGCGCTGTCGGTTGCGGGACCGCTCTTCGCACAGGGACCCGGCACCGTCGTGGCAGGACACAAGCCGCCACTTACCCCGCCGCCCACCGCACGGAAACCGAGCGGCACCGCGGCGGGACACGAGCTAAGGGCTACCGGGCCGAGCACCCTCGCGGCGAGTTGCCGGGGGCCCACCCACCGCGCTGAGGTCGAGCACCTGCGCGGCCGTACGCGTGCCCCCCTACCGCTCGACGGCCGCCGCGGACAAGCCCGCCCTAGACCGGGGCGACCGTCGTGTTTTCCGGGGCTTCCGTCAGGATGGTGCGGCGGGGGTTCGCCGTGTGGGGCGGGAGGTCCGTGGTGTGGTTCGGGAGGGGCGAGCCTGTCTCCAGCGCTCCGGCGTCCTCCAGGTGCGCGAGGGTGGTGCGGCGGGGGTTGGCTATGTTGCGGAACATTCCTGACGTCACGGTCGTCTTCATGTGTAGTGCGGACCCTGTCGTTGCGGGCGTCGGGGGCCGCCAAGGGTGGCTGCCCGGACGCAGGTTGTCGTTTTCGCCGTCCTTGTAAAGCGACAGGCTAGACACGCAATTCCCTGCCAAAGGCAGGAAGACTCAGGCATCGGCATGTGAGTTTGCTCACGAAGGGAGGGATAAACCTGGCATTTTGCCCTGCAGGTGGCGGTCGATGAATCGGACATGCCTCGCTGAAGCCACCATTCCGCTCCCGATCATGGCGACTGGGACACCCCGTACGCACCCCGCACGCCCTTGGGGAACGTCGACAAAGGTCCGGTATGTACGAGATGACTTTCTACGTCTCGTGACACGACCCTTACAACGCGTCACCGAGGTCACAGGCTGGCACATGGGCCTTGTTGGAGATCCGGCACTGTGCTGGAATTCCCGGGACCGCCGCGGGATGGAACCGGCGCGCAGGGGCGCAACGCAGCGCCGAGCGGCGGTGGGAAAGGGGGAGCAGCGCCGGTCACTCACGACCACCACAGGGGCGCGGCAGCGCCCTGTTGACGCCGACACCGTCCCGCCGTACGCGGAGGGGCGCCTGGTCCAGAGGTTGCGACGCTAGTGCAGGGACGTTTCAAGAGGGATGGCAGCGCTGCGGCGGAGCCGGAGCCGCGCGGCGGGACCGACCGTGGCTCCTCGCCCCAGCACGCCCAGAACCCCGGACCCGTATCTTCCGGCTCTCCCGGTGACCGTGGTGACGGCGCCCCGCGCCCGTCCGGCGCAGGCGTGAGCGCACCCCCGCCCCCCAAGGCGAAGCCGAAGGCCCCGACCGGCCCCGGCTCACGAATACTGCTGCGCAACTGGCGTATCTCCACCCGTCTGGTCTCGCTGCTCGCGCTCCCCGTGGTGGCGGCGACGTCGCTCGGCGCGCTGCGCATCAGCCAGTCCATGGACGACATCCAGCAGCTCGACAACATGAAGCTGCTGACGGACATGACCAAGCAGGCGACCGAGCTTGCGGTGGCGCTCCAGGACGAGCGCGACAAGTCCGCGGGCCCGCTGGCGCACGGTGCCAAGCCCGACGACTTCGACGTCAAGGGCCCCCGTGAGCGCACCGACCGGGCCCGTCAGTCCTTCCTCGAAGGCACCCAGCAGATCGACGACGCCGGTGACCGCGAGGGCATCCTCGGCGTGCGCACCAGCATCCTCACGATCTCCGGGCAGCTCGCCAACCTCAAGGGCATCCGCGAGGAGGCGTACAAGGACCCGTCGTCCTCCTCGCAGACCGTCGACGCCTACAGCCAGCTCATCGAGCAACTCCTCGCGCTCTCGCAGGACATGGCGCAGGCGACCAGCAACCCCGAGATGATCCAGCGCACCCGCGCCCTGGCGGCGTTCTCGTCCGCCAAGGAGTACGCGTCCGTGCAGCGCGCCGTCATCGCGGCGGCCCTCCCGCCGAACAACACGGACGTCGGCAAGCTCTCGGAGACCGACCGCCGGTACGCGCTCAACGCGTTCGGCAAGGAGGACTCGCAACTCGGCAGCTTCAAGGGCATCTACGGGACCGGCGCCGCCGAACTGCTCAAGCCGATCGACGACGGCAACCCGACGATCAAGGACGCGTCGACGTACGCCCAGCGGGTGCTGCTCCAGGAGAACGGGATGAAGTCCCGGGAGAAGCGCTCGTACAAGGACTGGATCGACGCGGACTCCACCAAGATCCAGGCGATGTCCACCATCGAGCTGACGCTGCTCAACGAGATGGAGCAGAAGGCCCGCGAGCTGCGCAACGAGTCCGAGCGCGGCGCGATCATCTCCGGTGCCTTGATCCTGGTCGTCCTCGGTGTCTCGCTCGTCGGCGCCTTCGTGGTGGCCCGCTCCATGATCCGCTCGCTGCGGCGCCTCCAGGACACGGCCACCAAGGTCGCCCAGGACCGGCTGCCCGAGCTGGTCAAGCAGCTCTCGGAGGCGGACCCGCAGGACGTCGACACCTCCGTCGAGTCGGTCGGTGTGCACTCCCGGGACGAGATCGGCCAGGTGGCCGCGGCCTTCGACGACGTGCACCGCGAGGCCGTCCGCCTCGCCGCCGAGCAGGCGCTGCTGCGGGGCAACGTCAACGCGATGTTCACCAACCTCTCCCGCCGCTCCCAGGGCCTCATCCAGCGTCAGTTGTCGCTCATCTCCGAGCTGGAGTCCCGCGAGGCCGACCCGGACCAGCTCTCCTCGCTGTTCAAGCTCGACCACCTCGCGACCCGTATGCGCCGGAACGGCGAGAACCTTCTCGTCCTCGCCGGTGAGGAGCCGGGCCGCCGCTGGACCCGCCCGGTCCCGCTGGTCGACGTGTTGCGCGCCGCCGCGTCCGAGGTGGAGCAGTACGAGCGCATCGAACTGTCGGCCGTACCGTCGACCGAGGTCGCGGGACGCGTCGTCAACGACCTCGTGCACCTGCTCGCCGAGCTGCTGGAGAACGCCACCTCCTTCTCGTCGCCGCAGACCAAGGTGAAGGTCACCGGTCACGCCCTGCCGGACGGCCGGGTGCTGATCGAGATCCACGACACCGGTATCGGCCTCTCGCCCGAGGACCTCGCGGCGATCAACGAACGTCTCGCCTCGCCGCCGACCGTGGACGTGTCGGTCTCCCGCCGCATGGGTCTGTTCGTGGTCGGCCGCCTGTCGCAGCGCCACGGCATCCGTATCCAGCTCCGCCCGTCCGACTCGGGCGGCACGACCGCGCTGGTCATGCTGCCCGTCGACGTCGCCCAGGGCGGCAAGAAGATCCCCGGCAAGCCCGGTGGTCCCGGTCCGGTCGGTGGCCCGGCCGCCGCGCAGGTCGCGGCCGGTGCCGCGGCGGCGCGTCGCGGGGTCGGTCCCGGTGCGCCGGGCAACCCGGCGGTGGGCGGCGCTCCCGCGCCCGCAGGCCGGCTCGGCGCCGGGGTCACGGGCCCCCGTGCCGCGCTGCCCAGCAGGGACGGCGGCCAGGGCGGCCAGCAGGGCGGCGCCTTCGGCGGTCCGCCCGCTCCCCCGACCGCGCAGGGCCGGCCCGCTCCGGCGGGCGCCGGCGCCTTCGGCCAGGCCCCGGCGGGTCCGGGTGGCCTCCAGGCCGCGGGTACGGGGATGTCCGGCGCCGGACGCCCCGGCGGCGGATTCGACGGTGTCCAGTCCGGTCGCGGTACGGCCGGCGGCAACGACTTCCGGCCCGCTCAAGGCGCGGGTCAGGGCGCAGGCCAGGGTCCGGGTCAGGGTCAGGGGCAGGACGGTTCCGGTGACCGGGGGCGCCGGCCGCAGCTTCCGCCGCGCGGTGGTCCGCGCGCCGAGCTGCCGGGCGGCAACCCGCAGCCCCGGCTGCCGAGCTGGAGCGACGACAACGCCCAGCCGCCGGTCCCGCGCAACCCGATGGACGCCCCGCGCGGCCACGAGGAGCCGGACTCCACCCAGCAGTTCCCCGCCTTCGACGACCGTCAGGGCCCCGGCTCCACCTCGGAGTTCGCGCGGCCCGACTACAACGCGCCCCGCCCGGGTCAGAACTCCGGGTACGGCGCCGGTCCGAACGCGGGCCACAACCCCGGCCAGAACCCCGGGCAGTTCGTCCGCTCCGACGTGTTCGGCGGCCAGGACCCTTCCGGCACCGGCCAGTTCGCGATGCCGGGCTACGACAACCGGCCGCAGGGACGCCAGGACGGCTCGTCCACGGGCCAGTTCGAGCGGCCCCCGGTCAACGGCGCCCGGCCCCCGGGTGGTCCGGGCCTGAGCAGCCACGGCCAGGGTCAGGGCGGTTACCAGCAAGGCGGTTACCAGCAAGGCGGTTACCAGCAGGACGGTTACAGCCAGGGCGGTCAGAGCCAAGGCGGCCAGGGCCAGTCGGGTCCCGGTCAGTCCGGCCTCGGTCAGTCCGGCCTCGGTCAGTCCGGTCCGGGTCAGGGCGCGTGGGACACCGGCAACCAGCAGCGTCAGCCGCTCCAGCGGCCCGGCGGCGGCCCCGTACAGCCGCCGCGTCAGCCGGAGCCCGACGCGCTGCCGCCGGCCGGTCCCGGTGACGGACGGACCCCGCTCTTCGACACGCTGGAGACGGACTGGTTCCGAGGCCAGCGCGCCGAGCGCGCCCCCGAACCGGCCGCGCCGTCGCCGGCCACGCCCGCCCCGGCCGCCCCGCAGCCTCCGCAGGCCGCCCCCGAGCAGAACCGCGCGCCCCTGCCGCCCCGTCCGGCCACGCCCGCTCCGGCGGCGCAGGGCGGTACGAACGGTGCGGGTACCGGCTCGTGGCGGACCTCACCCAACGACGAACTCGTCCGGCAGGCCGAGCGTGTACGTCAGCCCTCAGCGGGCGGCGTCACCACCTCGGGGCTGCCGCGACGGGTGCCGCGCGCGAACCTCGTCGCCGGCACGGCTCAGCAACAACAGCACCAGGCCGGTCCGCAGGTCTCGCGTGCGCCCGACGACGTACGCGGGCGGCTGACCAATCTCCGCAGGGGCATCCAGCAGGGTCGGCAGGCCGGTACCGGCCCGTCGACCGGCAGCTATCCCCGCCCCACTCACCAACAGGAGCGTTAGTTGAGCCCGATGAGCCAGGCGGCACAGAACCTGAACTGGTTGATCACCAACTTCGTGGACAACACCCCCGGGGTGTCGCACACGGTGGTGGTCTCCGCCGACGGACTCCTACTGGCGATGTCCGAAGGCTTCCCGCGCGACCGCGCCGATCAACTCGCCGCGGTCGCGTCCGGACTGACCTCGCTGACGGCGGGCGCGTCCCGCATCTTCGAGGGCGGGACCGTCAACCAGACGGTGGTGGAGATGGAGCGCGGCTTCCTCTTCATCATGTCGGTCTCGGACGGCTCGTCGCTGGCCGTGCTCGCGCACCCCGAGTGCGACATCGGCCTCGTCGGCTACGAGATGGCGCTCCTGGTCGACCGCGCGGGTGCGGTCCTCACCCCGGACCTGCGCGCCGAACTCCAGGGAAGCCTGCTCCACTGATCCGCCCGCCCGTGCATCGCCCGTACGCCGTCCGTCCCACCAGTTCCTGTAGTTGTCCCTTCTTACTCCGAAACCCGCCGACACTGAACCGCCTTACACAGAACCTCCTCACCCAGAACCGTCCTGCACAGAACCGCCGTACAACGACCGTACGCACCACCTCACCGTCCGGCCGCCACATATCGACGCCCCCCACCGGCTCTGTCAGACGGCACGCAGACCATTTGCTGTCCCGCCCGGAGGATTCATGACCCCGCCCACCGCCTCTCACGATCCGTACGGAGCCTCTCACCACGCGCCGTACGGTCCGGAAGGCGACCAGCCGCTGGTGCGTCCGTACGCGATGACCGGCGGCCGGACCCGGCCGCGGTATCAACTGGCCATCGAAGCTCTGGTGAGCACGACAGCCGACCCGGCCCAGCTCATGGGGTTGCTCCCGGAGCACCAGCGCATCTGCCACCTGTGCCGCGAGGTGAAGTCGGTGGCGGAGGTGTCGGCCCTGCTGTCGATGCCTCTCGGGGTGGCCCGGATCCTGGTCGCCGACCTGGCGGAGGCCGGGCTCGTCGCCATCCACCAGCCCGGCGGCGACGAGAATGCCGGCGGTCAGCCGGACGTGACACTGCTCGAAAGGGTGCTCAGTGGACTTCGCAAGCTCTGACGGAGGCGGGCGCTCGACGACCTCCGCGAAGATCGTGGTGGCCGGCGGTTTCGGCGTGGGCAAGACCACGTTCGTCGGCGCGGTCTCGGAGATCAACCCGCTGCGTACCGAGGCCGTCATGACGTCCGCGAGCGCGGGTATCGACGACCTGACCCACACCGGGGACAAGACCACCACCACGGTGGCCATGGACTTCGGCCGTATCACCCTGGACCAGGACCTGATCCTGTACCTGTTCGGTACGCCCGGACAGGACCGGTTCTGGTTCATGTGGGACGACCTGGTACGCGGCGCGATCGGCGCCGTCGTCCTCGTCGACACCCGCCGCCTCGCAGACTGCTTCCCCGCGGTCGACTACTTCGAGAACTCCGGACTTCCGTTCGTCATCGCGCTCAACGGCTTCGACGGACATCAGCCCTACACGCCCGACGAGGTGCGTGAGGCGTTGCAGATCGGTCCGGACGCCCCGATCATCACGACGGACGCCCGACACCGTGCGGATGCGAAGAGTGCGCTGATCACGCTGGTCGAGCACGCTCTGATGGCACGGCTGCGGTAGTACCAAACATGCCTCGGTGTACGGCAGTTGTCGTAGCCGGACTGGAACCGGCTGTGTCGTTTGACACGGCCGGTCACAGTGTTCATAACATTTCGACAGAGAATTGTGGCGCCTTAGCCACGCGTCGCGGTCATGCGGTGCCGCTGCGCCACAAGAGCCCCGCCATTTGGCGGGGCTCGCTCTTTATGACCGTTTTATCTGGGCCCCCGCGGAGGCGGAACCAACGCTTCCGACTGTTTGGAACACCACTGCCTGACGTGCTGGAATGCGCTGAACTGCCCAGTAGGTAGGGGCAGCCTGGAGACAATGCGGCACAAGGATTGGTGCCGACGCCGAGAGGTTGTTGGTCGAGTGAGGCGAAGCAAGAACAGTCCCGAGCCCTCGGCGCGGGGCAACTTCACCCCGCCGCCCCGAGCGGCTGCTCCACCCTCGAACGTGCCCGGACCCGAGCCGGTCACGATCCCCTCACCGAGAGGCGGACGCCTCTCCCCGCGCAACTGGCGCGTGCCGACCAGGCTGAACGCGATCCTGCTCATCCCCGTGGTCGTCGGTCTGGTGATGGGCGGCTTCCAGGTCAAGGGCTCGATAGACACCTGGCGCGAGGCGGAGGACGCGGAGAACACCGCCGTCCTGGTGCAGGCGTCCCTGACCTACGCCAACGCGCTCATCGACGAACGGGACGTCACCGCAGCGCCGCTCCTCCAGGGCAAGAAGGACGACCCGGCCGTCGTCAAGGCGCGCGCGGCCACCGACAGGGCCGCCGGGATCTTCGACGCCGCCGCCCGGAACATGCCGGACAAGCCGGGCCTCCAGCGGCGTCTGGAGGGCTTCCGCAAGGTCGAGCCGGGCCTCGCGGACCTCCGCGCCGCCGCGTACACCGCGAAGCTCGACGGAGTGAAGACCGAAGAGGGCTACGTCGGTGTCCAGCACCCGCTGATGGAGTTCGCCAACGAACTCGGCCTCGGCACCGGAAACATCACCAGCTACGGCCGTACGGTCTACGCCGTCTCGCTCTCCAAGGCCGCCCTGTCGCTGGAGCGGTCCGTCGGCATGCACCTGCTGATCAAGCCGGGGCCCGACGCGTCGAGCCTGGCCCGGCAGCGCATCGCGCTCAGCTCGTACGCGTATCTGGAGAACATCGCCGTACAGGAGTACGTCGGCGGTGGCACGCCCGCCGATGTCGCCAAGCTCGAAGAGGTCACCAAGAAGATCGAGGCCGACGGCGCCGCGCAGGCGACGGCGGCGGCGGACGCCGCGAAGGCCAAGGGCGAGAGCTATGTGCCGCCGCCGGCCATCCCGGACATGGTCGCGAAGATGTCCGCGCTGCCGAGCACCCAGCCGAGCGCCCGGGTCGCCCTGGCCCAGGAGGGCATCACGCCCGAGAACTGGTGGGCGGTCAACACGCTCAAGTTCAACGGCTACCGCTCCATCGAGTCCGACCTCGCGGACAAGGCGGTGAGCGAGGCGGGCGACATCGCGAACACCGCGAAGCGGGACACCTTCATCACCGGTGCGGTCGTCGTCGTCGCGCTGCTCGCCGCCTTCCTCCTGGCCGGACTCATGGCCCGCCAGATGAGCCGGTCGATGCGCCAGCTCCGCAACGCGGCCTTCGGGGTCGCCGAGCAGCGGCTGCCGATGCTGGTCGACCAGCTCTCGCGCACCGAGCCGGGCCGCGTCGACACCCGGGTGCAGCCCATCCCGATCAGCTCCACGGACGAGATCGGCGAGGTCGCCCGCGCCTTCGACCAGGTCCACCGCGAGGCGGTCCGGCTCGCCTCCGAGCAGGCCATGCTGCGGGGCAACATCAACGCGATCTTCACCAATCTGTCGCGCCGCAACCAGTCCCTCATCGAGGGTCAGCTCACCCTGATCACCGATCTGGAGAACAACGAGGCCGAGCCGGACCAGTTGGAGAACCTCTTCCGTCTGGACCACCTCGCGACCCGGATGCGCCGCAACGGCGAGAACCTTCTCGTCCTCGCCGGCGAGGAGCCGGGCCGCCGCTGGGACCAGCCGGTGCCCCTGGTCGACGTGTTGCGCGCCGCGTCGTCCGAGGTCGAGCAGTACGAGCGCATCGAGCTGTCCGGCGTCCCGGAGGCCGAGATCCACGGCCGCGCGGTGACCGACCTCGTGCACCTGCTCTCCGAACTCCTGGAGAACGCCACCACGTTCTCGTCGCCGCAGACCAAGGTCCGCGTCACCGCGACCCGGCTGCCCGACGGCCGGATCATGATCGAGATCCACGACAAGGGCATCGGCCTGACCGCCGAGGACTTCGCGGACATCAACCACAAGCTGGCCAACCCGCCGACCGTGGACGCCGCGATCTCCCAGCGCATGGGCCTGTTCGTGGTCGGCCGCCTCGCCGACCGGCACGGCATCCGGGTCCAGCTGCGGCCCTCGGGCGAGCAGGCGGGCACGACCTCCCTTGTCATGCTCCCGGACGCGATCACGCACGGCGGCGGTGGCGAGCAGCAGCAGCTCCCCGACGACGACCTGTCCGCGATGTCGGAGTTCGCCGTCACGCAGATCGTCCCGGAACAGGGCGGCTACGGAACGCCGGGTCCGATGCGGACGGCCGCGGAACTCGGCTTCGACGACAGCCGCTACACCGATGTCCCCGACGACATAAGGGAACTGGACCCGGTGGGCCGCTCCCTGATGCGCGAGGAGCGCCGCGCCGCCCTGGAGGCCCAGACCGGCACCGGGGACGCACAGGACCTGTACGGCGACGCCACCGGTCAGGACGTACCGGCGGGCTACGCCGATCCTCAGGCCGCGTACCCGCAGCAGACGGCGTACGACGGGCAGGTCGCCTACGACGAGCCGCAGCAGGGCGCGTACGGGACGGCGGGCCAGGACGGCTACGACGGTACGCAGCAGCCCAGTTACGCCGAGGCGTCCCGGGCCGGCTACGACGACCCGTTCTTCCAGTCCTCGCACGGCTATCAGGAACCCACCTATGCGGAGGCGCCCCAGCAGGATCTTCCGGGCATCGCCGAGGAGCCGTACGGCGGTTACGACGCCCAGCCTCACCAGGACGAGTGGCAGCCGCAGGAGGGCTACGCGGACTCGTTCCCGAGCGAATACGAACAGAATCCGGAATCTGTACGGTCCGCTGACGCGGCTGATCCCGACCGCGTAGGCTTCGACCGTCAGGGGCCAGCGCCCAGCTCCGGTCATACACTGACCGATGCCGGTCTCCCGCGCCGTGGCTCCGCCGCGGCGGGCGGAGGCTCCCCCACCGGTGGTCAGCAATGGCCGACGGCCACCGATCAGGACGACAGCGGTCAGCAGAGTGCGGAGCAGGCCCCGCCCACTGCCGACGGCAACGGTGTCCCGGACTGGCGCTCGGCCAACGACCAGCGGTGGCAGCGCGCCGAGCAGCTCCGTAAGCCCAAGGCGGGCGGGGTCACCTCGTCCGGTCTGCCGCGACGGGTGCCCAAGGCGAATCTCGTGGAGGGCGCCGCAGAGCAGACCCCGCAGGGCGGCCCCTCGGTCTCCCGCGCTCCCGAGGACGTCCGGGGCAGGCTGAGCAATCTGCGCCGGGGAGTCCAGCGGGGGCGTGACAAGGCAGGAAGTGACCAGAACGGCCAGGCCACTGGGAATCACCACAGTGGTCCTGGAAGCACCTACAACCAGGAGCGTTAGTGTGAGCCCGATGAGCCAGGCGGCACAGAACCTGAACTGGTTGATCACCAACTTCGTGGACAACACCCCCGGGGTGTCGCACACGGTGGTGGTCTCCGCCGACGGACTCCTTCTGGCGATGTCCGAAGGCTTCCCCCGTGACCGCGCCGACCAACTCGCCGCCGTCGCCTCCGGCCTGACCTCACTGACCGCGGGCGCGTCGCGCATCTTCGAGGGCGGCAGCGTGAATCAGACCGTTGTGGAGATGGAGCGGGGATTCCTGTTCATCATGTCCATCTCCGACGGTTCCTCGCTCGCGGTTCTCGCACATCCCGACGCGGACATCGGTCTCGTGGGGTACGAGATGGCCCTTCTCGTCGACCGTGCGGGCACCGTTCTCACCCCGGACCTCCGCGCGGAGCTTCAGGGAAGCCTTCTCAACTAGCAGACAGCGGTGCGATTTCGCGCCGCGTGGCCGTAAGGTTTCGGAACGCGGCTCCACAGGGATGGGTGCCCGGCACAGTCGGAGGAGGAAGAAGTGACAACACCCCCGGACGGTTCATCAGGCGCCTGGCCCTACGGCCAGGGCCAGGGCGACAACGGACGCAACCGGTACAACTTCCCCTCCACGCCAGGACACCGGCGCTCCCCCTACCCGCAGCAGCCGCAGCAACCGAGCCCGTACGACCAGCCGCACGCGCCACGGATCCAGCCGGTGCAGCCGCACCGGCGGGTCCCCGAACCGGCGCCCGCCGGTTCGGCCAGCAATCCCCTGGTGCGCCCGTACGCCATGACGGGCGGTCGCACCAGGCCGCGGTACCAGCTCGCCATCGAGGCGCTGGTGCACACCACCGCACAGCCGCATCAGCTCCAGGGCCAGTTGCCCGAGCATCAGCGGATCTGCAATCTGTGCCGGGAGATCAAGTCGGTGGCCGAGATCTCGGCTCTGCTGACCATCCCTCTCGGTGTGGCCAGGATCCTCGTCGCCGACTTGGCGGAGGCGGGCCTGGTCGCCATCCATCAGCCCGGCGGCGACGAGACCGCCGGCGGCCAGCCAGATGTGACATTGCTCGAAAGGGTGCTCAGTGGACTTCGCAAGCTCTAGCGGCGGATCCGCCCGGTCGACCACCAGCGCGAAGATCGTGGTGGCGGGGGGCTTCGGCGTGGGCAAGACCACGTTTGTAGGCGCGGTCTCGGAGATCAACCCGCTGCGTACCGAGGCCGTCATGACATCGGCGTCGGCCGGTATCGACGACCTGACCCACACCGGGGACAAGACCACCACCACGGTGGCCATGGACTTCGGCCGTATCACCCTGGACCAGGACCTGATCCTGTACCTGTTCGGTACGCCCGGACAGGACCGGTTCTGGTTCATGTGGGACGACCTGGTACGCGGCGCGATCGGCGCCGTCGTCCTCGTCGACACCCGCCGTCTCGCGGACTGCTTCCCCGCGGTCGACTACTTCGAGAACTCGGGTCTCCCCTTCGTCGTCGCCCTCAACGGCTTCGACGGCAGCCAGCCGTACACCCCGGACGAGGTCCGTGAGGCGTTGCAGATCGGCCCCGACGCCCCGATCATCACGACGGACGCCCGGCACCGCGCCGACGCCAAGTCGACGCTGATCACGCTGGTGGAGCACGCACTGATGGCGCGTCTGCGGTAGCGGTCCCTCCGGTCAGCAGAAAGGTCCCCTCACCCGATTGGGTGAGGGGACCTTTCCGGTTACCGGTACTGGTGTGTCAGCGCCAGCTGTGGGGCGCCCGGAAGCCGGGTTCGCGCTCCAGACGGCGCCAACCCGCCTTGGTGCGGCCCCGGTGCGGTGCCGCGGGCTCGGGGCGGGCGGCGGCGCGGGCCAGCAGGACCGCCGTGATGGCGGCGAGTTCCTCCGGCTCTGCGTGTCCCTTCTCGACCCTCAGGACGTCGTCCTGGCCGGGAGCGGGAGTGTCTGAAGTACTCATGAGTCAGGGTCTCCGTCACGAGGAGGGGAGGTCCGCAGGGTCACTGCGGCGGGTTTCCGTGCTTGCGCGAGGGCAGGTCCGCGTGCTTGGTGCGCAGCATCGCCAGCGAGCGGATGAGGATCTCGCGGGTCTCGGCGGGATCGATGACGTCGTCCACCAGTCCGCGCTCGGCCGCGTAGTAGGGGTGCATCAGCTCGGCCTTGTACTCCTTGACCATGCGCGTACGCATCGCGTCGGGGTCGGTGGCCTCGGCGATCTGCCGGCGGAAGATGACGTTGGCGGCACCGTCGGCGCCCATCACCGCGATCTCGTTGGTCGGCCAGGCGTAGGTGAGGTCGGCCCCGATCGACTGGGAGTCCATGACGATGTAGGCACCTCCGTACGCCTTGCGGAGGATCAGCGAGATCCTGGGCACGGTGGCGTTGCAGTACGCGTACAGCAGCTTGGCGCCGTGCCGGATGATTCCGCCGTGCTCCTGGTCGACGCCCGGGAGGAACCCGGGGACGTCCAGCAGCGTCACGATGGGGATATTGAAAGCGTCGCACATCTGGACAAAGCGCGCAGCTTTCTCACTCGCCTCGATGTCCAGTACGCCCGCGAGGGTCTGCGGCTGGTTGGCGACGATGCCGACCACCTGGCCGTCGAGGCGGGCCAGGGCGCAGATGATGTTGCGGGCCCAGCGCTCGTGGACCTCCAGGTGATCGCCGTCGTCGACGAGCTCCTCGATGACCTTGGCCATGTCGTAGGGCCGGTTGCCGTCGGCGGGCACCAGGTCGAGCAGGACGTCGGAGCGGCGGTCCGCCGGGTCCTCGGACGCGGCGTGCGGCGGGTTCTCGCGGTTGTTCTGCGGCAACATCGAGAGCAGGTACCGCACTTCGGCGATGCAGGTCTCCTCGTCGTCGTACGCGAAGTGCGCGACGCCCGAGGTCTCGGCGTGCACATCGGCGCCGCCGAGGCCGTTCTGGGTGATCTCCTCGCCGGTGACCGCCTTGACCACGTCGGGCCCGGTGATGAACATCTGCGAGGTGTCCCGGACCATGAACACGAAGTCCGTGAGGGCGGGGCTGTAGGCCGCGCCGCCCGCGCACGGGCCGAGCATCACCGAGATCTGCGGGATGACGCCCGAGGCCCTGGTGTTGCGCTGGAAGATGCCGCCGTAGCCCGCGAGGGCGCTGACGCCTTCCTGGATACGGGCGCCGGCGCCGTCGTTGAGGGAGACCAGCGGGGCACCGGCCGCGATGGCCATGTCCATGATCTTGTGGATCTTGGTGGCGTGCGCCTCACCGAGGGCGCCTCCGAAGATCCGGAAGTCGTGCGCGTAGACGAAGACGGTCCGGCCGTCGACCGTGCCCCAGCCGGTGATCACACCGTCGGTGTACGGCTTCTTGGCCTCCAGGCCGAATCCGCTGGCGCGATGCCGGCGCAACTGCTCGACCTCGTTGAACGAGCCCGGGTCGAGCAGCAGCTCGATGCGCTCCCGCGAGGTCAGCTTGCCCTTGGCGTGCTGCGCCTCGGTCGCCTTCTCGCTGGGCCCCCGCAGCGCCAGCTCACGGATCGCGTGCAGCTCGGCCACGCGCCCGCGCGCGTCGGTGGGCTCGTCGCCGGACCCCGGGGAACCCGAGTCGGTCTCGTCCAAAACGGTCATGTAGCGACCATACGAAGTCCACCAAGAAAAACAGGCCGTCGACTCCGTACAGTCTCCGGCCCGTTTTCCTGGTAACCCCGAACAGAACTGTTCCGCCATGCAGCCGAACCGACGGCTCAGGACCGGTTCGGCTTGTGGGGTCCTTACAAAGGGGTCACTGGGGGGTCAGACGGGGTTCACCGGAGTGTCACCTCGCAGCGGTGGGTCGCGCAGGCGGTTCCCGGGGTGATGCGCAGCCGCAGCTCACGGCCGGTGGAGACCACCTCGACGGAGGGGTCGTGGGCGACGACCCGGCGTACCGGACGGCGCCAGACGATCTCCAGGGGCTGCCCGGTCCTCGGCGGTTCGGCGATGTGCAGGGTAGCGGTACGGCCCCGGCCGCGCACCAGGACGCTCGCGGGAGCCGTTGAGGTGAGCGGGCCCGCCGTACCGGCCTGCCAGAAGTTCACGGCGGTGACGCCGAGCGAGTGAATGCTCACTCCTTGTGCGCGGGAATCGTTGGCGAGGACCGACAGCCAGTGCCGGTCGGCGGCGCGGGCCGCGACGGCGCGGCGGGACGCCCCGGGCAGGACGAGATAGGCGTACGCGGCGTCGGTGGGGTCGGTGCCGTGGTCGAGCCAGAGGGTCTGCCAGCGGCGGGTGCGGCGCTCGGTGGAGCTGGTGGTGTTGATGTCGGACCAGGCGCCGGTGCGGTCCTCGCGCAGGGTGCGCAGCGCCGCGCCGCCGGGCAGCACCCAGCCGCCGTGCCCTGCGAGGTGGGCCCAGCGGGGGCGGGAGCGGCCGTCCGTGGTGAAGGCCGGTTCGCCGCCGTCGCCGCCGAGGTTGCGGTTGTCGACGACCGTCTCGACGGGCACCCCGTCGGTGGCCGTGATGCCCGCGCCGAGGCAGATCACGGCGTCGTCCGCGAAGAACCACGACTTGCGGGCCTGGAGGGTGGAGCCGAGGCCCTTGAGGTGCTGTCCGACGGCCGCGAACTCGCCGTCGGTGGTGCCGCCGACCCACTGGACGGCGGGTTTCGGGGCGCCCCACTCGCCGCCCGCGCGGTCGGCGAGCCGCTTGGTCGAGACGGTGGTGCCGGGCAGCCGGTACCAGTCGACGGTGGGCCAGAACCAGTCCGTGTACTGGTCGCTGGGGCGGCCCGACGGCCACCAGTAGAGCATTCCGGCGCCGGTGTGCCAGCCGCGCGGGTTCTCGCCGTTGCCGCACTCGTACGCGGAGATCCGCTCCGACGCCATGGACAGCCCGGCGGCGAAGGCGGGTCGGCGGTGCACGGCGCGGTCCATCGCGGCGAACAACTGGTGCCCGACGGGTTCGGGCGCGGCCGGGACGGCGGAGGCGGCGACCGCGTGCAGCCGGGACAGGTCGCCGACGCCGAACTGGTCGCCGGAGAGGATCGGGGTGACGGTGTCCCGTTCGATCCAGCCCTTGATCCTGCCGTACCAGCGGTCCCGTTCGGCGGGGCTCGCGCCGCCCGCGAGGAGCGCCATGGCGGCGATGATGCCCTGGCCGTGGAAGTGGTCGCTGCGCATCACCTGGCGGTCGTCGCTCTTGAGGTAACCCCGGCTGATGGCGCGGCCGTTGACGCTGTCCATCACGAGGCCGTCGACGATCAGCGGGGCGTAGGCGTGTTCGACGCTGTCGAGGATGATCTGCTTGCCGGGGTCGGTGACCTCCCAGTCGGACCCGGCGAGCAGCGCGAAGAGCCGGCCGAGGCCGTCGAGCATGACCTGTCCGTAGGTGCCGGAGTAGGCGACCCAGGTGTGCTGGATGAACGAGCCGTCGGCGTAGAGGCCGTCGCCTGACGTGACGTACGGGAAGACCGGTGAGAGCGCGTCGCGGGCGAGGGCGATCTTCTCGGGGGCGCGGCCGTTGATGCCGCGCAGGGCGACCGAGCGGCAGAGGTCGACGCGGTTGGCGCCGGTCGAGGTGCCGGAGTAGTCGCGGAGCATGGCGTCGGGGACGAAGTGGTCGACGGCGGCGCAGGCGGCATCGCGCTGGGCGGGGGTGAGCGTGTCGTGGAGGGCCGCGACGATGTCCATGAGGAGGCGGGGGCTGCCGATCTGCCACTCCCACCAGTTGCCGTAGCGCGTGGTGGACGGGTTGTAGACGGTGGCGCCGACGTGGTCGAGGCCGCGCAGGATGTCCGCGAGCAGGTCCGCGTCGCCGGTGGATCCGGTGCCGTCCTGGACGTACGCCTGGGTCATCGTCCACAGCCTGCTGTAGCTCTGGGTGATGCCGCTCGGCGGGTCGAACGGGTACTGGGGCCACAGCGAGCGGGCGGCGGGCGCCATGGTGGAGCGGAAGCCGCGCGCGAGGTCGCCGGTGTTCTTCAGGCGCGACGCGTACGGTTCGGCGCTCGCGTCGTAGCCGGTGCCGAGGGCGAGATCCAGCCAGCGGGCGCGGAGCGTGTCGTACGCGTCATCGGCCGCCGTGGAGGCGCTTTCCGCGGCCGATGCGACGGGGGCGAGTGCGAAGGGGGCTCCGGAGGCGGTCAGCGAGGCGGCGAGAAGGAAGGTGCGACGCGATGGAGTCATGGACATGCCCTATCAGCCGGGGGAAAGCGCTGTCTACGGTGGCGGCACCATGGCCCCACGGGTGGGTGGGGCCATGGTGCGACAGGCCGGAGCGGGGTGCGCTCCGTCGGCGGTGGGTCAACTCCCGCAGTGGAAGCGGGCGTTGCCCCAGTCGGCGTGGTCGTTTCCGTTGCCGTCGCCCCCGTCGCCGACCACCAGGTCGACATAGCGGGCGCCGCCGATGTCCGCGCTCAGCGACCACGCGGGGTCGGTGGCCTTGAGCACGGGGGACTTGATCTTCTCGGTGCCGTCGGCGACGACGCCGAACTGGACGCTGCCGCGCGCCGTCTGGACGTCGTCCACGCCGACCTCGGCCGTGAAGGAGGAGCACCGGCCGCCGAGGTAGTAGCGGATCTTCGCGGGCGCGTGGGTGCCGAGCCCCTTCGCGTAGGTCACTCCCCCGATCCGCAGCGGACCGCCGTCGCCGGTCCCGGTCTCGCCGTTGGACAGGTCCCGTTCGACCGGCCCCCAGCCGTTCTCGCTGTCGGTCCAGTCGAGGTCGCTCGCCCAGGCGTCGGCGGTGGGCGGCGGCGGAAGGGTCCGCAGCGAGGTGTCGGCGGTGAGGGTACGGGCGCTGCCGCCCGCGGTGTACGTCGCCTTGGCGCCGAGCGTGTACGCGCGGTACGGGGCGTCGACCGGCGGGGTCACCTGCCAGGTCGCGGTGGCCTTGGCGCCGGGCGCGACCGGGTCGAGGGTGACGGGTCCGGCGGGTTCGGCCGTCCAGCCGTCGGGCAGGTCGAGCCGGACCGCGAGGTCCCGGGCGTCCGTCGCCTCGTAGTTGGTGACCGTGGCCGTGATCTCGTTCTTCGCGCCGGGCTCCAGGGTCGCGGACTTGGCGGCGACGGCGAGCGTGCCGCAGGCGGGCTGCTCGGCGGCGGGTCCGAGGTCGGTGACGGTGAAACCGTCCAGGACGAAGTCGGCCTTGTCGGAGGCGTCGTCGCGCATCCGCAGGCCCACCCAGGTGTCGCCGCAGCCCGCGGTGACCGTCTCGGTGAAGCGCCCGGTGGTGCGCTGCTGCCCGATCGCGGTGCGCCGGGTCTCGACGGACTGCGGGGCGCCGTCGGCGAGCCGGTCGTAGCCGGTGACCCACTCGAAGGCGCCGGAGTGGCTGGACTGGTAGTCGTAGGCGACGCGGTAGGCGTGTCCTGCCTTGAACGGGACGGTGGCCGGGGTGGTGCGGTAGACGAGGCCGTTGTTGCCCTCGTGGGTCTTCAGGGACTGGCCGCCGCCGATGACGTCGTCGATGAGCTTCCCGTTCCAGCCGGCCTGGGTGTACGGGGCGTGGAGCTGGGAGATGCTGGTGCGCGGGTCGGTGACGCCGCCGCCGGAGCCCTTCACGAAGGGGCCCCAACCCTGGTCGACGTTCTCGAAGTCCTCGGAGACGAGGGTGCCGGACACCTGCGCCGGGTCGTTGCGGACCACGCGGACGTCGTCCACCCGCACCCGCGCCGCCGACCCGGCCGCCGCCTCGACGCGCAGGGTCACGCGGCCGTCCCGTGGCGCGGTGAAGGTCACCTTGGCGCGCTGCATGTAGGTGCTGTGCCAGTCGCTCGCGGCGACCGTGTTCTTGAGCGTGGACCGTTCGACGGCCACGGACGCGCCGCCCGCCGACAGCGTGGTACGGCGCTCCTTGCCGGGTTCGACCTCCAGCCAGGCGGACGCGGTGTACCGCTTGCCGGGCGTCAGACCGGTCAGCCGCTGCTCGACGGCGGCCTGGGAAGTGCCCGTCAGCGAGGCGCTGTTGCGGCCGTTGCCGTCGGTGTCCCGGGCGACCGTGCCGGTGGTCCGCCAGTCGCCGAGCCGGGCGTCGTTGAAGCCGGGGTCCCTGACGGGCGTGCCCTCGCCCCAGGCGGCGTCCGCGGCCTTCGGGGTGCGGCCCACCGGGTAGAGGACGTAGGGCTGTCCGGCCTCGGCGGCCAGGGTGACCTTGCCGCCCTTGGCGCGCACGGTGCCGGTCTTCACGCGTCCGTTGTCGGTGAGCTTGTACACGGTGTACGAGGTGCCGGGCACCGCCCAACTCGTCGTACCGCCGGACTTGTTGTAGTGGTACAGCTTCTTGCCACCGTCCCAGGGCAGCAGGTAGTCCGTGCCGTCGAGGACCTTCCTGCCGTGGTCGTAGTAGGTGCGGCGGCCGTCCTCGACGGTGCCGCGTACGGCGCCCGTGAAGGTGATGTCGTCGCCGTTCCAGCGGGTGATCTGCTCCTGCTGGAGGTACTTGGCCGGGAGGTCGCGCTGCCAGATGGTGTCGTAGAAGGCGTTCCAGTCGTTCTCGCCGGTCCAGCCCTCGAAGTCCTGGAGGGCGGTCTGGCCGAGGACCGGGTCGTTGTTCCAGACGTCCTTCTCGCTGTTGCGGATGAAGCGGATGATCTTCGAGTTGAGGCCCTTGGCGGTGGGGCCGCCGTAGTCGAGGTCGTTGGCCCAGTGCGACCAGAGGGACTGGCGCTCGAACTTGTCCGCCCACTCGGTGGCCAGACCCCAGCCCTGGTCGCGTATGACGTCGGCGGTCTGCTCGGCGATCCAGCCGTGCGTGTAGTACACGTCGACGTAGATCATGGACAGGTTCGGGTCGGTCTCGTCGCGCAGCTCCTTGAAGCGGCGGGCGAGTTCACCGCTGTTCAGATCGCGGCGCTGGTCGATGTAGTAGCTCTGGTTGAGCCAGTCCCAGCCGGGCCTGGACTTGTCGACGAGCTGTTCGCTGAAGTTCTTGGCCTCCGGGTACGCCTCGGTGGCGTTGACGTGCACGCCGAAGGTCGCGCCCCACTTCTTGCCGTTCTTCAGCAGCTTGTTGAGGTCGGTGAGGCCGCCGGCCCGCTGGTTGATGTTGCCGCCGTAGTCCGGGTGGGCCGAGTCGTGGCCCTCGGACGCGTACCCCTTGAGCAGCGCGAACTGGCCGAGCCCGTCGGTGGCGAGGGAGATCCGCTTGACGTCGTCCAGGGTGCGCAGGAAGGGGTGCGTGGCCTGGCTGGCGAAGTTGAACGGGATATGGCTGATCACCCGGTCGGGCGTCTCGTCGGAGCCCTGGGCCTTGACGCCGATGGTGCGGAAGGCGACGGCGCCGTCCTGCCAGTCGACCGTGCCGTCCCCGTTGGCGTCGGGTGTGACGACGACCTTCGCCCAGGGCAGCGCGTCGCCCTTGGCGGGCGCGGGCGCCCCTTCGCCCCGGTAGGTCCACTGACCCGACCAGACCCCGACCCGGGTCGAGCCGTCGGCGTCCTTGCGGGCCTGGTGCCAGAACCGGGCGGCGTCCCCGCCGGTGGCCCCGCTCGGCTTGTCGTACGTGGAGTTGGACTCGACGGCGGCGGCGAGCGTGCCGGTGTTGACCAGCGCGTAGGACGCGCCGACCGGTGCGGCGTCCGCCGGGGTCGCCCCGGTGACCTCGCCGAAGACATCGGCGGTACGGGTCGAGTCGTCGTCGATCCGGGTGAACGCCGTCCGGGCACCGCCGTCCGTACTGCCGACGGACACCAGGTCGTGCCCGGGGATGTCGAGGGTTCCGACACGGAAGGCGGCGGTGTCGCGGACGGCGGTCACCTTGAAGGTGGTGGCGCGCCCGGACACGGACAGCGAGGCGTCGATCTCGACGCCGGGCAGATCGGGGAAGGCCAGCGTGTACGCGGCCGATGACCCCCGGATCACGGGGGCGCCGGTGAGGCGTACGGCGTGGGGCGCCCCGTTCAGGGTGACCTCGGTGACCGGCCGGGTCGAGCCGAGGAGCCGGGCGCCGGTGGCGCGGTCGGTGTACGCGAGGACGCGCGGGAAGTCGTCGGCGACGGTGACGGTGAGCCGGGAGGAAGCGATGTCGGCACCGGCGGCCCGGGGGGCGACGGCTGCCGATGGGGTGGGGGCGGCACCGGCGGGGAGTGCGGGGCCCGCCAGGGCGAACACGACGGACGAAGCGGCGGCAGTGACGCACGCGGCACGGAATCTTCGCGACATGGGGACTTGGGTATCGGCGGCGTGACCACGGGGTCAACGGACGGAGACCGGAAGGGCGGCGGCAGTCCAAGTACCGCTGTCGTTAAGTCCAAGCGACGCCTCGCGGGGCGGCCGGGCACCCCTGGCTTGGGGTACCCGGCCGCGAACCGTCGGTCTGCCGGACTAGCAACCGCCGCAGTTGTAGTACGTGACGTCCCAGTGGTTGCCCTCGTCCGCGTAGACGTTGCCGGAGCCGGACTGCCACTGCGGGGAGCCGTCACCGCGTACGCCTATGTAAGTGAACGTGTTCTTGATGTAGTTGGTGACACAGGTGTTCTTGCCGTAGTCGAGCTTGTAGCCGTTCCAGTGCGAGTACGTGCCGCTGGCGTGGCCGGTCTCGGTGCCTCCGGTGATGTTGAGGGCGCAGCCGGTGGCCCGCTTCAGGGTCTGGGCGCCCTGGGCGGAGGTGAGGTTGAGCTGGTCGAAGGACGTACAGGTCGCCACGTTGCGGTTCGAGCAGCCGCCCGACGACGACCAGGTGATGCCGACCTGGCTGAACATCGAGGTCGCCGTGGCGTGGGTGATCTTGGTGGCGGCGAACGCGTCGCCCGCGCTGCTCAGGACGCCGAATCCCGGCGCCAGGAAAGCGCCGGTGACCAGGGCCAGTGTGGTGATGACGGAACGGAGCCTCGGACGGTGGTTCATGTGGGGGTTCCTCCCTGCTGATGACCGTGCTGTGGGGTGGGACAGCTGAGGACGTGCGGGACCGGACACGGCTGATGACCGTGCCGGCCCTGGTGCGGCTGTGCAGGTGGAGCAAGGAGATGGTGCCCGAGGTCTACGCGCGTCCGCCAGAGGGCAGGCATGAGCACCGCGAAGTAACCGCCACGACACACACCGTTTGATGTTGAAACTTGAACGGAATGGGTCTAGGGTCACTGTCATTGAAGTTTCAACAGCTTCGGCGGAGCCGGGGCTCGTCCCCAGAGGAGCAGTCATGGGAATCTTCGGCCGCAAGAGCGACAACCCCGACGCGGGCCCGGCGGCGGCGACCGATGTCAGCCCGGATCTCGCGGCGCTGACCGGCGACTACACGCTCGACCCGGCGCACACCTCGATCGGTTTCGTGGCCCGGCACGCGATGGTGACCAACGTCAAGGGCAGCTTCCTCCAGTTCGAGGGCGCGCTGCACCTGGACGGCGCGGACCCGTCGAAGTCGACCGCGTCGATCGATGTCTCCATGGACAGCATCGACACGGGCTCGGCCGACCGGGACGGGCATCTGAAAAGCGCGGACTTCTTCGACATCGAGAAGTACCCGAAGATGACGTTCCGTTCGACCGGCGCCGAGGCGCTCGGCGGCGACGACTACCGCATCACCGGCGACCTCTCGATCCTCGGCACGACCAAGCCGATCTCGATCGACCTGGAGTTCAACGGCGCCGCGAAGGACCCCTTCGGCAACGAGCGCGTCGGCTTCGAGGGCAAGACCGAGCTGATCCGCTCGGAGTGGGGCCTGACCTGGAACGCCGCCCTGGAGACCGGTGGCGTCCTCGTCTCGGACAAGATCAAGCTGGTCTTCGACATCTCGGCGATCAAGACGGTCGCCGTCTGAGCCGGAGCGGGCGCCGGCACGGGGGACGGGCGACTCGGGCGACGGGCGGCACGGGGGCGGCTCAGAAGCCGCCCCCGAAGTCCCCTCCCCCGCCGAAGTCCCCGCCGCCACCGAAGTCCCCGCCACCGCCGAACCCGCCGCCGAAGTCGCCCGGGTCGAAGTCGGTGCCCGAGACATCGCCGCCGTCGTATCCGGCGCCCGCGCCGAAGTCCCCGTATCCGGAGCCGTAGTCGGCGGCATAGGCGGGGCTCGCCATCATGCTGCCGAGCATCGTGCCGACGAGCAGTCCGGGCAGCAGCCCGCCGCCGAAGTAGCCGCCCGCCCACGGTCCGTACGCCGGGCCCGCCTCGTAGTAGGGGCGGCGGCCCGTCTCCGTGTCGACCTCGCGGACCATCGGGTCGACGCCGTCCCGCAGCCGGGCCTCGTCCGCCGCGCACACCGGCACCTCGCGCTCGGCGCCCGTCGGCGGCGCCCACACCGCGTCCGTCACGGACGGGCCGTGGCGCGGGTCGAAGAAGCAGGGCGGGCGCCGCTCGGGCAGCGCGCGCCCCTCGCGCCGCGCGGAGAGCTGCGCCAGCGAGAAACGGCCGTCCTCCAGGGCCTGCGTGACCCCCCGGACGTCCTCCGGGCGCTGGGCCGACGCCATGGCCGACTTCGCGTTCTCGTAGGCGTCCAGGGCCCTCTCGTAGTCACCGCGCATCGCGTCGTCCGCGCCCTGCTCGGCGGGGTGGAAGTCGAGCCGGTCCAGCTCCTCGCCGAACGCGGTGATGTCCTCGTCGACGACGACCCGCAGCTTCTCCAGGCCCGCGCGCTGCTCCTCCTCGCGCCGGCGGGTGTTCCGGCGCGACACGGCGTACGCGCTCGCCCCGCCGATGACGACGACCGCGCCGACCCCGATCAGCGCCCCGGTCGGGAACGACGATCCCGGCGACCCCGAACCGGAGCCGCCCCAGGAAGCGGGCGCCGAACCATGGGCCGTCCGCACGGCCCGGTCCACGAAGTCGCTGAGCTGCGTCGCCGTGACGGTCTCGCCCTGGACGCTGGTGACCAGATTGCGGACGGCCGTCTGCGGCATCACGGCGCTGTCCGCGCGGGCGCTGAACTGATCGCCGAGACGGACGCCGTAGACGCCGGTGATGCCGGTGTCGGCGCGCAGGTCGCTGAACAGGTTCTGGGTGGGGAAGCCCTGCGGGAGTACGGCCACGAAGACGGGCTTGTCCGCGTCCTTGATCTTCTTGGCCAGGGCGTTCGCGTCGGCCGTCGACAGTTGGGCGGAGGCGGCCGGGTCGACGTAGACGGGGTTCTGGCGGAGCGCGTCCCCGATGGTGCCGACGTCGGTCGCCGCGGTGGTCGTCGTGGCGGTCGTGGTGGCGGAGCCGGTGGCCGCCTCGGCGGGCGGCGCGGTCAGGGGCAGTGCCACCATCGCGGCGGCGACCAGGAGGAACGCCGGACCCCGTAGCACCCGGAGCCCTCTGTGCGGTGCGGCCATCATGCTTTCGACGCTACCTGAAGCCGTACGGGAACGACCTGGCACGAAGATCGCGAAGAACGCGAAGAGACAGCCCGTCCCGGGTCCGCACCTTGCCCGGGACGGGCTGCCTCGCTCAGGGGGCCCTCGCCAGGGGGCCCTCGATCAGGACCCGGTCACCGCCCGGTACGCGGCCGTCAGCTTCACCACCGCGTCCTTGAAGCGACCGGTGAGCAGCAGATGGTCGGCGTCCGCGAACGGCTTCGCGACCGCCGCCGTCATCGTCCCCCCGGCCTGCCCTCCGACCTTCTGCTGGACCAGGAGCCGCGCCTGTGTGACAGCCTCGCGCCCCGCCCGCTCGGAGTGCGCCTTCTCGGCGACCGACGCCGCGAGCTGGAGCACCTTCAGCGTCAGCTCGCCGCCCCCCGGCACCCGTGTCTTCGTGGTCAGCCCCCAGCCGTACGGGAACTGCGGGTCGTACGCGGCGTCACCGACGTTGATCGGAAGCTGGGCCTCCGACCTCGGCCAGGTGACCGGGAGCTGCCCGGTGAAGGGCCGCTTGCCGTAGACCACGTCCGCGACGCCGTCGCCCTCGGTACCCGGCAGCCACGACGCCACCAGCGCGTCGATGTCACCGAGCCGGTCGCCGATGAGCTGGGGGCGCCCGGAGACGATGAGCACCGCGCACTTCATGGCCGCGCACACCCGGTCGACGGCGGCCCGGTCGGCGGCGCTCAGCTCCAGGTCGTGGCCGTTGCCGACATCGCCGATGCCTTCGGCGTACGGGGTCTCGCCGACGACCACGACCCCCACGTCGTAGCCGTCCATGGCGGCGGACGCGTCCTTGCTGTACGCGATGTCGGCGCCGGGTGCGGCCTTCCTCAGCCCCTGGAGGATCGTCGTACCGTCGGTGGTCTTCCCCGACGCGCCCTGCCAGGTGATGGTCCAGCCGCCGCTCTGGTTGCCGATGTCGTCGGCGTTGGACCCGGCGACGTACACCTTCTGCGACGGCTTCAGCGGGAGGACGCCGCCGTCGTTCTTGAGCAGGACCTGCGACTCGGCGGCTGCCTGGCGGGCGACCGCGCGGTGTTCGGCCGAGCCGATCTTGTTCTGGAGCGAGGTGTCGGCGTACGGCTTCTCGAAGAGGCCGAGCTTGAACTTCTGGGTGAGGATCCGCGCCACGGCGTCGTCGATCCGCTTCATGGTGATCCGGCCCGCGCCGACCTCGGCGGTGAGCGTCGAGTGGAAGGCGGCGTACTCCGTCGGGACCATGATCATGTCGAGTCCGGCGTTGACCGAGGTCCGTACGTCGGACGCGTAGTCGCCGGGGATCTGGTCGATGGCCTGCCAGTCGCTGATGACGAAGCCGTCGAAGCCCATCCGGTCCTTGAGGACGCCGTTGATCATCTCGGCGTCGGCGTGCATCTTCACCGGGGCCTTGTCGTCGCCGATGATGTCGACCGACGAGTAGGACGGCATGACGGTCCCGACACCCCGTTTGACCGCCTCCTCGAAGGGCGCGAGGTGCACGGCCTCCAGCTCCTGCCGGGTGACGCGGGTGACGCCCTGGTCGATGGTGTACGAGCCGGTGGTCGAGGAGCCGTACGCGGTGCCGCCGTCGCCGACGTAGTGCTTGGCCGTGGCCAGCACCTTGTCGCCCCGGGCGAGGTCCTTGCCGCTCGGGTGGCCCTGGAAGCCCTGGACGACGGTCTCCAGCGATGCGACAAGCGCCGGGTCCTCGCCGAAGGACTCGTACGACCGTCCCCAGCGCTCGTCCCGTGTCACGCACAGGCAGGGCGCGAAGTCCCAGGGGATGCCGGTGGCGCGGACCTCGGCGGCGGTGACGGCGCCCGTCTTCTCGGCGAGCGCGGGGTCACGGGTGGCGCCGATGCCGATGTTGTGCGGCATGACGGTGGCGCCGGCGAGGTTGTTGTGGCCGTGCACCGCGTCCACGCCATAGATCAGCGGGATCTGGAAGCGGGTCGCCTGGGCGCGCAACTGGAAGCCGTCGATCATCTTCGACCAGGCGGCGGGCGTGTTCGGGTTGGGCACCGAGCCGCCGCCGGAGAGCAGCGAGCCGAGGTCGTAGGAGGCGATGTCGCCCGGGGTCTTGAGGGCGTTGCGCTCGGCCTGCGTCATCTGCCCGGCCTTCTCGGCCAGCGACATCCGCGACACGAGGTCGGCCACCCGCTTCTTCACGGGCAGCTTCGGGTCGAGATACGGCAGTCCGTGCGCGTCGATGACGACCTGGGGGCTCTCGGCGGGCGGCTTGGCGCCGGTGACGGTCAGCTTCAGCGGAATCGTCTTCGCGGACTCGGCCGCCCTGTCGCGGAGCGTCTGGACGGAGACGGTGCGCGAGGCGCCGGACGCGGTGCCCGCGGGGAAGGTGATCTCGCCGCTGACCGGGGTGTAGTCCTCGCCGGCCGTCGCGGTGCCGCCCTCGGTGGTGTAGGCGACGGTGACCGGCTCTTCGAGCGGGACGGTCCCGGTGGTGGCGACGGAGATCCGCACGTCGGCCCTCGCGCCCTCCTTCACCGGGTACACGGCCGCGTCGGTGAGGACGTTCGCCTTCAGGGACTGGTCGGCCTTGCCGTACAGCTCGACGTGGTCCATGGCGAAGGCGCCGGGGGCGCCGGTCGGGAGGGTGACCGCGTAACCCCACATCTCGGTGAGACCGAGGATGTGGTCGATGCCGCCGACGGGCTGGTAGTCGGTGCGGTACGCGAAGTCGGCGAACGGGATCTCGACCTGGTGCCAGCCCTCCCAGTCGTCCGTGAACGACGTCGTCCACAGCTCGGACGCCTCGCCGTGGGCGCCGCCGTCCTTGATCTCGAAGTTGATCTTCTTGCCCGAACCGGGCGGCAGCGGCGCGGTGTTCTGGCCGTACCACCAGAAGCGGATGCCCTTCGACGCCGACCAGTCGTGGGCGGGCTCGTTCGCGGCGAAGTCGTGGGTGAAGCCGCCGTAGCCGCTGATGTCGTACGTGCCGGAGAGCACCTTGGCGCCCTCGGGGGCGTCGGCGCGGTCCTCCAGCTTCAGCGTGGGCGGGTCGTCCGCGTCGCCGCCCCACGTGAAGATGCCCTCGGCGGGCTGGCCGCCGAACGGCACCTCGCCCTCGAAGCGGTCGACGGAGACGGGTGCGGGGTCGTCGGCCCCGGTCGCCGGTCCGGCGGCGGCGAACGGCAGCAGCCCGGCGAGGAGTCCGGCGGCGACGAGCAGGGCGGTGCGCCGCCTGCCGGTCCCCTCCGGACGGTGGGCACGGGTCCCCACCGGACGACGGGTACCGGTCCCCTCCGGACGGCGGGGGTCAACTCTTCGCATGGGTGTCCCTTCGAGCGGGGCGGCTCACAACCCTCACTGAACTCTCATGACTTAGATCAGGGCGTGAGTTAACTGGCGCGCATTGCGGCCCGTCAAGACTTCACGTCAGATCCGGTACACAGCCAACGTTCCGGCGGCGGAACGCCTTTGTGTGTTCAGCTTATGAAGTCCGCCCCTCTTGACGGGTACGCCACGTCGTCATTTACTCACGCCTCGCACGCGCCTTCACCTTCCCTCACCCCCCATCAGAAGGGTGGCGCTCGATGAGAACCCCCACCAGAGCGGGCCGGATCACCCGGTCCCTGCTCGCCGGATTCCTGGTCGCCGGCGGCCTGACCGGCGCCTTGTCCACTCCGGCGCACGCGGCCGGCGAACAGGTCACGGCCTATCTCACGACGACGGACGACAGCGGCGGACGCCATGTCGTACGGGGTCTTGAGGCCCAGGCGCCGTTCGCTTTCCAGCCGAACAGCGGCGGCAGTGGCGAGAACATCTCGGTCGACGAGAACACCCGGTACCAGACGTTCACGGGCGGCGGCGCGTCCTTCACGGACACGGCGGCGTGGCTGATGAACAGCAGCGGCGCGCTGAGCCAGGCGACGCGGGACGCGACGATGCGCAAGCTGTTCTCGCCGACGGACGGCATCGGCCTGTCGTTCCTGCGCAACCCGATGGGCGGCTCGGATCTCGCCCGGTTCGGCTACACGTACGACGACATCCCGGCCGGGCAGACCGATCCGAATCTGAACCAGTTCACGATCGCACACGATCTCGCGGACGTCGTCCCGCTGACGAAACAGGCCAGGTCGCTCAATCCGGCGCTCACCGTGATGGCGTCGCCGTGGACCGCGCCCGCCTGGATGAAGGACAACGGGCAGCTCAACGGCGGCTGGCTGAAGGCCGAGAACTACGGCGCGTACGCCTCGTACTTCGTGAAGTACGTGCAGGCGTACCAGGCGCAGGGCGTGCCGATCGCTTACGTCACCGCGCAGAACGAGCCGACGTGCTGTGCGGGCTATCCGTCGATGAGCTGGAACGGCTCCGGGCTCGCGTACTTCACCAAGAGCGAGCTGCTGCCGAAGCTCCAGGCGGCGGGCCTGTCGACGAAGGTCCTGGCGCACGACTGGAACTGGGACACCTACGACGCCTACGCGGCGGCGACCGTGAACGACGCGGCGGTGCGCGCGCATCCGAACTTCGGCGGGATCGCGTGGCACGGGTACGGCGGTGACGTGGCGAAGCAGACGGCGGTGCACAACCAGTATCCGCAGCTCGACGCCTTCGGCACCGAGCACTCGGGCGGCACGTGGATCGCCAACCAGCAGCGCGAGGACATGAGCAACATCATCGACTACACCCGCAACTGGGCGAAGTCGGTGACGAAGTGGTCCCTCGCCGTGGATCAGAACAGGGGGCCGCACAACGGCGGCTGCGGCACCTGCGACGGTTTCATCACCGTCCACAACGGGGACGCGCGGCACGGGCAGGTCGACTACACGATCGAGTACTACACGATGGGCCATCTGACGAAGTTCGTCCGGCCGGGCGCCCAGCGCATCGCGTCGACGGCGAGCGCGTCGGTGCCGAACGTCGCGTGGCGCAATCCGGACGGCTCCAAGGCCCTGATCGCGTACAACGACTCCGCGTCGGCGAGGACGGTCACCCTCAACTGGGGCGCGCAGCACGCCACGTACTCGCTGCCGGGCAAGACGTCGGCGACGTTCACCTGGTCGGGTACGCAGTCGGGCGGCTCGGAGACCTCGGGCGCCTTCACCGGGCTGGCGGGCAAGTGCCTGGACGTGGCGGGCGGCTCGGCGGCGAACGGCACGGCGGTGCAGCTCTACGACTGCAACGGCTCGACCGCGCAGCGCTGGACGGTGAAGGCCGATGGCTCGATCCAGGCGCTCGGCAAGTGCCTGGACGTCACCGGGGCGTCCACGGCGGACGGCGCGAAGATCCAGCTGTACGACTGCAACGGGACCGGCGCCCAGCGCTGGACGTACAACGCGTCGACGGGCAATGTCGTGAACGCGGCGGCGAACAAGTGTCTGGACGTCACGGACAACTCGTCGGCGAACGGTGCGAGAGCCCAGATCTGGGCGTGCACGGGCGCGGCGAACCAGAAGTGGCGCCTGGGGTGACCAGTCCACCGGCGGGGGGGGGGGGGCGCCCCCGGGGGGGGGGGGGGGGCCCCCCCCGGCGGGGGGGGGGCCCCCGCCGGGGGGGGGGGGCGCCCGGGGGGGGCCGCCCCCCCGCCCCCCCCCCGCCGGCG
>NZ_JBIVUQ010000010.1:97436-99819 GCF_044757265.1 Streptomyces sp. NPDC091292 | reverse complement strand
GGGCCTAGGGGTCCGCGCCCCCAGAGGGGGCCGGCCCCGGGCGGCCCGACCCCCCCGTGGCCGGGGGGGGCCCCCCCCCCCGGCCGCCCCCGGCCCCCGGGGGGGGGGGGGGCGGGGCCCCCCGCCGGTGGAGCAAGTACTACTGCTCGGTCGCCTCGGTCGCCTCGGTCGGCTCCACGCCCGCGCGGAGCAGGCCGTAGGTGTACGCGTCCTCCAGGGCCTGCCAGGACGCGGCGATGACGTTGTCGGCGACGCCCACCGTGGACCACTCGTCGGTGCCGTCGCCCGTGGAGATCAGTACGCGCGTCGTGGAGCTGGTGCCGTGCTTGCCCTCCAGGATGCGGACCTTGTAGTCGACCAGTTCGAACTTGGCGAGCTGCGGGTGCAGCCGCTCCAGGCCCACGCGCAGGGCCCGGTCGAGCGCGTTGACCGGGCCGTTCCCCTCGGCCGTCGCGACGATGCGCTCGCCCTTGGCCCAGAGTTTGACGGTGGCCTCGTTGGCGTGGGTGCCGTCGGGACGGTCCTCGGTGATCGCGCGCCAGGACTCGGTACGGAAGTAGCGGATCGGGCGCCCCTCGGCCTCCTCGCGCAGCAGCAGCTCGAAGGAGGCGTCGGCCGCCTCGTACGTGTAGCCCTTCAGCTCGCGTTCCTTGACGCGGGCCACGACCCGGCCGACCAGTTCGCGGTCGCCGCCGAGGTCGATGCCGAGTTCCTTGCCCTTCAGCTCGATCGAGGCCCGGCCCGCCATGTCGGAGACCAGCATCCGGATCCGGTTGCCGACCAGCTCCGGGTCGATGTGCTGGTACAGGTCCGGGTCGACCTTGATCGCCGAGGCGTGCAGCCCGGCCTTGTGCGCGAACGCCGACACACCGACGTACGGCTGGTGGGTGGACGGGGTGAGGTTGACGACCTCGGCGATGGCGTGCGAGACGCGGGTCATCTCGCGCAGCTTCCCGTCGGGCAGCACCGTCTTGCCGTACTTCAGCTCCAGGGCCGCGACGACGGGGAACAGGTTGGCGTTGCCGACGCGCTCGCCGTAGCCGTTGGCCGTGCACTGCACGTGCGTGGCGCCCGCGTCGACGGCGGCCAGCGTGTTGGCGACCGCGCAGCCCGTGTCGTCCTGGGCGTGGATGCCGAGCCGGGCGCCGGTGTCCGCGAGGACCGTGGCCACGATGGCCTGGATCTGCGCGGGCAGCATGCCCCCGTTGGTGTCGCAGAGCACGACCACATCGGCCCCGGCCTCGCTCGCCGCCCGGACGACGGCCTTCGCGTACTCAGGATTGGCGCGGTAGCCGTCGAAGAAGTGCTCGCAGTCCACGAAGACCCGCCGGCCCTGCTCACGCAGGAAGGAGACCGTGTCGCGGACCATCGCCAGGTTCTCGTCCAGGGTCGTGCGCAGCGCCAGCTCGACATGCCGGTCGTGGGACTTCGCGACCAGCGTGATCACGGGGGCGCCGGACGCGAGGAGCGCCTTGACCTGCGGATCGTCGGCGGCCCTCGCCCCCGCTCTGCGGGTGGCGCCGAACGCGACGAGCTGGGCGTGCCGGAAGGTGATCTCCTGCTGGGCGCGGGCGAAGAACTCGGTGTCCCGCGGATTGGCCCCCGGCCAGCCGCCCTCGATGAAGCCCACGCCGAAGTCGTCCAGGTGCCGTGCGATGGCCAGCTTGTCCGCGACCGTGAGGTTGATGCCCTCGCGCTGGGCGCCGTCGCGCAGCGTCGTGTCGAAGACGTGGAAACTGTCGTCGGTGGCCTGACTGCTCATGTCTGGGCTGCTCATGTCTGGGTGCTTCCTGTCGGATGAGTGGCTCCGGAATTCATGGCTCCACTTGCCCCCATCATCGCGCGCGGTCCGCCTCCGGCCGGGTTGAGGTCCGGGAAACGAAAAAACCCCTCGCGGGTGCGAGAGGTCTGCGCGCGGGTCTGGGGCACGGTGCCGCTGCCGCGGGTTTTCCGCGATCGGCGGTCACTGCGGACCGGCGCGCCTGCTGCCGATAATCATGGCGAACGATGGCACGGGGGCATCCTGCCATAGAGCGGGGGGTTCGGCGGGGGTGGTCTCACGGGTTGGACTTCTCGCTCGGGTTGCCCTTTCCGGCTGCCGTTGCCTCGGGCTGCGCCCACCCTCCCCCAGTCTCAACTCCGCTCGACCGGGAGGTACCCCCATCGCCATGCGGGACGCCTGCCCACAGCGGGGAGGGGCGGGGCCCGGCCCGGCGCCCGGGGGGCGGGGCCTCAGCAGAGTGTCGGGGGCGGGGGGGCGGCTCGGCGCCGGGGGCGGGCCCCCACGGGGGTCGGAAGGAAGGCGCGCCCGCCGCCGGGAGCAGGCAGCAGCGGGGGCCAATGCCAGGGGGCGGGGTCAGCCCCTTGCCGGGGGCAGGGCCGA
>NZ_JBIVUQ010000010.1:0-97340 GCF_044757265.1 Streptomyces sp. NPDC091292 | reverse complement strand
CGCAGCAGAGTCGGGGGCGAGGGCAGCCCGGCGCCAGGAGCGAACCCCCAAGAGGGTCGGAGGCGAAGGGCGGCCCGGCGCCGGGAACAGGCCCCCGCGGGGGTCGGAAGGAAGGCGCGCCCGCCGCCGGGAGCAGGCAGCAGCGGGGGCCAATGCCAGGGGGCGGGGTCAGCCCCTTGCCGGGGGCAGGGCCGAGACGCAGGGCGGGTGCGGAGCGAACCCGGCGCCGGGGGCCGGGCCGCAGCAGAGTCGGGGGCGAGGGCAGCCCGGCGCCAGGAGCGAACCCCCAAGAGGGTCGGAGGCGAAGGGCGGCCCGGCGCCGGGAACAGGCCCCCACGAGGGGCGGAAGCGAAGACCCACCCGACTCCGGAAGCAGACCCCCACGAAGGGCGGAAGCGAAGACCCACCCGACTCCGGGAGCAGACCGCAGCGGGGGCCCAGCCCAATGCCGGGGGGCGAGGTCCAGGGGGCTTCTCATGGATCTCTGCGGCGTCGCGGCGCCCGGCACGCTCCCCCACGCTCTTCGAGCAGGGGGACCCCCACTCGCCGCACCGGGCGAAAGCCCACGTACGCCCAGTACGCGGACTTCCGCCCGGCACTCCCCCAAACTGGGCCGCTGCGGGCCTCAAAGGGGAAGCGGGCCCCCGCCGCCGGAGGCGATGGCTCGCCCGGCTCCGGGAGCTGGCCGCAGTGGGGGCCCTGGCCAATTCCGGGGGCTCGGTCTAGCCCAGTGCCGGGGGTGGGGTCGGGGACGGAGTGGGTGTGGGGGTGGGGGGCGGGGGGCTTGCCCCACTGATTGCCTTCAGGTCCAGGTTCCTTGTTTCCCTCATCGTGACGTAGACCACCAAGGACACCGCCGCGCAGCCCGCCACGTACCAGTAGAAGCCTGATTCGATGCCCGCGTTCTTGAACCACAGGGCCACGTACTCCGCCGTGCCGCCGAAGAGGGCGTTGGCGATGGCGTACGGGAGGGCTACTCCCAGGGCGCGGATGCCGGTGGGGAACAGTTCCGCCTTCACGCAGGCGTTGATCGACGTGTAGCCGGTGATCACCACGAGGGCCAGCAGGGAGAGGCCGAAGGCGGGCCAGAAGGAGCCCGCGTGCTTCAGGAGGGTCAGGATCGGCACGGTCAGCAGGGTCGAGCCGATCGCGAAGGTGATCAGCAGCGGGCGGCGCCCGATCCGGTCGGAGAGCGCGCCCGCGAGCGGCTGGAGGCAGGCGAAAACGGTCAGCGCGCAGAACGAGACCAGGGTCGCCGTCTCCTTGGAGAGCCCCGCCGAGTTGGAGAGGTACTTCGTGAGGTACGTCGTGTACGTGTAGTACGCGAGCGTGCCGCCCATGGTGAGGGCGATGACGAGGAACGCCTCCCGCTTGTGCCGCAGCAGCGCCTTGATCGTGCCCTTCTCCTCGCCCGCCGCGATGCCCGAGTCGGCGGACTCCTCGTACACCTCCGTCTCCAGCATGGTGCGGCGGAGGTAGAAGACCACGGCGGCGCCGAGCGCGCCCACGATGAACGGGATGCGCCAGCCCCAGCTGTGCAGGGCGCCGTCGGAGAGGGTGCGCTGGAGCACGATCAGCAGGCCGAGGCCCAGGATCTGGCCCGCGGTCATCGACACGTACTGGAAGCTGGAGGCGAAGCCCCGGTGCCTGGGGTCGGACGCCTCGGTGAGGTAGGTGGCGCTGGCCGCGTACTCGCCGCCGACCGAGAGGCCCTGGAGCATCCGGGCGATCAGAAGGACGACCGCACCCCCGTAGCCCGCGACGGCATAGGTGGGGGCGGCGGCGATGAGGACCGCGGACGCCGACATCAGGGTGACGGTGAGGGTCAGCGCCGCCTTGCGGCCCTTGCGGTCACCGACCCGGCCGAGCAGCCAGCCGCCGACCGGCCGCATGAAGAACCCGACGGCGAAGATGCCAGCGGTATTCATCAGCTGGGCGGTGGGGTTGCCGCTCGGGAAGAAGGAGCCCGCGAAGTACGTGGCGAAGCTCGCGTACACGAACCAGTCGAACCACTCGACCATGTTGCCGGCGGAGCCGACCCAGATCTTCTTCCACTGCTCTCGTCCCATGACCGGCCACCGTGCCGGAACGATCACCACCGCGACAAGGACGCCGCACGCAACGATCGGGCGTACTTACGTGCGTTGTGGTCATGGCCGTCCCCGCTACGCGCGCGCCTGCGGGGTGAGCGACTCGTCCAGGAACTCCCGTACGTGCGTGAGGATCTGGGCCCGGTCCGTACCGCGCAGGCCGATCGCGACATGGATGCTGAAGCCGTCGAGGAGGGCGCGGACGCGGGCCGCGAACCGGTCCGGGTCGACCGGCGGGAACGCGCCACTCGCGACCCCCTCGGCGAGCAGCGCGACGAGGTCCCGGTGCCAGGCGCCCTCGATCCTGGCCTGTCGGTCACGGCCGTCCTCGTCGGCGTTGAGGGAGCGGTTCCAGACCTCCAGCCAGAGGGTCCAGTGCGGGTCGCGGTGGCCGTCGGGAACGTACAGGTCGACGTACGCGTCGAGGCGTTCGCGTGCGGTGCCGGGGCCCGCGAGCAGGCGCGCGCGGACCGTGCCGAGCCGGCCCTCGCTCCACTCCAGTGTGCGCAGCAGCAGCTCGTCCTTGGTGCGGAAGTAGTAGAGGAGATGGCCGCTGCTCATGTCGACCTCGCGGCCCAGGGCGGCCATGGTCAGCTTCTCCAGGCCCCGGTCGGCGATCATCGCCATGGCGGCGGCGAGTACGTCCTCGCGCGGCGGCGCGTGCTTACGGGCACGGGCGGTACCGGCCATCTGCTCCTCCTGGTCCCCTGATCCCTGATCCCCTGGTCTCCTGGGGCGTCAGACCTGCGGCTGCTGCTGGGTGATGCAGTGGATGCCGCCGCCGCCCGCGAAGATCGTACGGGCGTCGACCAGGTTCACGGTCCTGGCCGGGAACAGTCGTCGGAAGATACCAGCGGCCTCCTCGTCGCGGGGGTCGTCGAAGGCACACAGCACGACGCCGTCGTTGCAGAGGTAGTGGTTGATGTACGAGTAGTCCAGCCAGCCGTCGTCGTCGGCGAGGACGGTCGGGGCGGGGATCTCGACGATCTCCAGGGCCCGGCCGCGCGCGTCCGTGCGGCCCCTGAGCAGGCCCGCGATCTCCTGCGTCAGCTCGTGGTCGGGGTGGGCCGGATCGGGCTGGGAGTGCACCATGACGATGCCGGGCGCGGCGAACGCGGCGACGATGTCGACATGGCCCCGGGTGCCGAACTCGCCGTAGTCACCGGTCAGTCCGCGCGGCAGCCAGATCGCCTCGGTGGTGCCGATCCGGGCGTGGATCTCGGCCTCGACCCGCTCGCGGGTCCAGCCCGGGTTGCGGTCCGGGTCGAGCTGCACGGTGTCGGTGAGCAGGACGGTGCCCTCGCCGTCGACATGGAGCCCTCCCCCCTCGTTCACCAGCGGGGAGGAGTGGACCCGTACGCCCGCGAGGTCGGCGACCTGCCGGGCGATCTTCGCGTCGTGCTCCCAGCGCGCCCACTCCTGGGCACCCCAGCCGTTGAACGTCCAGTCCACGGCGGCGAGTTCCCGTCCGTCGTGGACGAAGGTGGGACCGATGTCCCGCATCCACGCGTCGTCCAGGTCCCGTTCCACGACGTCGACGCCGGGTCCGAGCAGGTCGCGAGCCGTGCGGCCCTGTCCGGTTCCGGCGATCACGGTCACGGGTTCGAAGCGGCGCACGGCGCGGGCGACGGCGGCCCAGGCGGTCCGGGCCCCGGCCAGTTCGCCGTCGTCGGCGAAGGTCGGGTTGGGGCCGGGCCAGGCCATCCAGGTGCGCTCGTGCGGGGCCCACTCGGCGGGCATTTGAAAGGTCACGGGGTCGGTCCTCAAAGGAAGTAGAGGCGGTTCAGGGAGACGGAGTCGGCGGGTTCGGAGCGGACCGGGTCGCCGTCGAGGGTGACCATGCCGGTGCGCCCGTCGACGTCCACGGAGCCGGTGCGGGAGTTGAGCCGGAGGTCGGCGGGGCCGATGCCGCGGGTGCCGCGCACGGCGACCCGGCGGCGCCGGGTGGGCATCCGGTCGTCGTCCTGCCCGGCGGCTGCCGCGGCGACGAAGGCGACGGAGAGGTTGGCGGCCGTGGCGCCGTGCGCGCCGAACAGGGGGCCGAGGACGAGGGGTTCGCAGGTGTCGGTGGCCGCGTTCGGGTCGCCGGTGACCCCGTACGCCGGGAAGCCCGCCTTGAGGACGAGCTGCGGTTTGGCACCGAAGTACTCCGGGCGCCAGAGCACCAGGTCGGCGAGTTTGCCGACCTCGATCGAGCCGATCTCGTGCGAAAGGCCGTGCGCGATGGCCGGGTTGACGGTGAGCTTGGCGATGTAGCGCAGCACGCGCGCGTTGTCGTCGTCGGGCCCGTCGCCGTCCATCGGGCCCAGCTCGGCCTTCATCTTCCCGGCCAGCGCGAAGGTACGGCGGACGGTCTCGCCCGCGCGGCCCATGCCCTGCGCGTCGGACGAGGTGATGCCGATGGCGCCCAGGTCGTGCAGGACGTCCTCGGCGCCCATCGTGCCGGCGCGGATACGGTCGCGGGCCATCGCCGCGTCGCCGGGCAGATCGGTCTTCAGGTCGTGGACCGAGACGATCATGCCGTAGTGCTCGGCGACGGCGTCCCGGCCGAACGGCAGCGTGGGGTTGGTGGACGAGCCGATGACGTTCGGTACGCCCGCCATCTTCAGGACGTTCGGTACGTGGCCGCCGCCGCAGCCCTCGATGTGGAAGGCGTGGATGGTGCGGCCTTCGAGTACGCGGAGGGTGTCCTCGACGGAGAGGCATTCGTTCAGTCCGTCGCTGTGCAGGGCGACCTGGACGTCGTGGTCCTCGGCGACCCGCAGCGCGGTGTCCAGGGCGCGGGTGTGGGCGCCCATGTCCTCGTGCACCTTGAACCCGCAGGCGCCGCCCTCGGCGAGCGCTTCGACCAGGGGCGCCGGGTCCGACGACGAACCGCGCGCCAGGAAGCCGATGTTGACGGGCCACGCGTCGAAGGCGTTGAACGCGTGCCGCAACGCCCACGGCGAGTTGACGCCGACGCCCCAGACCGGGCCGAACTCCTGGCCGATGATCGTGGTGACACCGGAGGCGAGGGACGCCTCCATGATGCGCGGCGACAGCAGATGGACATGGGTGTCGACGGCTCCGGCGGTGGCGATCAGCCCCTCACCGGAGACGATCGTGGTGCCGGTGCCGACGACGACGTCCACCCCGTCGAGGGTGTCCGGGTTGCCGGCCCGCCCGATCCCGGCGATCCGGCCCTCGCGGATACCGATGGACACCTTGCGGATGCCCTGCACGGCGTCGATGACGACGACATTGCTGACGACGAGATCGCAGGTGTCACGGACGGCGGCGGCCTTCAGATGCAGCCCGTCGCGTGCGGTCTTGCCGAATCCGGCCAGAAACTCGTCGCCGTACCGCTGCGAGTCCGACTCGACGCGGACGACGAGCCCGGAGTCACCGAGCCGGATACGGTCACCGGCTCGGGGGCCGTGCACGGATGCGTAGGCGTACGGGTCCATCAGCGAGCCACCACCCCGAGATACCCACAGGCCACCGCACGCCGCAGAGCCTCTTCCTCCGCACCGGGCGCGTCCAGCGGGCCGCCCACAGATGCGTACGCGTACAGCTCCATCACCGACCCCCCGCCCCAAGACAACCGCAGGCCACCGCACGCCGCAGAGCCTCTTCCTCCGCACCGGACACGACCAGCGGGCCGCCCACAGATGCGTACGCGTACAGCTCCATCACCGACCCCCCGCCCCAAGACAACCGCAGGCCACCGCACGCCGCAGGACCTCTTCCTCCGCACCGGACACGACCAGCGGGCCGCCCACAGATGCGTACGCGTACAGGTCCATCAGTGGGCCTCCGCCCCGAGATACCCACAGGCCACCGCACGCCGCAGAGCCTCTTCCTTCGCGCCGGGCGCGTCCAGCGGGCCGTCCACGAGTCCGGCGAAGCCGATCGCGACCCGGTCGCCGCCGATGGGCAGCAGTCCGGCGTCGGCCGTCTCGCCGGGGCCGAAGCGGAGCGAGGAGCCAGCGGGGACGGCGAGGCGCATGCCGTAGGCGGCGGCGCGGTCGAAGTCGAGGCGGGGGTTGGCCTCGAAGAAGTGGTAGTGCGAGGTGACGGAGACCGGGACGGTGGCGGTATTGGTGACGGTCACCGTGGTGACGGCCGCCGGCTCGGCGTGCACGGGACCGGGAAGCAGAGCACCGGGCGCGCCACCCCCGAGATACCCGCCCCCGAACGGGTCGCTGACGACAGCAAGCCGCGACCCGTCATCAAAAACGGCCTCGACATGGACCTCGGTCACGACATCGGCGACACCGGGCAGCACGTCGTCGGGGCCGAGGACCGCGCGGGCCCGCTCGATGGCCTCAGCGAGCCGCGCCCCGTCCCGGGCCGCCTCGCACACGGTGTCGGCGACGAGAGCGGTGGCCTCCGGCACATTGAGCCGAAGCCCGCGCCCCCGCCGGGCCCGCGCCAGCTCGGCGGCCCCGAACAACAACAACCGATCCCGCTCGGTAGGCGTCAGCCGCACAGGCGCACCCCTCTCGTTAGAACACCACTCTAACCACAAAAGCTAGAGCAGCACTCAAACGACAGGCCGAGGGGGGAGGGCCGGGGTCACGACTGACGGCCGTTCGACCCCGCGGAGTGACCAGCGCACAGTCGCGCCGGAAAAGCGCGACCCACCGGGCCAGGCCAGGCCGGCTCACCGCCCACAAGACACGTCGACCTACCGCCCGCAGGACGTCATTTGCCAAGGGAGCAGCCCGAGGGGCACCCCGAGAGGGCCGCTGCCGCAGGGCACTTCCTCTCCGCGACGACGGAACCCGGCGACACCGACTCCAACCCCGCCAGGACAGCCACTCGCAGGACACCTCTTCCCCGCCCCGCCAGGGGAAAGCCGCCCGCAAGGCACCTCCTCTCCCCCACGACCGCACGCAGCCACCACGACGGAAACCGGCGACACCCACCCCAACCCCACCAGGACAGCCACCCGCAGCGCACCTCTTCCCCACCCCGCCAGGGAAGCATCCGGCAGGGCTCGCTCCATCCACCCCGGCCGGGGGAAGCCCCCCACGCCACTCCCCACCCACCCCGTCACAGGAAAGCCGCCCGCAGGGCACCTCCTCTCCCCCACGACCGCACAACCACCACGACGGAAACCGACGGCGCCGAACCGCCCCCAGAGCACGCCGCCCGCAGGGCACCTCCCCGCCACCCCGCCAGGGAAGCCGCCCGCGCGCCACTCTCCCTCCACCCCAGCACCGGAAAGCCGCCCGCAGGGCACTTCCCTTCCGCCACGACAGCACGCAGCCACCACGACGGAAACCGGCGACGCACACCCCACCAGGACAGCCGCCCGCAAGGCACCTCTTCTCCACCCCGCCAAGGGAGCCGCCCGCAGGGCACCCTCCCTCCACCCAGGCACCGGTAAGCCGCCCGCAGGGCACCTTTCTCCGCCGCCACGGCCGGCAACCACGACGGCGGAAACCGGCGGTGCCGAACCGCCCCCGCCCGCAAGGGCTTCCCGCCGCCCGCAGGGGGCGCGCCCCGGGGGGCTGGGCGTCAGCCCAGGTCGTGCATCCAGCCGTGGGGATCGGGGGCCGCCCCGGACTGGAGCTGGAGCAGCGCGGAGCGCAACCTCATCGTCACCTCGCCCGGCTCACCCGTCCCCTGCACCCACTCCCCCACCCGCGACTTCACCGTACCGACCGGAGTGATCACGGCCGCGGTCCCGCAGGCGAAGACCTCGGTGAGCGCACCGCTCTCGGTGTCCCGCCGCCAGTCCTCCGTGGAGATCCGGCCCTCCTCGGCCGTGTACCCGAGGTCACGGGCGATCGTGAGGAGCGAGTCCCTGGTGATCCCGGGCAGCAGCGACCCGGTCAGTTCGGGCGTCACGATCCGGTCCCCGTACACGAAGTACAGGTTCATGCCGCCCATCTCCTCGACCCACCGGTGCTCCAGCGCGTCGAGCCACACCACCTGGTCGCAGCCCTCCGCCGCGGCCTCCTTCTGCGCGACGAGCGAGGCGGCGTAGTTGCCGCCGGTCTTCGCCGCGCCCGTACCGCCCTTGACCGCGCGCACGTAGTCGTCGGACAGCCAGACCGAGACGGGCTTGACCCCGCCGGGGAAGTACGCGCCGGCGGGGGACGCGATGACGATGAACAGGTACTCACTGGCCGGCCGCACGCCGAGGCCGACCTCGGTCGCGAACATGAACGGGCGCAGATACAGCGACTGTTCGCCATGGCCCGGCACCCACGCCTTGTCCTGGCGCACCAGCACGTCGCACGCCTCGACGAAGGTCTCCACCGGCAGCTCCGGCATGGCCAGCCGCCGCGCCGACGCCTGGAAGCGCTCGGCGTTGGCGCGCGGCCGGAAGGTGGCGACGGAACCGTCGGGCCTGCGGTACGCCTTCAGACCCTCGAAGATCGTCTGCGCGTAGTGGAGGGTCATGTTGGCCGGGTCGATGGAGAGCGGCGCGTACGGGACGAGCTGGGCCTCGTGCCAGCCGAGCCCCTCGGTCCACTTGATCGTCACCATGTGGTCGGTGAAGTGGCGGCCGAACCCCGGGTCGCGCAGGATCGCCTCGCGCTCCTGCGCGGACAGCGGGTGGGCCGAGGGCTTCAGCTCGATCGTGGGCGTCGTCATGAGTGGTTGTCCTTCGCCGTAGGTGGTGAGGGCCGCGCTCGCGCGCGTTCCGGCTCGGTCCCGGACCTGTCCGGTAGTAGGACGTCCGAGCTTCCCTCCGGACCGCGGCCCACGTCCGATTATCGCCCGTGGGTCACCGTGTCCGGAACACCGGGGAGTGCGGCCCGGGGGGTGTCCGCCGGATTCGGCGGGCGCCCCCTGGTGGTCGATGGTGGCACCTGGAGGCCGCATGGGAGCAGCCGCCAGGCCCCTGAGGGATCCGGCGGCTTCTGAGGTTCCGGGGGTGTGCCCCGGGGGTTCCGGGGCAGGCCCGGGACGTCGGTCGCCGGATCAACCGGCCTCGCCGGATCAGCCGGCTACTCGTGCGGCGAGCGCGTCACCGATCGCGTCAGTGGTACGCGGGGTGCCGTCGCGCTCGGCGAGGTCGGCCGACACGGCGTCCTCGATACGGACGGCCTCGGCCTCGTGGCCGAGGTGCCGCAGCATGAGCGCGACCGAGAGGATCGTGGCGGTCGGGTCGGCCTTGCCCTGGCCCGCGATGTCGGGCGCGGACCCGTGGACCGGCTCGAACATCGAGGGGAACGCGCCCGTCGGGTTGATGTTCCCGGACGCGGCCAGGCCGATTCCGCCGGTCACGGCGGCGGCGAGATCGGTGAGGATGTCGCCGAAGAGGTTGTCGGTGACGATGACATCGAAGCGCTCGGGCTGGGTGACGAAGAAGATCGTCGCGGCGTCGACGTGCAGATAGTCCGTGGTGACGTCGGGGTACTCGGCTGCGACCTTGTCGAAGGTGTTCTTCCAGAGGTGACCGGCGTAGACGAGGACGTTGTTCTTGTGGACCAGCGTCAGCTTCTTGCGGGGCCGGGCGTCGGCGCGCGCGAAGGCGTCCCGGACGACGCGCTCGACGCCGTACGCGGTGTTGACGCTGACCTCGGTGGCGACCTCGGCGGGCGTTCCGGTGCGCAGCGAGCCGCCGTTGCCGGTGTAGGGGCCCTCGGTGCCCTCGCGGACGACGACGAAGTCGATCTCGGGGCGGCCCGCGAGCGGCGTCGCGGTGTTCGGGAACAGCTTCGACGGGCGCAGGTTGATGAAGTGGTCGAAGGCGAACCGCAGTTTGAGGAGCAGGCCCCGCTCCAGCACGCCGGACGGCACGGACGGGTCGCCGATCGCGCCGAGCAGGATGGCGTCGTGGCGCTTGAGCGACTCCAGCTCCGCGTCCGGGAGGGTCTCCCCCGTGCGGTGCCAGCGCTGTGCGCCGAGGTCGTACTCCTTGGTCTCCAGCTTCACATCCTGCGGGAGTACGGCGCTGAGGACCTTGAGCCCCTGGGCGACGACCTCCTGGCCGATACCGTCACCGGGAACCACTGCGAGATTGATGCTGCGAGACATGTCGGGCACCCTACTCCGCGTCCCATGGGATGACATACGGAGTCCACCATGCGGACCAGCGGCGCGGGTGGCGGGGCCCGTCGACCGTCCCTTTGGCCTCCGTTCACCCGAACGTATGGCTCCCGTTCGAAGTTACTGGGAATTTCTAGGGTCATGGACACTCCGGACCTCGGTATTCCGAAGCGGCTCGCCGCCCGTATGAGCATGGCGGAGCAGCACGAGTATCTGCGGGCCAGGCTGGCGCGTCCCCGCACCGGGCCCTCCCGGCGGACCGCGCTCACCGGTGGTCTGGTGGCGGCGGGCGTGGTGGCGGGCAACGGGCTGCTGATCGGCTCGGGCACGGCGACCGCCGACCAGACCACCGCTCCGGCGACCGGGACCACCCCGGCGACCGGGCCCGCGGTGGACGGCTCGATGGTCGCGCCCTTCGCCCGCCATCTCGCGTTCGGCGCCGACCCGAAGACCCAGATGCGGGTGTCGTGGCAGGTGCCGTTCGCGGTGCAGCGGCCGTTCCTGCGGGTGGGTCTCCGGCCCTGGGAGCTGAGCCGCAAGGTGGCGGCGGAGGTACGGGCGCTGCACACGCCGTCCCTGACGAAGAAGCTGCCGGCGGTCGAGCAGCTCTATCTCCATGTGGCGCTCGACGGTCTGCGGCCGGGGACGACGTACTACTACGGCGTCGGCCACGACGGCTTCGACCCGGCGTCACCCGACCGGCTCGCCACGCTCGGCTCGTTCCGCACGGCTCCGGCCGCCCCCGAGACCTTCGTGTTCACGGCCTTCGGCGACCAGGGCGTGAGCTACGACGCGCTCGCCAACGACCAGGTGATCCTGGGGCAGAATCCGGCGTTCCATCTGCACGCGGGCGACATCTGCTACGCGGACACCACCGGGCACGGCAAGGAATCGGACACGTACGACGCGCGGGTGTGGGACCAGTTCCTCGCGCAGACGGAGTCGGTCGCGAAGTCGGTGCCGTGGATGGTGACGACGGGCAACCACGACATGGAGGCGTGGTACTCGCCGAACGGCTACGGCGGCCAGGCGGCCCGCTGGTCCCTCCCGGACAACGGCCCGGACCCGGAGAACGCCCCGGGGATCTACTCGTTCGTGTACGGCAATGTCGGCGTGGTGGCGCTCGACGCGAACGACGTGTCATACGAGATCCCCGCGAACAAGGGCTACACGAACGGCCGACAGACGGACTGGCTGGACCGGCGGCTCGGGGAGCTGCGGGCGGCACCGGGGGTGGACTTCGTGGTGGTGTTCTTCCACCACTGCGTGTACTCGACGTCGACGCACGCCTCGGACGGCGGAATGCGCGACGCGTGGCTGCCGCTGTTCACGAAACACCAGGTCGACCTGGTGATCAACGGCCACAACCATGTGTACGAGCGCACGGACGCCGTCAAGAACGGTGAGGTCGGCAGGCCCGTACCGATCGGCGCGTCGACGGATCCGACGCGCGACGGCATCGTCTACGTGACGGCGGGCGGCGCCGGCAAGGAGCTGTACGGCTTCGGGCCCGGCGTGAAGGACAGCTACGAGGGCAACGTCCACGACCACGACCACATCGTGAGCTTCCACTGGACGAAGGCACGGCTGCCGGACCCGGACGTGGTCGAGTGGTCGCGGGTGCGGTACACCGGGTTCTCGTTCCTCGCGGTCGAGGCGGTCGCGGGCCCGGGGGCGAAGCTGAAGGTCTCCGCGCTCGCCCAGAACGGGGAGCGCGTCGACCACTTCGAGATCAGGCGCGGATCGTAGGCGTTCGCTGGCGTGCGCTGTCGTGCGGGTCGGCGGCTGCGCGGCTCAGTGGCCGGTCGCGCCGCCGTTGTCCCTGCGGTCGAGGGCGCGCTGGAGCGCGGCGGCTGCCGCCTTGCGCTCGGACTCGCTCGACGGGGAGCGGTGACGGACTCGGCGGACGGTCGTCTCGGCCATGATGATCGACTCCTTGGCATCCGGGAGTGCGGTGTGGGGTGTGCGAGACGCCGGAAGGGCGGGGGAGCACGGGCCGCAGGGGTCACCTGCCTAGGGCTCCGGCTCGCCACCGCATTCGCTGGATCGAGCGATACGTTCGGCTCCTACCACGCTAAGCGAGGACAGCTCATCTGTCTCTACAGTTAGTCGGACTTCCTACTATCTGAGACGGGCTTCGCGTCGTCCCAGGTCAGCCAGGTGCCCCGGAGCAGGGTCGGCCGCAGGGCGCGCGAACGCGCCAAGTCGATCGCCGAGGGCGGCCGGGGGCCGCGAAGATGGGTCCCGGACGATCGAAGCAAACGATCCGGAGGAGTGGGCAGATGGCGCACGAACGAGCGGGGCAGCCGGCGCAGCCCGGCGATCTCATCGATGTCGCCCGGCTGGTGACCGCGTACTACGCACTGCGCCCCGACCCGGGCGAGCCGGGTCAGCGCGTCGCGTTCGGGACGTCGGGGCACCGCGGGTCGTCACTCGCCACGGCGTTCAACGAGGACCACATCGCCGCGACCAGTCAGGCGATCTGCGAGTACCGGGCGGGGCAGGGCATCACCGGGCCGCTCTTCCTCGGCGCCGACACGCACGCCCTGTCGGAGCCCGCCCGGGTGACGGCCGTGGAGGTGTTCGCCGCCAACGACGTGACCGTGCTCATCGACACCGACGACGGCTACACCCCCACGCCCGCCGTGTCGCACGCGATCGTCACGCACAACCGCGGCCGTACCGCGGCCCTCGCCGACGGTGTCGTGGTCACGCCGTCCCACAATCCGCCCGCCGACGGCGGTTTCAAGTACAACCCGCCCAGCGGCGGCCCGGCAGGCTCTGACGCGACCGGGTGGATCCAGGACCGCGCCAACGAGATCATCGCGAACGCCCTCAAGGACGTGAGCAGGCTCCCGTACACCCGCGCCCTGGCCGCGGCGACCACCGGGCGGTACGACTTCCTCGGCAGCTATGTGGCGGACCTTCCGGCCGTCCTCGACCTGGACGCGGTGCGCGCCGCCGGGGTGCGGATCGGCGCGGATCCGCTGGGCGGCGCGTCGGTCGCGTACTGGGGCCGGATCGCCGAGCAGCACCGGCTCGATCTGACGGTGGTCAATCCGCTGACGGACCCCACCTGGCGGTTCATGACGCTGGACTGGGACGGCAAGATCCGGATGGACTGCTCGTCGCCGTACGCGATGGCCTCGCTGATCGACCGGCGCGACGAGTACCAAATCGCCACCGGCAACGACGCGGACGCCGACCGGCACGGCATCGTCACGCCGGACGCCGGGCTGATGAACCCCAACCACTATCTCGCCGCCGCCATCGCGTACCTCTACGCCCACCGCGCGCACTGGCCGGCCGGGGCGGGTGTCGGCAAGACGCTGGTGTCGTCCGGGATGATCGACCGGGTCGCCGCCGATCTGGGCCGTGACCTGGTCGAAGTGCCCGTCGGCTTCAAGTGGTTCGTGGCCGGGCTTGCCGACGGGACGCTCGGCTTCGGCGGCGAGGAGTCGGCCGGGGCGTCCTTCCTGCGGCGCGACGGATCGGTGTGGACCACCGACAAGGACGGCATCATCATGGCGCTGCTCGCCTCCGAGATCCTGGCGGTCACCGGGAAGACGCCGTCCGAGCACTACGCGGCGCTCACCGCCCGTTTCGGGGCGCCCGCCTATGCCCGTATCGACGCGCCCGCGACGCCGGCCGAGAAGGCGGTGCTCGCCCGGCTCTCGCCCGAGCAGATCACCGCCGACACCCTCGCGGGCGAGCCGGTCACCTCGGTGCTCACCGAGGCTCCCGGCAACGGCGCGCCCATCGGCGGCATCAAGGTGACCACCGAGAACGCGTGGTTCGCGGCGCGCCCCTCGGGCACCGAGGACGTCTACAAGATCTACGCCGAGTCCTTCCTGGGCCCGGACCATCTCGGCCGCGTCCAGGAGGAGGCGAAGGGGGTCGTCGCCGCGGCACTCGGCGGCTGATCCGCACGGCAGCAGCGCACGGACACGAGCGGGCGGACACGAGCGGACAGACACGAACGGCAGACACGAGCGGGCAGACATGAGCGAACAAGACACGCCAGGCATTCGCGTGACATTTCCGTAATGGTGTGACTACTCCGCGTGGCGAGGGAAGGCATCAGAACCGGTACACCGATTCGCGTGACCATTCACCGACCGGTCTGACGCCGACCTTCGCGCGCCCCAGACCGGGCGAAGGGAGTAACGCAAATGATTGCTGTGCGACGCCTCGCCGCCGCTGCCGTGCTGGCGGCTCTGACCGGCATATCCGTGCCCACCACCGCCACGGCGGCCCCGGCCCCCGCCCCGGCCACCACTGACGCACCCTTCCTGCGGGCGATTCATCAGGGCAACATGGCCGAGATCGCCGCAGGTCTGGAGGCGGGCAAGTCCGCCACGAAGGCTTGTGTGAAGACGGTCGGCGCCACGCTGGTGACCGACCACAGGAAGCTCGACGTCGCCGTTGTGGCGCTGGCCAAGAAACTCCACGTCACCCTGCCCGCCTCGGTCTCCCGGGCGCAGAAGAAGGCGGCGGCCGACATCCAGGCGAAGGCGGGCAAGCGCGGGTACAACGCCGCCTGGCTGGCCAACGAGGCCACCGGACACGTACAGACCCTCGCGCTGATCGACCGCGAGCTGAAGTCGGGCGCCAACAGCGAGGTCAAGGCAGCCGCCAAGACGGCCCGCCCCATCGTGGCGCACCACCTGGAAATCATCCGCGCCTGCCAGGGGACCAAGCGTTCCTGATCCCCGGTCCGTTGCCCGTGAGGCCGGCGGGGTGCGCGGTGAGCGGGACGGCACCCGCACTCCGTACTCATGAGTAAGGTGAGTACGCGCGCCGATTTCACGCCGTTCGTGCGGCGGCAGAGTCCTCCCCATGAACGGCCTCTACGCTCTCAAGCCCTGGTACGCGGACCGGTTGTCCGGTGCGCGGGCCGCGCTCGCCCGTCACGGTGTGTCGCCCGACACGCTGACCGTGGCGGGCGTGGCATGTGCCGCCGGCGCCGCCGCGGCCCTCGCCTGGCTGCCCGCGCCGCTCGCCGCACTGCCCGTCGGCGTGCTGCTCGCCGCCCGGCTCGCCTTCGCCAATCTGGACGGCGCCCTGGCCCGGGACACCGGACGCACCACCCGCCGCGGCTCCGTACTCAACGAACTCGGCGACCGCGCCGCCGACCTGGTGGTCCTCGCGGGCTTCCTGCCGCTGGCCCCGCTGTGGCTGGTGCTGCTGGCCGCGCTCGGCGCGACGCTGCCCTCGTGGGTCTCGCTCGCGGGCGCGGCGGCCGGCGCCCCGCGCCGCAACGGCGGCCCGGTCGGCAAGACGGAACGCTGTCTGCTGATCGTGGTCGCCGCGGTGTCCGGCTGGGCGGTGCCGGTGCTGTGGATCGTCGCGGTGGGGTCCGCGGTGACGGCGGTCGTACGGCTGGGGTGGCTGTGGCGGGTGCTGGGGACCCCACGGCAGGTCGAGGTGGCTGACGTGGTCCAGGAGGCCGACGTGGTGCACGCGCGCGTGGCCGACGGGGACGGCACGCACGGCGTCGTCCACGCGCGCGTGCGGGGCGGCGCAGGGCCGGAAGGGCGGGGCGGCCGATGAGCGCGGGCGGCGGGTTTCTGATGGGCGGCGGGTTTCCGGTGGGCGGCGGGTTCCTGGCGGGTGAGGTCGCGGCGGGCCGGGCGGCGGCCGTGGTCGCCGTGGTGCTCGGCGCGGGCGGCATCGCGGTCGCCACACTGCCGTCCCGGGTACGGATGCGGGCCGAACTGCGGCGCCGCTGGCGGACCTGGGCGCTGGCCGCACCGGTGTTCCTCGGGGCGCTCTTCCTGGGCCACGGGGGCGCGTTCGCGCTGGCGGCCGGGCTCGGCGCGGTCGCGGTCGGCGAGTACGCGCGCATGGTGGCACTTCCCCGGGCCGAGCGGGCGGTCCTGTACGGCGCGGCGGTCGCCGTACCGGCCCTCGCGTGGGCGGCGCCCGGCGCGCTCGGACTCCCCTTCCTGGGCGGCCTGTTCCTGGTCGGCGCGCTGGCCGCGCTGGTGTCGGGGGACGCCGAACAGGGCTTCACGCGCGCGTGCCGCACGGTCTTCGGGCTCGTCTGGATCCCGGTGTCCCTGAGCGGTCTCGTCCTGCTCGGCGACACGGCCCTGGCGGTCGGGATCGCGGTGGCGTTCGGCGACGTCGGCGCCTGGTGCGGCGGTACGGCCCTGGGCCGCAAGGGGCCGCTCGCGAGGCCGCTGTCGCCGCTCTCGCCGAACAAGACCTGGGCGGGCGTCCTGGGCGCGGCCCTGGCGACGGCCGGCGCGCTCGCCGCCGTCGGATCGTTCACGCCGGTGCTGTGGGCGACGGTCCTCGTCGGCTGCGTACTCGGCGACCTCCTGGAGTCCATGGTCAAGCGCGAGGCGGGCGTCAAGGACGCGGGCACCTGGCTCCCCGGCTTCGGCGGCCTCCTGGACCGCGTCGACTCCCTGCTGATCGCACTTCTGCTGACGATGGTGGTGACTCTGTGAGAGCGATATCCGTACGTACGGGGACGAGTTCGGGGACGAGTTCGGGGAGAGGGAGGCGGCGAAGGTCGGGCGCGGGGCGGCAGAGGCGGCGGGCAGGGCACGTGTACGCCTGCGCGGCCCCCGGGCCCGGGGCGCACCGGGTGCTGCGCGCCGCGTACCGCGAGGAGCGGGACGCCCGGCGGGCCGTCCGCGCGGAGGAGCGGGACGCGCGGATCACGCGGCGGCGAGGGACGGCCGGGAACGGTCCGGAACGGCGCGGCGCCGGGCCCCTGTTGCGGCGGGCCCTGTGGTGGTGCCTGCTCACCCTCACCGGCGGAGTCTCACGGCGCGGACACCTGCCGCCCGGCGGCTGCGTGGTGGTCGCCAACCACTCCTCGCACGCCGACACGGCCGCCCTCCTCGCGGCGCTCGACGCCCGGCACGCACCGACGATCGGCGCCGCCGCCGACTACTGGTTCGCCTCGCCGTGGCGTCGCCGGATCTGCCGGCGCCTGGCGGCCGGCTTCCCGGTGCGCCGTACCGGCGGCGGTACGGATGACCTGCTCGCCCGCGCCGCCGAGCTGCGGGCCGGACGGGCGGTGGTCCTCTTCCCGGAGGGCACCCGCGCGCGGGACGGCGAAGTGGGCACCTTCCACCGGGGCGCCCTGCTGCTCGCGGCCCACGCGCGCGTACCGGTCGTCCCGGTCGGTATCGCGGGCACGGCCCGCCTGCTGCCGAAGCACGGTCGGCTGCGCCCCTCGCTGGTACGCGTCCGTATCGGCGACGCGCTGCCGTACACGGCGACTCCGGAGGAGGCGCGCGACGCGGTGGCCGCGCTCCACGCGCGGACGGTCGCCGAGCCTCTGCGCGACTCGGCCGTACGCAAGCGGGTGGCTGCCGTGGTCGCCTCGCGCTGGGGCCTGCCGCTGGCCTTCGCGTGGGCGTGCGCGGAGGCGCTGAGCTGGCCGCTGATGCCGGAACTCCTGCTGGCCGCCGCGTGCGTGGCGGTCCCGAGGCAGGCGCTGCGGCTGTCCCTGACAGCGCTCGCGGGCAGCCTCGCCGGCGGCCTGCTCGCCCTGCACCTGGCCGCGTCGGGCGTCGACCTGCCCGCACCGCTCACTACGGACCGTATGCGCGCGGAGGTACGCCGGGAACTGGCCGTCGAGTCCGCGTCGGCCGTCCGCCACCAGCCGTGGAACGGCATCCCGTTCAAGGTGTACGCGAAGGAGGCGGGCCGCGCCGGAGTGCCCGCGCCGGACTGGCTGGCGCAGTCGGCGGCGTCCCGTGGCGCGCGCACCCTGACGGTCGGCCTCGCGTGCGGCGCGACCGGCTTCCTGCTGCACCGGCTGCGCCGCCACTACGGACGCTATCTGCTGCTGCTGACCACCGGGTTCACGGCGGGCCTGTCACTGATCGTCGCGGGCTGGTCCTGACCGGGCCGACAGGGACACAGCGCGCAGGAAGGCCCCGGCGGACGGCTCGATCCGCAGCCCTCGGGCCCCGTCCGTCCCCAACGCCCGTAGCACCTCGTCCTGTTCATGCCCGAAGAGGTCGACCCCGAGCCGGACCACAGGGACGGCCGCCGGGTCGAGCGGCGCGTCGACGGCACGGGCCAGCCGCACATGGTCCAGGCCGCCCCGGCTCGGGTCGTCACCGTTCCCGTCACCGCCACCGTCCGCGCCCCACGCCGTGACCTCGATGCCCCACACCTCGGCCCACAGACCCCACCGCGCCCGGCACACCCACATCTCCCGTACGTCGGCGATCGTCGCCACCGCCCAGCGGGCCTCGCGCTCCCCCATGCCGAAGCGGAGCGCACCCGCGCCGAACGGCAGCAAGAGCCCGCCACCGGGCAGGAGTTCGAAGCCGGAGGACGTCACGCGCCGCCAAGGCCAGATCGGGTCCTCGGGCGGATCGGGACTCTCGCCGATGTCAGTGGCGCCCGGCACACTCGATGGCATGACTGAGACCGCGGAGCGCTGGACCCCGACCCATGGCGAGCCGTACCGCCCGGTGCCGTACCGCCCGGCGCGTACGCCCGCTGACGAATCCCTGGCGCGCGCCGCCGAGTTGCGGGCGCGGATGGGGCTGCGCAGGACGGTGCGGCAGTTCGCGCCGGACCCGGTGCCGCTGGACGTGGTGCGGGACGCCATCGCCTGCGCGGCGACCGCGCCGTCCGGCGCGCACCAGCAGCCCTGGACGTTCGTCCTGGTCCAGGACCCGGAGATCCGGCGCGCGATCCGCGAGGCCGCCGAGCACGAGGAGCGTGTCTCCTACGACGGACGGCTCGGCGAGGAGTGGCTGGAGGCGCTGCGCCCGCTCGGCACGGACGAGATCAAGCCGCATCTCACGGACGCGCCCGCGCTGATCGTCGTCTTCCAACAGCGGTACTGGCTGGGCGACGACGGCACGAAACACAAGCACTACTACGTGGACGAGTCGGTCGGCATAGCCGTCGGCATGCTGCTCACGGCCCTGCATCTGTCGGGGATGGCGGCCCTGGTGCACACCCCGAGCCCGATGCGTTTCCTGCGCGAGGTGCTGGACCGCCCGGAGAACGAGAAGGCGTTCGCCGTCATCCCGGTCGGCCACCCGGCGCCCGACTGCCAGGTCCCCGACCTCGTACGCAAATCCCTGGACCAGGTACTGGTGGAGATCTGACGGAACGCGGGACGCGAACCCGCGGCGCGATGGAGACCGCCCCCGCGCTCGGCTGGGGGGCCAAGGGCGGGGGCGGTGCCTGAGGGAGGGCGTCAGCCCATCTGGGGAGGTCAGCCCATGTGCGGGTACGTGTAGTCGGTCGGCGGCACCAGGGTCTCCTTGATCGCCCGGGTCAGCGTCCACCGCATCAGGTTCTGCGGGGCGCCCGCCTTGTCGTTGGTGCCGGAGGCCCGGCCGCCGCCGAAGGGCTGCTGACCGACCACGGCACCGGTCGACTTGTCGTTGATGTAGAAGTTGCCGGCCGCGTAGCGGAGCTTGGCCATGGTGTGCGCCGTGGCGGCCCGGTCACCGGAGATGACGGACCCGGTGAGCGCGTAGTCCGACACGGACTCCATCTGCTCCAGCATCTCGTCGTAGCGCGCGTCCTCGTACACGTACACCGCGAGGAACGGCCCGAAGTACTCCGTCGTGAAGACCTCGTTGGCAGGGTCGGAGCACGCGACGACGGTCGGGCGGACGAAGTAGCCGACCGAGTCGTCGTAGCTGCCGCCCGCGACGATCGTGCAGGTGTCGTCGGCCCTGGCCCGGTCGATGGCGGCCTTGTTCTTGGCGAAGGCACGCTCATCGATGACGGCGCCCATGAAGTGCGACAGGTCGGTGACGGCGCCCATGGTCAGCCCGTCGACCTCGGCCGCGAACTCCTCCTTGAAGCCGGAGTTCCAGATCGAGGCGGGGATGTACGCGCGCGAGGTGGCCGAGCACTTCTGGCCCTGGTACTCGAACGCGCCGCGCGTGAGGGCGGTCTTCAGGATCGCGCGGTCGGCGCTCGGGTGCGCGACGACGAAGTCCTTGCCGCCGGTCTCGCCGACCATCCGCGGGTACGTGCGGTACTTGGTGATGTTCTCGCCGACGGTCTTCCACAAGTACTGGAAGGTCTTCGTGGAACCGGTGAAGTGGATGCCCGCGAGGTCGCGGTGGGCGAGGGCGACCTCGGAGACCGCGATGCCGTCGCCGGTCACCAGGTTGATGACGCCCTTGGGCAGGCCCGCCTCCTCCAGGAGCCGCATCAGCAGCACGGCGGCGTGCGTCTGCGTCGGGGACGGCTTCCACACCACGACATTGCCCATGAGAGCGGGTGCGGTGGGCAGATTGCCCGCGATGGCGGTGAAGTTGAAGGGCGTGATCGCGTAGACGAAGCCTTCGAGGGGGCGGTGGTCGAGGCGGTTCCACACGCCCGGCGAGTTGGCCGGGGGCTGCTCGGCCAGCAGGTCGCGGGCGTACTTGACGTTGAAGCGCCAGAAGTCGACCAGTTCGCAGGGGCAGTCGATCTCGGCCTGCTGCGCGGTCTTGGACTGGCCGAGCATGGTCGACGCGGCCAGCGTCTCGCGCCAGGGCCCGGCGAGCAGGTCGGCGGCGCGCAGGATGATCGCGGCGCGGTCGTCGAAGGACATCGCGCGCCACGCGGGGGCGGCGGCGAGCGCGGCGTCGATCGCGTCGCGGGCGTCCTGCTGGGTCGCGTTGCGGTAGGTGCCGATGACCGACTTGTGGTCGTGCGGCTGGACGACCTGGAAGGCGTCACCGCCGCCCATCCGCCGCTCACCGCCGATGGTCATCGGCAGGTCGACGGGGTTCTCCGCCAACTCCTTGAGCTTGGTCTCCAGCCGGACGCGCTCCGGGGAGCCGGGGGCGTAGCCGTGCACCGGCTCGTTGACCGGCGCGGGGACCTGGGTCACAGCGTCCATGGTGTCCGTTGTCTCCTTCAGAGGGTCGGGGAGAGGGGGCGGGGGCGGGGAACTCGGCGGTGCTGAGCCACGCTCAACCCTTGGTGAACCACGCTCAGCCCTTGGTGAGCACGGAACGGGCGAAGAAGAGCAGGTTGGCCGGCTTCTCCGCGAGACGGCGCATGAAATAGCCGTACCAGTCGGTGCCGTACGCGGTGTAGACGCGCATCCGGTGCCCCTCGGCGGCGAGCCGCAGATGCTCCTCGCCGCGGATCCCGTACAGCATCTGAAACTCGTACTCGTCCAGTTTGCGCCCCGCGCGGTGGGCGAGTTCCTGGGCGATGGAGATGAGGCGCGGGTCGTGGGACCCGATCATCGGGTACCCGTCGCCCCGCATCAGGATGCGCAGCACCCGTACGTACGCCTTGTCGATCTCGGCCTTGTCCTGATACGCGACGGACGCGGGCTCCTTGTAGGCGCCCTTCACGATCCGTACCCGGCTGCCCGCGTCGGCGAGGCGGCGGGCGTCGGCCTCGGTGCGGAACAGGTACGCCTGGATGACGCAGCCGGTCTGCGGGAAGTCGCGTCGCAGCTCCTCGTGGATGGCGAACATCGAGTCGAGCGTGGTGTGGTCCTCGGCGTCCAGGGTGACCGTGGTGCCGATCGCGGCGGCGGCCTCGACTACCGGGCGGACATTGGCGAGCGCCAGCTCGTGGCCGCCGTCGAGCGCCTGGCCGAACAGCGACAGCTTCACGGACATCTCGGCGCGGGTGCCGAGGTCGAGGGCGCCCAGGTGCTCGATCAGCTCCAGATAGGCGTCCCGGGCGGCGGTCGCCTGCTCCGGTGCGGTGATGTCCTCGCCGACCACGTCGAGGGTGACCTCCAGGCCGCGCGCGGCGGCTTCCTGGACGATCGGGACGACCTGCTCGACCGTCTCGCCCGCGATGAAGCGGTCGACGACCCGCTTGGTGCCCGGCGCCGCCGACACGAAACGGCGCATCCGGTCGCTGCGCGACGCGGCGAGGATCACGGGACCCAGCACGGGGCACCTCCACGGAGAGTACGGACAAGCCGCCGACCCGAGGCGTTCAGCACATCCGTGAACGGTCCGGGTACGGCAAGGAGAACCACCGTGAAACCTAAGGATCGCTCCGATCCTCGGCCATCGACAGCTGTCACGCATCCGTGGCCCGTAACTCAGACAGATGTCTGAAGAAGGTGCGCGGGTGGCGGAGAATGAACCCTGTGAAGGGCGACTACCAGGAACTGGTCGACGAGATCTCGGCGCTGCTCGGCGCCCCCGCGACGCTGGAGAACCGCGACTTCGGGCTGATCGCGTTCGGGGCGCACGACAGCGACGACGACTCCGCGATGGACCCGGTCAGGACCCGTTCGATCCTGACGCGCCGCTCGACGGCGGCGGTGCGGTCCTGGTTCGAGGGGTTCGGCATCGCCCGCGCCACGGGCCCGGTACGGATCCCGCCGACGCCGGAGGCAGGTGTGTACCGGGGCAGGATCTGTCTCCCGGTACGCCATCGGGGTGTCGTACTCGGCTATGTGTGGCTGCTGGACGACGAGCCGGGGCGCGGCGGGCCAGGGCGCGACGATTCGTGGCGCACGGACGAGCAGCTGACGGCGGCGATGGAGGTGGCCGCGCGGATCGGGGCGCTCCTCGCCGACGAGGCGCAGGCGGGCGCGGATCTGACGCGGGAGTTCCGGGCGGTGCTCACGGCGGAGCGGGGCTGGCAGCAGGACATGGCGCTGGCGGCGCTGCGCACGGCGCTCGGCCCGCGCGGCGACGGAACGCACGGGGGCGACGGGCTGCACGTGGTCGTGTGCGTGGCGCCGTGGCCGTCGGCCGACCCGGACGACGCGCCGTCCGCCCGTACGCTGCCGGGCGCGGCGGCCCTGTGCACGGTGCCGTGGGGGGCGGCCGGGCAGGGCCTCGCGGTCCTGGTGCGGCTGCGCTCGGCGGACGTACGGGCTCCGGCGCTGGCGGTGGCGTCCCGGCTGCGCGAGTCGGCGCGGGCGAAGGGCGGAGCCGCTTCGGCGGGCGTCGCGGCGCCCCGGCGGGAGCTGGGTGAGCTGGGCGCGGCGTGGCAGGAGGCGTCGGCGGCGGCGCGCGCCGCGCTGGCGGAGCCCCGGTTCGCGCCGGTCGCGGAGTGGTCGGCGATCGGCCCGTACCGGCTGCTCGCCTCGCTGCCGCCGGACGCGGCCCAGGACGCGGCGGTACGGGAGCTGCTGGCCCCGGCGCACCGGGAGCTGGCGCGGACGGCCGAGGTGTACCTCGACTGCGCGGGCCAGGCGGGCCGCACGGCCGCCGAACTGGGCATCCACCGCCAGACCCTCTACTACCGGCTGTCCCGCGTGGAGCAGTTGACGGGCCTGGACCTGGACGACGGCGAGGACCGGCTGCTGCTGCACATGTCCTTGAAGGCGGCGCGGCTGTAGGCGGGGGCTTTCCGTGGTCCGTACGGGGGCCCGGCACCGGGCGGTCGGCGCTTCGTTAGGGACGGTGGCGGTCCCGCCGCGCGTTACGTCAGGGGAGGTACGGAATGTCAGGGAGCGAAGCGCCGTTCGCCGACTCGCCCGAGCTGTCCGCGTCCTACGAGGTGTGCGCGGCGGAGATCAGGGAGTTCCTGATGCCGATGTGGCGGGCGACCGAGGTACTGCCCACCGCGATCCGCCCCCACGTCCTGGCCGTCAACGGCTTCACGGTACGCAGCGACCGCATCGCCGACGAGGGCGGAACGCCACGGGTCCGCCAGGAACGGTTCGCCCGATGGCGTCAGGACACCCTCGCCGAGTTGCGCGCGGGGCGCAGCGGGCATCCGCTGCGGCGGGCGTTCCTGGACACGGTGTGGCGGTGGGAGATCGACCCCGCGCTGGTCGAGGAGTTCCTCGACACGATGCGGGCCGACTGCGCGTCGCCGCCCGCCTTCGAGACGTTCGCGGACCAGCGGCGCTACACGCGGGGCATCTCGGGGACCACCATCGAGATGGTGGTGTCGCTGCTCGACATGAGCGGACCGGAGGCGAAGGTACCGGCCTCGGTCCTGGGCGAGGTGTGCCAGGTGGTGGACATCTTCGAGGACCTGCCCGCCGACCTCGCCGCCGGGCGCTGCTATCTGCCGCGCGCCGACCTGCGGCATCTGGGCCTTGAGGTCGCCGATCTGCGGCGCGGTGTACGGCTCGGTGAACGTCTCGGTGAACGGCTCGGCGCACTGGACGAATTGGTGGACATCCAGCTCGGGCGGTGGCGTGACCTGCTGGAGCAGGCGATGCCGGTGGCCGGGCTGGTGAGCCCCGAGTGCCGGCCGTTCCTGCACACGATGCTGCTGGGCGCGTGGATGCAGTACGACGAGGCCGCGCTCCGCAGGTCCCGGGTCTTCGCCGACGGCATGGAACCGCTGACGTCGACCGGTGCGGCGCGGCGCCGCCCGCCCTGGCCGGTGGCGGGCGCCGTACCGGGCCATGTCGGCGTGATCATGGACGGCAACCGGCGGTGGGCCGCACGGCGGACCCTGCCGGTCTCGCGCGGCCATCAGGCGGGCGAGCTGGCCGCGATGCGCCTGGTCAACGCCTCGCTGCGGCTGGGGGTCCGGCACCTGAGCATCTACGCGTTCTCCACGGAGAACTGGGACCGGTCCCAGGAGGAGCTGGCCGCCCTGTTCGACACCATGGCCGACGGGATCGCCCGGGGCACCGAGTGGCTGCACGAGCTGGGCGTGCGGGTGCGCTGGTGCGGACGGCGTGACCGGGTCGATCCGTCGCTGGCCTCGGTCCTGACCCTGGTGGAGAGCCTGACCTCGCACAACGACGCGCTGTCGCTGACCTTGTGCGTCGACTACGGCGGCCGGGACGAACTCACCGACGCGGCCCGCGCGTTGGCCGCCGAGGTGGCCGCGGGGACGATCCGGCCGGAGGAGATCGGCCCCGCGGACCTGGCCCGGCACCTGTACGCGCCCGGCCTTCCCGACATCGATCTGCTGATCCGCACCTCCGGTGAACAGCGCATCAGCAACTTCCTGCCCTGGCATCTCGCCTACGCCGAGCTGTTCTTCGACCCGACGCCCTGGCCCGACTTCGGCCTGGCACAGCTCCGGGAGGCGATCACCGCGTACGCGGGTCGGCGGCGGACCTTCGGGGGCGGCCTTCCCGGTCCGGCCCGCCCGGTGGAGCCGACACCTACTCCATGAGCCGCCTTACGACGGCTTCGGCGGGGTGTACACGCCCTCGGCGGTGACGTACGCGAGCACCGTGTCGGCGGTGAAAGCGGACGCGGACGCGCCGAGGGTGGCCGTGTACACCGCGAGCGCCTCGGGCGTGGCGTGCAGCGGCACCTTGTCGATCCGGACCTTCAGCGGCTTGCCCACGGCGGCGGTGCCGGTGGTCAGCGAGCCCTCGGACACCGCGCAGCGGAACACCGAGCGGTGTCCGAGGTCGACGCCGTTGAGTACGCACTTCCCCGACGCCAAACCGTCCTTGAGGACGCTCTGCAAGTTGACGACCTGGGCGTTCCCCTTGGGCGTGCGGACGGTGATCCCGCCGTCGAGTACACCGTCGCCCGAGGCTTTCGCCGGGTTCGCCAGTGAGGGGTCGCCCTGGCCCGACCGTACGGGGAACCGCACCGCCGTACCGCCGCCGTCCTTGACCAGCTCGGCCGGGGCGACCGCCTCGACCACGGCTTCCCACCGGTCCAGCTCCGCCTGGACCTGGGTGGTCCAGCGGACCTCGACCCAGGCATCGGAGATCGTGCCCCACTTCTCGTCCGCGGCGGCGGACGCCGTCCCCGTGAACTGGGCCAGCAAAGGCGCGGTCAAGGCCGCGCCCAGAACAGTTCGGCGATTCGCAGTCATGGGATGCCCACCATCCTTCCTCGGGGCCGCGCCGCGCGACCCGAGGGGAATCATCGGGCCGCCGGGTTTCCCCGTCCGCCGAACCGACCCCGGTGACACACGGAAGGAGGACGGACCGCGTCGCCAGGTGTAACTCGGGAAATGCCGGTTCACGGTGCCCGGGTGACGGCTACGGCGGCCTTGAGGTCGGCCCAGAATTCGGGGCGGACGCTGATCCGGTGACCGAGGCGGTAGACAGTCGTACGGGTACGCCCGCGCACCCTCAGATGGACTTCGGCGGCGCCCGGATGCGCCAGCAGGATGTCCTTGAGCTGCCGGATCGACCGGGGCGTGACCTGCGCTTCCCCCATGTCGAGCCGCACGGGCGCGCCCGCACGCGCACCGCTCACATCGGGGACCTGCATCTCCATGGCGACGAGCCGGGGCACGTCCTCGCGCTTGTCGAGCCGGCCCTTCACGAACACGACCGCGTCCTCGACGAGTTGCGTCGACACCAACTGATACGTCGCCGGGAAGAACATGCACTCGATGGAGCCCGCCAGATCCTCCACCGTGGCGATGGCCCACGCATTGCCCTGCTTGGTCATCTTCCGCTGAAGCCCCGAAATGATCCCGCCGATCATGACCACGCAACCATCCGCATAATCACCCCCGGTCAACTGCCCGATTCCCGCGTCCGCCTTGTCGGACAGCACATGTTCCAGACCGAACAGCGGATGGTCGGAGACATACAGGCCGAGCATTTCGCGCTCCTGCGCGAGGAGATACGTCTTCTCCCACTCGTCCTCGGTGAATTCGACATCGAGCCCGAACCCCGGCTCACCGTCCGCCTCGTCGCCCGCACCGCCGAACAGGTCGAACTGACCCTCGGCCTCCTTGCGCTTGACCTGCACCACATTGTCGATCATCGGCTCGTACTGCGCGGTCAGACCCTTACGGGTGTGCCCCATCGTGTCGAACGCACCCGCCTTGATCAAGGACTCCGTCGTGCGCTTGTTGCACACGACCGCCTCCACCTTGTCGAGATAGTCCGGGAACGACGCGTACTTCCCCTTCGCCTTACGGGACTTGATGATCGACTCGACCACGTTCGTACCGACATTCCGCACCGCCGACAGACCGAACAGGATCACGTCGTCACCCTGCGCCGCGAAGTTCGCCATCGACTCGTTCACATCCGGCGGCAACACCTTGATCCCCATACGCCGGCACTCGTTCAGATAAACAGCCGACTTGTCCTTGTCGTCGCGTACGGAGGTGAGGAGCGCGGCCATGTATGCGGCGGGGTGGTTGGCCTTGAGGTAGGCGGTCCAGTACGAGACGAGGGCGTAGGCGGCGGCATGCGCCTTGTTGAAGGCGTATCCGGCGAAGGGGACCAGGACGTCCCACACGGCCTGGATCGCCTCGTCGGAGTAGCCGCGCTCCCGGCAGCCGGCCCGAAAGGGGATGAACTCCTTGTCGAGGACTTCTTTCTTCTTCTTTCCCATGGCCCGGCGCAGCAGGTCGGCTTGGCCGAGCGAGTATCCGGCGAGAATCTGGGCGGCCTTCTGCACCTGCTCCTGATAGACGATCAGGCCGTAGGTGAGCGACAGAACTTCGTGCAGCGGGGTGGCCAACTCGGGGTGGATGGGGGTGATCTCCTGCTGACCCGTTTTCCGCAGGGCGTAGTTCGTGTGCGAGTTCATGGCCATGGGGCCCGGCCGGTACAGGGCGGTGACGGCGGTGATGTCCTCGAACTGGTCCGGTTTCATGAGCCGGAAGAGGGATCGCATGGCGTTTCCGTCGAACTGGAAGACACCGAGCGTGTCACCGCGCCCGAGCAGTGCGAAGGTCGCCTCATCATCGAGCGGAAGGCCGAGAAGATCGATGCCGACGCCCTTGTTGGACTTCACCATTTTGACGGCGTCATCCATGATGGTGAGGTTCCGCAGGCCCAGGAAGTCCATCTTCAGCAGACCGAGCGACTCGCACTGCGGATAGTCCCACTGCGTGATGGTGACGCCATCGCTGTGCCGCACCCACACCGGAACATGCTCGGTAATGGTCTCGCTGGACATGATCACGCCGGCCGCGTGCACACCCATCTGCCGCACCAGACCCTCGACACCTTTGGCGGTGTCGATGACCTTCTTCACATCGGGTTCGCTCTCATACATCGCCCGCACCTCACCCGCCTCGCCATAGCGGGGATGCGCCGGATCGGTGATGCCGTTGAGGTCGATGCCTTTACCGCCGAGATCGGCGGGCATGGCTTTGGTGATGCGGTCGCCCATCGCATACGGATATCCGAGGACACGCGCGGAGTCCTTGATGGCGTTCTTCGCCTTGATGGTGCCGTACGTCCCGATCATGGCGACCTTGTCGGCGCCGTACTTCTCGGTCACGTACCGGATCACTTCGACGCGCCTGCGCTCGTCGAAATCGATGTCGACATCGGGCATCGAGACGCGCTCGGGATTGAGGAACCGCTCGAAGATCAGACCGTGTTCGAGGGGGTCGAGGTCGGTGATGCCGACGGCGTACGACACCAGGGAACCGGCGGCGGAGCCGCGCCCGGGGCCGACCGCGATGCCCTGCTTCTTGGCCCACATGATGAAGTCGGCGACCACGAGGAAGTAGCCCGGGAACCCCATCTGGATGATGATGTCCAACTCGTACTCGACCTGCTTCTGATACGCCTCGCCCCACCCTCCGGGAAACCGTCGCCGCATCCCCCGGAACACCTCCTCCTGGAACCAGGTGACTTCGGTGAAGCCGTCCGGGATGTCGAACTTCGGCATCAGGTTCCGCGACTCGAACATGCCCGACGTATCGACCTGTTCCGCCACCAGGAGCGTGTTCGCACACCCCTCCTGCCAGGCATCCGACGCGTCGACCGCGTACATCTCGTCCGTCGACTTCAGGTAATAACCCGTACCGTCGAACTTGAACCGGTCCGGATCCGACAGGTTCTTGCCCGTCTGGATGCACAGCAGCGCGTCATGCGCCGTCGCCTCATGCGCATACGTGTAATGCGAGTCATTGGTGACCAGCGGCGGAATCCCGAGCTTCTTGCCGACACGGAGCAGGTCGTCCCGGACCCTGCGCTCGATGTCGATGCCGTGGTCCATCAGCTCCAGGAAATACCGGTCCTTGCCGAAGATGTCCTGATAGTCGGCGGCGGCCTTCACGGCCTCGTCGAACTGGCCGAGCCGCAACCGGGTCTGAAGCTCACCCGAAGGGCACCCCGTCGACGCGATCAGCCCCTCGGACCACTGCGCGATGGTCTCCTTGTCCATCCGCGGCCACTTCTGCAACCAGCCCTCGGCATACGCGTCCGACGACAACCGGAACAGATTGTGCAGACCCTTGCTGTTCGCCGCCCAGATCGTTTTATGCGTGTACCCACCCGAACCGGACACGTCGTCCCGCTTCTGATGCGGCTGCCCCCACTGGATCTTCCGCTTGTTGCGCCGCGACTCCGGCGCCACATACGCCTCGATCCCGATGATCGGCGTCACCCCCGCCTTCTTCGCCGTATGGAAGAAGTCGTACGCCCCGTGCAGATTGCCGTGGTCGCTCATGGCGATATGGGACATGCCCATCTCCTTGCACGCCTTGAACATGTCCTTCAGCCGCGCGGCACCGTCCAGCAGCGAGTACTGGGTGTGGACATGCAGATGAGTGAAAGTACGAAGCGCTGCCACAGCCGGCTCCCCTATCAGCTTGCACAACCACCCTTTGTCGGAGACCACATCCAATCCGGAGAAATCCCAGCGAATCAAACAACAAAAGAAGCAACTCAACAACCACTGGTTGTTGCGGGAGCCTCGGGTGATAGCGTCCCCGGATGAACCTGGAGTCCGTGCGCGCGTTTGTCGCCGTGGCCGAGGAGGGGCAGTTCCGGCACGCCGCCGGGCGCCTCGGGGTGAGCCAACAGGCGGTGTCGAAACGGATCGCGGCGCTCGAATCCGCCCTGGGCGTACCGCTGTTCACGCGCCTGCCCACGGGCGCGGCCCTGACAGCGGACGGGCGGACCTTCCTGCCGCACGCCCGAGCGGTCCTGGTCGCGGTCCGCCAGGCCGTCGAGTCCGTACAGCGCGAGACCCGCCCCCTGCGCGTGCACGTATTGGGCAGCGGCCTGGCGCCGGCGGCCCTGCTGAAGGATTTCCACGAGGAGAATCCGGACGTGCCGCTGGAAATCCTTCTGCTGTCCGGAGTGGACGCGGCGGTACGGGCGCTGCTCGACGGTGAGATCGACGCGGCGTACGCCTATCTGCGCGAGCCGGTACGCGACATCGACCCGCGTCTGGACGGAACTCTCGCCCATCTGGAGGACTTCGAGATCATTACAGGCACCCGGCACCCCCTGGCCGAGGCGAAATCCGTGACGCTCGCCGAACTCACTCCCTATACGGCATGGGTGCCGGGCATTGTCGAAGGCAGTGAATGGGGCGATTTCTACGGTGAGTTGGCGGACGACTTCTCACTCACCATCGATGCGACAGGCCCGGATTTCGGCATGGAATCCCTCCTGGACCGGATCGGGGCGTCGCGTTCCCTGGTGACGTTCTACGGGGACCGGACCACCGTCGCCTGGCTCCGGCACCGGTCCCTGAAACGCGTTCCGCTCACCGCCCCGACACCCGCGTACCCCTGGTCCCTGATCTGGCACGCGAACAACCACCACCCGGGCCTGCGCGACCTGATCAGGCACACGCACGAGCACGCCCCGCACCCCGCCGCCGGAACCGACCGATGGCTACCGCGCCCGGCACGCCCCGACCTTCTATGACGCCGAGCGCCCTATGACGTCGGGCGCACCGCCGGCGGATGCTCGCTCGCCTCGCTCGCCGCGCCGGCCACCCTTCGGAACCCCTCCGTCAGACGTTCGGCTGTCGTCGCCGAGTCGTGGTCGAAGAGCCACTGGACCACGAGGCCGTTGAGGAGCGTCTGATAGAAGCGGCCCTCCGTGTCGACGGTCTCGGCGTCGAGGTCGGATTCGGAACGGCCGTTGAAGAGCGGGATGAGCCCCTTGCGGCCCTCGCCCTGCACGCCCGCGACCACTTCCCGCACCCCAGGCATCCGGTCACTGAGCAGGACGAACTCCAGGTTGAGCGCCCAGATGCCCCGGGCCTCGGGGAACGTCCTGATCACCTGCTCCCACACCTCCTGGAACCGCTCGAACGACCCCGCCGGAGCCATGTTCGTGCCGCCGTCCAGGAACTGCTCACTGAAGGCGTCCCCGACGTCCTCGACCAGGCCGATGAACGCCTGGGCCACCAGTGCGTCCTTCGAGCCGTAGTGGTAGCCGATGGACGCCAGATTCGTACCGGACTCCTTGACGATGTCGCGCGCCGTCGTCCGCATGAACCCCTTCTCCAGCAGGCAGCGCTTGGCACCCTCCAGCAGATCCTCACGATGTCCCATGCGATGCACCCTACCCAACAGTCCATACAGACGTCTCAGACACACGTCCTACACAACCGTCCTATACGCCCGTTCTATACAAGCGTTTAAGACGCCTGTACGGTCCCATGCCATGACCCCATCCCGTACTCCCGCACCTCCTCCGCCCGACACCGACAGCACCCGCGCCGGACGTAAGGAATGGACCGCCCTGGTGGTCCTGATGCTGCCGCTGATGCTCGTCTCCATGGACGTCTCGGTCCTCTACTTCGCGGTCCCGGCGATCACCGCCGATCTGGAGCCCAGCGGCACCGAACAGCTCTGGATCTTCGACATCTACGCGTTCGTACTCGCCGGGCTCCTGATGACCATGGGCTCGCTGGGCGACCGCATCGGCCGCCGCAGACTCCTGCTGATCGGCGCGGTCGCGTTCGGCGCCGCCTCCGCCTGCGCCGCGTACGCGGGCAGCTCCGAGATGCTGATCGCGGCCCGCGCGCTCCTCGGTATCGGCGGCGCGACGCTGATGCCCTCGACCATGGCGCTGGTCCGGAACATGTTCCGGGACGCGGGCCAGCGCGCGAAGGCGATCGGGATCTGGTCCGCCGTGATGACGGGCGGCGTCGCACTCGGCTCGGTGCTGAGCGGTGTCCTCGTCGAACACTTCTGGTGGGGCTCGGTCTTCCTGATCAACCTGCCCGCGATGGTGCTCCTGCTGATCCTTGCGCCGCTGCTGATCCCGGAGTTCAAGAACCCGGAGCCGGGCCGCTTCGACCTGCTGAGCGTGCCCTTGTCGATGGCCGCCGTGCTGCCCGTCGTCTACGGCCTCAAGGAGATCCCCTCACAGGGCTTCCGCACCTCCTACGTGGTCTCCCTCGCCGTCGGACTCGGCTTCGCGGCCCTGTTCGTGCACCGCCAGCGGACCATCGCGTCCCCGCTGATCCCGCCGGCCCTGTTCCGCGGCCGTGGCTTCGGCCCCGCCGTCGCACTCAACCTGATCGCGTCCTTCGGAATGATGGGCTCCGCGTTCTTCACCACCCAGTACCTCCAGTCGGTGCTGGGCAAGAGCGCCATGGAGGCGGCGCTCTGGGCGCTGCTCCCCTCGGTCCTGATCGGCGCCACCGCTCCCGTGGCGACCGGTCTGGTGCAACGGGGCGTACCCCGTTCCCAGGTGGTGGCCTGCGGTTTCGTCCTCGCGGCGGGTGGCTACGGGATGCTCGCGGCGGCCGGTACGGATTCGATGTGGCTGGTACTCGCCGGTGTCGGCATCCTGGCGGCCGGAATCGTCACGGTGATGTCCCAGATGACGGACCTCGCGCTGGGCGCCGCTCCCCCGCAGCGGGCGGGCGCGGCGGCTTCCCTGCTGGAGACGGGCCAGGAGTTCGGCGGCGCCCTGGGTATGGCGGTACTCGGCTCCATCGGCACGGCGGTCTACCGCCACGAGGTCACCGACAAGGCTCCCCCGGGCCTGCCCGCCGAGGCCCACGAAACCCTGGGCGGAGCCCTGGCCATAGCCGCCCGCCTCCCCACCGACACGGCGGAAGCCCTGACAACAGCGGCCCGCACGGCCTTCACGGACGGCATGAGAACGGCATCACTGGCAGCGGCCGTGATCCTGCTCCTGGCGGCGGCGTCAGCGGCGAGATATTCCAGCCCGTCTGCGGCGGGAAATTCCAGCCCGCCGACGCCGCGAAAAACCAGCCCGTCAGCGGCGCAAAAATCCAGCCCGTCCGGCGTTTGAGGACGAGCCCGAAGGGCGAAACCGGGGTCCGGGGCGCAGCCCCGCGTCGGCGCCCAAGGCCCCGGTCACCTCGAATCAGGTCAGATCACGTCAGGTCGACCGCGCGAGCGGACGTCGCCCCGATCTCCTCGGCCACCTCCGCCAAAACCCCCTGCGGCACAGTGTCATCCACCGTAAGAACCGCCAAAGCCTCGCCGCCGGCAACCGCACGGGACACCTGCATCCCCGCGATGTTGATCCCGGCCTCCCCGAGGACCCGGCCGACCGCTCCGACGACGCCGGGGCGGTCCCCGTACCGCAGAACGACCATGTGGTCGGCGAGCGCCAGATCGATGTCGTGGTCGCCGATCGCGACGATCTTCTGGTGGTGCTTGGGACCGGCGAGCGTCCCGGAGACGGCGACCTCCTCCCCGCCCGAAAGGGTGCCGCGCACGGTGACGACATTGCGGTGGTCGGGCGACTCGCTGGACGTGGTCAGCCGGACCTCGACGCCCCGCTCCTGCGCGAACAGCGGAGCGTTGACGTACGACACGGTCTCGTCGACGACGTCCTCGAACACGCCCTTGAGCGCGCTGAGTTCGAGCACCTTGACGTCGTGCTGGGTGATCTCGCCGTACACCTCGACGTCGAGGCGGACCGCGACCTCGCCCGCGAGGGCGGTGAAGATGCGGCCGAGGCGCTCGGCCAGCGGCAGTCCGGGCTTGACGTCCTGGGCGATGACCCCGCCCTGGACGTTGACGGCGTCCGGGACCAGCTCACCGGCGAGGGCGAGCCGTACGGAACGGGCGACCGCGATGCCCGCCTTCTCCTGCGCCTCGTCGGTGGAGGCGCCGAGGTGCGGGGTGCACACGACCTGGTCGAACTGGAACAGCGGGGAGTCCGTACAGGGCTCCTTCGCGTACACGTCGAGACCGGCCCCGGCGACGCGGCCCTCCTTGAGCGCCGAGTACAGCGCCTCCTCGTCGACGATGCCCCCGCGCGCGGCGTTCACGATCCGCACCGACGGCTTGACCTTGTGCAGGGCGTCGTCGCCGATGAGACCGAGGGTCTCGGGGGTCTTCGGGAGGTGCACGGTGATGAAGTCGGAGACTTCGAGCAGCTCGTCCAGGGAGAGGACCTTCACGCCCATCTGCGCGGCTCGCGCGGGCTGTACATACGGGTCGTAGGCGACGACCTTCATGCCGAAGGCGGACATCCGCTGGGCGACGAGGGCGCCGATGCGGCCGAGGCCGACGACACCGAGGGTCTTCTCGGCCAGCTCGACACCGGTGTACTTGGACCGCTTCCACTCGCCGTTCTTCAGCGCGGAGTTCGCCTGGGGGATGTTGCGCGCGGTGGCGAGGAGCAGACCGCAGGCCAGCTCGGCGGCGGTGACGATGTTCGAGGTGGGGGCGTTGACGACCATCACGCCGGCCTTGGTGGCGGAGGAGACGTCGACGTTGTCGAGGCCGACGCCCGCGCGCGCGACGACCTTCAGCTTCCGGGCGGCGGCGACCGCCTCGGCGTCGACCTTGGTGGCCGAACGGATCAGGATCGCGTCGACATCGGCGATGGCGGGCAGCAGCTCGGCCCGGTCGGCGCCGTTGCAGTGGCGGATCTCGAAGTCCGGGCCCAGGGCGTCGACGGTCGCGGGTGACAGCTCTTCAGCGATGAGTACGACGGGTTTGGCAGCAGTGCTCACGTGAGTCCTCACAAGTCCCATTGCGGACGGCCGTCCCGACGGCCGCAGGCGGTGGAGGGGTGCTAGCCGCGTGGAAGACGCACGACACTGTGGGCCTGACGCGTATGTGCTGAGCAGTCGTATGTGCTGAGCAGTCTAGTAGCGGAAAGGGTGACGCTCTCCGCCTCGGCGGAAGGATCACCCGTCCGTGGCTGGACACGGTGGCCAAGACGGCCACCTGCCCGTCCACGAGGTGAGGGCCGCCCCCCGGGGAGCGGCCCTCTGTCGTGTCAGTCCTTGTCGTCGACCCAGCTCATCAGCTTGCGGAGCTTCTTGCCGGTGGTCTCCAGGAGGTGGTCCTCGTCGGCCTTCTTGTACTCGTTGTACTTCGGCAGACCGGCCTCGTACTCCTTCATCCAGTTGTTGGCGAAGGTGCCGTCCTGGATCTCGCCGAGGACCTTCTTCATCTCGGCCTTGGTGGTGTCCGTGATGATGCGGGGGCCGGTGACGTAGTCGCCCCACTCGGCGGTCTCGGAGATCGACCAGCGCATCTTCTCCAGGCCGCCCTCGTACATGAGGTCCACGATCAGCTTCAGCTCGTGGAGGCACTCGAAGTACGCGATCTCGGGCTGGTAGCCCGCCTCGACCAGGGTCTCGAAACCGGCCTTGACCAGGGCGGACGCACCGCCGCAGAGGACGGCCTGCTCACCGAACAGGTCGGTCTCGGTCTCCTCCGTGAAGGTCGTCTTGATGACGCCGGCGCGGGTGCCGCCGATGCCCTTCGCGTACGAGAGGGCCAGCGCGAAGGCGTTGCCGGTCGCGTCCTGCTCGACGGCCACGATGCACGGGACGCCGCGGCCTTCCTCGTACTGGCGGCGCACGAGGTGACCCGGGCCCTTCGGCGCGACCATGCACACGTCGACGCCCGCCGGGGGCTTGATGAAGCCGAAGCGGATGTTGAAGCCATGGCCGAAGAACAGCGCGTCGCCGTCCTTCAGGTGGTCCTTGATGGACTCCTCGTAGACCTTCCCCTGGATGGGGTCGGGGACGAGGATCATGATGACGTCGGCCTCGGCGGCGGCCTCGGCCGGGGTCACCACGCGCAGGCCCTGCTCCTCGGCCTTGGCCTTGGACTTGGAGCCCTCGTGCAGACCGACCCGGACGTCGACGCCGGAGTCACGCAGCGACAGCGCGTGGGCGTGGCCCTGGCTTCCGTAGCCGATGACCGCGACCTTGCGGCCCTGGATGATGGACAGGTCGGCGTCGTCGTCGTAGAACAGCTCGGCCACTTGGATCTCTCCTAGGTTTGTTGCGTTTTTCCGCCGTGTTGCTGATGCGTCCCACCGTACGGCGGACGGGGAAAGGGACGTTTCGGAGTCTCGGAATGCGGGCGCGCGCGACGGGTGTGCGCGCCCCCTGGTCCTCCGCGCGCGGCAGCCCGCGCGCGGAGGGGTGGTCAGGCGCTGCGGTCGAGTGCCCGCAGGCTGCGGTCCGTGATGGAGCGGGCGCCGCGGCCGATGGCGATGGTGCCGGACTGCACCAGCTCCTTGATGCCGAAGGGCTCCAGCATCTTGAGCATCGCCTCCAGCTTGTCGCTGGATCCGGTGGCCTCGATCGTGACGGCCTCGGGTGAGACGTCGACGGTCTTGGCGCGGAACAGCTGGACGATCTCGACGATCTGGGAGCGCGTCTCGTTGTCGGCGCGGACCTTCACCAGAACGAGTTCACGCTGTACGGCGGAGTCCTGCTCCAGTTCGACGATCTTCAGGACGTTGACGAGCTTGTTGAGCTGCTTCGTGACCTGTTCGAGCGGGAGGTCCTCGACGTTCACGACGATGGTGATGCGTGAGATGTCGGGGTGCTCGGTGACACCGACGGCGAGTGAGTCGATGTTGAAACCGCGGCGGGAGAACAGTGCGGCGATCCGGGCGAGGATACCGGGCGTGTTCTGGACCAGGACGGAGAGCGTGTGCTTGGAGGACATGTCTGGGTGGCTCTCTTTCGCGCTCAGTCGTCTTCGTTGTCGCCGAAGTCGGGGCGGACGTCCCGGGCGGCCAGGATGGTGTCGTTGGAGGTGCCGGCGGCGACCATCGGCCAGACCATGGCGTCCTCGTGGACGATGAAGTCCACGACGACCGGGCGGTCGTTGATGGCGTTGGCCTCGGCGATGACCTTGTCCAGGTCGTCCGGGGACTCGCAGCGCAGCGCGACGCAGCCCATGGCCTCGGCGAGCTTCACGAAGTCGGGGACGCGGGTCCCGGCGCTCGGCTGCTTGCCGGGGCCCTCGGCGGAACCGGTCGCGGAGCCGTCCTCGGTGATGCCCTGGTGCAGCACGGTGTTGGAGTAGCGCTGGTTGTAGAACAGGGTCTGCCACTGGCGGACCATGCCGAGGGCGCCGTTGTTGATGATGGCGACCTTGATCGGGATGTTGTTCAGCGCGCAGGTGGCCAGTTCCTGGTTGGTCATCTGGAAGCAGCCGTCGCCGTCGACCGCCCAGACCGTGCGGTCGGGCATGCCCGCCTTGGCGCCCATCGCGGCCGGCACGGCGTAGCCCATGGTTCCGGCGCCGCCCGAGTTCAGCCAGGTCGCGGGCTGCTCGTACTGGATGAAGTGCGCGGCCCACATCTGGTGCTGGCCGACGCCCGCCGCGAAGATCGTGCCCTCGGGCGCGAGCTGGCCGATGCGCTCGATGACGTTCTGCGGGGACAGGCTGCCGTCGGCGGGCTGGTCGTAGCCGAGCGGGTAGGTGTCGCGCCAGCGGTTGAGGTCCTTCCACCAGGCGGTGTAGTCGCCTCGGTGGCCCTCGCTGTGCTCGCGCTGCACGGCCTGCACGAGGTCGGCGATGACCTCGCGCGCGTCGCCGACGATCGGGACGTCGGCGGTGCGGTTCTTGCCGATCTCGGCCGGGTCGATGTCGGCGTGGACGATCTTCGCGTACGGGGCGAAGCTGTCGAGGTTGCCGGTGACGCGGTCGTCGAAGCGGGCTCCGAGGGCGACGATCAGGTCGGCCTTCTGCAGCGCGGTGACGGCGGTGACCGCACCGTGCATGCCCGGCATTCCCACGTGCAGCGGGTGGCTGTCGGGGAATGCGCCGAGCGCCATCAGGGTGGTGGTGACGGGCGCTCCGGTGAGTTCGGCGAGGACCTTCAGCTCGGCGGTGGCGTGGGCCTTGATGACGCCGCCGCCGACGTACAGGACGGGCCGTTCGGCCTGGCTGATCAGCCGGGCGGCCTCGCGGATCTGCTTGGCGTGCGGCTTGGTCACCGGGCGGTAGCCGGGCAGGTCCTGGGTGGGCGGCCAACTGAAGGTGGTGCGCGCCTGGAGGGCGTCCTTGGCGATGTCGACGAGGACGGGTCCCGGCCGGCCCGTGGAGGCGATGTGGAACGCCTCCGCGATGGTCCGGGGGATGTCCTCGGCCTTGGTCACCAGGAAGTTGTGCTTGGTGATCGGCATGGTGATGCCGACGATGTCGGCCTCCTGGAAGGCGTCCGTACCGATCGCCTTGGAGGCGACCTGGCCGGTGATCGCGACGAGCGGCACGGAGTCCATGTGCGCGTCGGCGATCGGCGTGACCAGGTTGGTGGCGCCGGGTCCCGACGTCGCCATGCAGACGCCGACCTTGCCGGTGGCCTGCGCGTAGCCGGTGGCGGCGTGGCCGGCCCCCTGCTCGTGCCGGACCAGGACGTGGCGGACGCGCTGGGAGTCCATCATCGGGTCGTACGCGGGCAGGATCGCACCGCCGGGGATGCCGAATACCGTGTCGGCCCCGACTTCCTCAAGGGAGCGGATGAGGGACTGCGCGCCCGTGACGTGCTCGACGGGGGCGGACTGTCCACCGGTACGGGGCCGCGGCTGCGGATGGGCCCCGGTGGCCTGCTCGGTCATCGGCATTCTCTTCTCGATGCTGAGGGTTTTTGCGAGGGTTGTGCGGGTAACTGCGGGTGTTTGTGCAACAAAAAACCCCTCGTGCCGTGAGGCAAGCGAGGGGAGCGCGTCGGTGCGGTAGCCGGGGTTTCGAGTGACCCGGCGTCAGCCGACGCGCTGTCCAAGTACGAGAATTCGGGTGCGCATGGATCTGACCCTCCCCCCGGCACGCGATGCCTGTCAAGTGGGTGGGACGGGAGTCTCATTATGTGAACGGAGGGGCAGGCTTCCGGTATAGGCCGACGGACCCCCTCCGACCAGCACGGATTCGACCGGGCCATGCGGTACGGGGAAGTGTCCCGAGGTCAGCGCACGGCGTAGCCGGTACTCGTCGAGCGGTCCGGAGAAGGCCATGCCCTGGCCGTGGGTGCAGCCCATCGCGCGCAGGGCGACGACCTGCTCGGGCAGGTCCACGCCGTCGGCGACGGAGTGCAGTCCGAGGTCGGTGGCGATCCGCAGCAGCCCACTGGTGATCTTGTGCAGCCGCGCGGACTCCACGACGCCCTCGACGAGACCGCGATCGAGTTTCAGTACGTCGACGGGGAGCCGGCGCAGCGCGGTGATCGCCGCGTGGCCGCCTCCGAAGCCGTCGAGGCCGATCCGTACGCCGAGTCTGCGCAGGGCCGTGAGACGGCGCTCCAGCTCGTCCAGGGGGGCGCCGGGGACGCTGTCGGTCAGCTCGATCGTCAGGGCGCCCGAGGGGAGGCCGTGGCGGGTGAGGAGCGCCTCGACGGAGGCGAGGGGCAGCGACCGGTCCAGGAGGCGCTGGGCGCCGATCCGGACGACGACGGGCGCGGAGTGCCCGGAGCGGTTGCGGTCGGCCGCCTGGGCGACGGCCTCCTCGATCATCCAGCGGCCCAGTTCGGCCGTGCGGTCCTTGTCGTCGGACACGCGCAGGAACTCGGCGGGCGTGAACAGGATGCCCTGGCCCGAGCGCCAGCGCGGCTGGGCCGCGACCGAGGTGATCCGGCCGCTGGCGAGGGCGACGACGGGCTGGTGGAGGAGGGCGAACTCGCCGTCGCGCAGCGCGGTGCGCACGCGTCCCGCCAGCTCCGCCCTGCGCGCGACGTCGGCCTGCATCTGGGGCGCGTACAGCTCGACGCGGCCCTTGCCCGCGGCCTTGGCGCGGTACATCGCGAGGTCGGCGTTGCGCAGCAGCTCGCCCGCGCCGACGCCCGGCTCGGCGAAGGCGACGCCGATGGACGCGGCGACGCGGACATCGTTGCCCTCGATGAGGTAGGGCTGCGAGAGGGTGAGGCGGAGCCGGTCGGCGAGTTCCATGATGTGCTGCTCGCGCGCGGTGCGGTCGCGGCTGCCGTCGCCGACGATGAGCGCGGCGAACTCGTCACCGCCGAGCCGGGCCGCCGTGTCGCCCTGGCGTACGGCGTCCTGGAGGCGGCGGGCGGCCTGGATGAGCAGTTCGTCGCCCGCCTGGTGGCCGATGGTGTCGTTGACGCCTTTGAAGCCGTCGAGGTCGATGAAGAGGACGGCGGTGCCCCGGTCGCCGGCTCTGCGTCCACCGAGCGCCTGGCCCACGCGGCGCGTGAACAGGGCGCGGTTGGGCAGGTCGGTGAGGGGATCGTGTTCGGCGTTGTGCTGCAACTGGGCCTGGAGGCGGACGCGTTCGGTGACGTCACGGCTGTTGAGGATGACGCCGCCGTGGTGCCGGTTGACCGTCGACTCGACGTTCAGCCACTGGCCGTGGCCCGAGCGGAAGCGGCACTCGATGCGCATGGTGGGCTCCTCGACCTGGCTGGCGGCGAGGAATCTGCGCACTTCGTGGAGTACCCGTTTGAGGTCTTCGGGGTGGATGAGCGAGGCGAGTTCGGAGCCGACGAGATCGTCCGCGTCCCGGCCGTAGACACCGGCGGCGGCGGGGCTGACGTACCGCAGGACGCCGCTCGGGGCGGCGATCATGATGACGTCGCTGGAGCCCTGGACCAGGGAGCGGAAGTGGTTCTCCTTCTGGGCCAGTTCCTGGGTGAGCGTGATGTTGTCGATGAGCATGATGCCCTGGCGCACCACGAGGGCGAGTACGACGGTGCACGCGGTGAACAGGACGACGCGGTCGACGCTGCGGCCGTTGAGGACGTTGTAGATGATCCCGAGGGTGCAGACGGCGGCGGCGAGGTACGGGGTCAGCGCGGCGAGGGAACCGGCGATGGGCCGGGACACATAGCGGTTCTGGGCGTGGGGGTGCGCGGAGCCCGGAAGCCGGGGTGACGCGGAGTCGGTGGAGGCGGCCGGGTCGGCGGAGGGGTCGGCGAGGTCGGGTGCCGGGGGTGGTTGCGGGTGCGGGGGGCGGTCGGGCGCCAGGTGGAGTGCCTGGGGGTGCCCGGGGCCGTGGGTGTCGTGGGGTGTGGGGTGCCCGGAGCGGGTCGCCGAGCGGGGCTGTACGGGGATGAGTGCCCAGCGCGCGTAGCTGTCGCCGCGTGTCTGGTCGTCCCCGCGCGCGGGGCAGTCGTCGCGCGCGGGGCTGTCGTCGCCCCGGCCCCGGGGGCTCGCCCAGGGCGCGTACGCGAGGAGCAGCGATCCGGCGAACCAGCCCGCGTCGAGGAGCTGTCCCGAGCGGTAACTGGTGTGCAGCAGTGGCGAGGTGAACAGGGCGTCGCACATGACCGTGAGGGCGAGGGCGCCGATCGCGGTGTTGACGGCTGAGCGGTTCATCGAGGTGCGTTTGAAGTGGAGCGCCAGCACCATGCTCACCAGGGCGATGTCGAGCAGCGGATACGCGAGCGACAGCGCGGCGTGGGCGACGGTCTGGCCCTGGAAGCGGGCCGTGTGCGCGAGGGCGAGGCTCCAGGAGAGCGTCACCAGGGAGCCGCCGATCAACCAGGCGTCCAGCGCGAGGCAGATCCATCCGGCCTTGGTCACGGGCCGTTTGGCGAGGACGAGCAGGCCGACGACGGCGGGCGGCGCGAAGCAGAGGAAGAACAGATCGGCCGGGCTGGGGCTGGGCACGGGGCGCTGGAGCACCACCTCGTACCATCCCCAGATGCCGTTGCCCAGGGCCGCCATCGCGGAGGACAGGGCGAACAGCAGCCAGGCGGGCCGGAAGCGGCTGCGCCGGGTGCGGGCGTAGAGCAGACAGGAGACGGCGGCGGTCGCGGCGGCGGCGCTGAGGCCGAAGTCGCCCATGATGAGCGCGACCCGGCTGTTTCCCCAGCCGAGGGTGGCCCCCGTGGCATATCCGGCGCACACCAGGGCGACCAGGACCTGCGAGAGCAGGCCCGTCCCTCCGTCGGCCGGCGGCCGGCGGGTGAGGACGGCCCCGTGGGCACTCACCGGTCCGTCCCGGTCCGTACGCCACCCGGGTCCCGGCGTCCGCCCGGTCCGCCGTGGCATGGATGGGCGTGCCTTCTGCGGTTCCCGTGGGCCGGGTGCCGGCGTCTGCGTGCGGGGGTGCGGGAGGGTCGCCGTCGGCGAACCTGCCGCGTCGGATCGTTCGTCCATAGGCCGTGCATCGCCCGTCGCCCCCCTCGCTGTCCGGTGTCTCGTCCCCGGCGCCGAACGACGCACGGCGCAGCCCCTGTTGGGGACGATACACCAGTCTCGTCACTCAGGGACATAGTCGCTCTACTCTCCGTGACGATCAACGGCGCTGCCGACACACGGCGCATTCGGGCGAACACGCCGCGCGGTCGGCCGGTTCAGGGGCCGCTCGTGGCGACCACGTTCTTCAGCGGCTCCCCGGCCGTGTACCGGGTGAGCTGTGCCACGAGCAGGCGTTCGGCGCGCGGGGCGAACGCCGAGGAGGCGCCGCCGACATGGGGGCTGATGAGTACTCCGGGAGCGTGCCACAGCGGGTGGGTCTCGGGCAGGGGTTCCGGGTCGGTGACGTCCAGGGCTGCGGTGAGGCGCCCGTTCTCCAGTTCGGTGAGCAGCGCCTTGGTGTCGACGACGGCACCGCGCGCGATGTTCACGAGCAGCGCCCCGTCCTTCATCCGGGACAGGAAGTCGCCGTTCACCAGGCCTCGGGTGGCGTCCGTGAGCGGGGTCGCGATGATCACGACGTCCGCGTCGGGCAGCAGGGTGGGGAGATCCGTGAGGGGGTGCACGGGGCCGCGCTCGGTGGTGCGCGCGGAGCGCGCGACACGGCTCACGCGCCCGACCTCGAAGGGCAGCAGTCGGTCCTCGATGGCGGCGCCGATGGACCCGTAGCCCACGATCAGGACGGAGCGGTCGGCGAGCGCGGGGTGCAGCCCGAACCGCCAACTGCCCTGTTCCTGGCCCCGGACGAAGTCGGGTACGCCGCGCAGGGAGGCGAGGATCAGGGTCAGCGCCAGCTCGGCGGTGCTGGTCTCGTGCACCCCGCGCGCGTTGCAGAGGCGTACGCCCGGCCGGAGGGACGGCAGCGCGGGCAGTATGTCGTCGACGCCCGCGGTGAGGGTCTGGATGACGTCGAGACCGGTCATCAGGGGCAGCGGCCGGGTCCGCAGTTCGTACGGCTTCATGTACGGCACGACGTAGACGGCGCAGTCCGCGGGGTCGGCCGGATACTCCTGGCCGCCGTCGTCGTCGCCGTTCCAGAACAGGTAGCGCGGACCGTCGGGGAGGCCGTCGATCTCTTCCGGGGGGTAGGGGAGCCACACGTCAGCAGTCATGGTCAGGAGGCTATGCGAAGGCTCCGCGAGGGGAGAGGCGGGAAGTCGCGGGGCCGGGGGCGCGGCTGGGTGGGTGACCGGTCCGGGGCATCGGCGGATTCCTTCGCGACCGGGTGGCCGTGATCGGGAACCTGAGAGGCGGCAGCGGTGTATGACAAGTAGAACCCGCCGCGTCGAAGGGACCTGATCGTGCAACGTCGAGCTGTGACGGCCGTACTGACCGCCGCCGCCCTCCTGTTCGTGGCCGGATGCTCGTCGGGCGGTGACGGACCGGGCGGCGGCAGTTCCGCCCCGGGCACCTCGAAGCCGGGGTCGGCCGACCCGACCGGTTCGGCGTCCGCCTCCGCGACACCGCCTCCGGCGAAGGGCTCGGTGGACGTCGTGCGGACGGTCGGCGAGGGCCTCAACTCCCCCTGGGGCCTGGCCCCGCTGCCCGGCGGCGACCTCCTGGTCTCCTCGCGCGACACCGGGACGATCACGCGGATCGACGCGAAGAACGGCAAGAAGACCGAGGCGGGCAAGGTGCCCGGCGTCGCGGCGGCCGGCGAGGGCGGCCTCCTGGGCCTGGCACTCTCCCCGTCCTTCGCCTCGGACCACATGGTCTACGCGTACTTCACGACGGAGTCGGACAACCGCATCGCCCGCATGCTGTACGACGAGAAGAAGCCCACCGGCCAGCAACTGGGCGCGCCGAACACCGTGTTGAGGGGCATCCCGAAGGGCGCCATCCACAACGGCGGCAGGATCGCTTTCGGCCCGGACAAGATGCTGTACGCGGGGACGGGCGAGACGGGCGACACCGGCCTGGCGCAGGACAAGGAGTCCCTCGGCGGCAAGATCCTCCGGATGACCCCGGACGGCGAGCCGGCCCCGGGCAACCCCTTCGGCGCGACGTCGTACGTGTACTCGTACGGCCACCGGAATGTGGAGGGCCTCGCCTGGGACGAGGACAAGCGGCTGTGGGCCTCGGAGTTCGGCCAGGACAAGTGGGACGAGCTGAACCAGATCGTGCCCGGCGACAACTACGGCTGGCCGACGTATGAGGGCACGGCCAACAAGCCGGGCTATCACGACCCGGTGGTCGAGTGGCATCCGTCCGAGGCGTCACCGGCGGGCATCGCCTATGCCGAGGGCTCGATCTGGATGGCGGCGCTCCGCGGCCAGCGCCTCTGGCGCATCCCGGTCCGCGGCGTCGAGGGCAAGCCCAAGCCGGAAGCGTTCCTGGACGCCAAGTACGGCCGCCTCCGCACAGTCGTCTCGGAGGGCGGCGACAAGCTGTGGCTGACGACCAGCAATACGGACGGCAGAGGGACGCCGAAGGCGGGGGACGACCGGGTGTTGGAGGTGCGCGTTTCGTAGGGGGGCGGATTGGGGTGCGGGGGCGCGCGGGGGAGGGTGAGGGGGCGGGGATGGCCGCGCGGGGGCGCGGGGCGAGGGGGTGGTGCAGCGGGGGCGGCCGGAGACAGGGCCTGGCGGGTCGTCGGTCGGCGGGTCGTCGGGGTCAGGCGCCGTGCGGGTCCCGTGTCGCCCCGGTCAAAGTGGGGTCGGCGCGTGCGGGGGCGGTGCCCCGTGCGGTGGCGTGGTCGCGGACCGTGGGCGCGCGGTCACTCGTCTCGCTGCTGCTGCTCGGCTGCCGGATCCGGTGGGGTGTGGGGAGGCTCCTGGGAGCGGGGGCGGACGACTACCTTTCCCGAGGACAGGTCTATCGGGCCGCGGCCCGGGTCGCCGTCGTTGAGGTCGACTCGGGTGAGTTCGAGGCGTTTGTTCTCGTCGTCCGTGTGCCTGCGGCCCGGCGCGAAGAGCTGCTCGATCATGTTGAACACGGTGCCTCCCTGGGCCGGTTCTCTTCCCCAGCGTAAGCGTCCGGCGCCAGGAGTCGAGGAGTTCGGCGGAGGGTGATCAACCGGCCACCGTGCGCGACCGGTCCGGCGGGAAGAGGCCGAGGCGGTGGGCCAGGGCCGCCGCCTCGCCCCGGCCGGAGACGCTGAGTTTGCCCAGGATGTGCGAGACATGGACGCTCGCGGTCTTGGGCGAGATGAACAGTTCCTCGGCGATCTGGCGGTTGCTGCGTCCGGCGGCGACCAGGCGCAGGACGTCCCGCTCACGGCTGGTGAGCCCCAGCGCCTCGGCCGGGTCGGCAGGGCCGCTCGGCCGGGCGCCGGTGAGGGAGAGGCGGGCGCGCTGGGCGAGCAGGGCGACCGCGTCGGCGAGCGGCCGGGCGCCGAGATGTTCGGCCACGGCGCTTGCCTGCCGCAGCAGTTCGGCGACCTGGTCCCGGTCGACCTCACCGCCCGAGCCGCCCGTACCACCCGAAGCGCCCGTACTGGCCGCGCTGCCCGGAGCGCCCGAGGTGAGCAGGGACTCGGCGAGGCGGTGGCGTACGCGGGCGAGGTCGTAGGGCCGTTCCAGGGGGCCGAAGGCGGTGACGACCTCAAGCCAGTCGCCGGGGGTGTCCCCGCTCTCGGCGCGCAGGAGTTCGGCGCGGACCCACCGCTCGTACGCATGCCAGATCGGCACCCCGGTGGCGAGGGACTTGGCAGCGGTGCGGATGCGGTGCACGGCATCCGCGCGGCCGGGCCCGGCGGCGGGCAGCGCGCGGGCGTCGGCCTCGGCGGTGGCGGCGGCCCGCAGCAGCGGCCAGCCGTACCGCTGGGTGCCCGGGGGGAAGCCGGACGACATGGCGGCGTCCAGCTCGACGCGGGCGTCGAGGATGCGGCCCTCGGCGGCGGCGAGTCCCACGGCGATCCGGGCGAGCGGGATGGACTGCTGGGGCATCGGGTCGTACGTGCCGTAGTGCCGGCGGGCCTCGGCGAGGCGGCGGGCGGCCTCGGCGGTCTCCCCCCGCTCCAGTGCGAGCCGCGCGAAGCTGGTGGCGGACATCGCCCAGGGCTTGGCGCTCTGCCCGGCGCGCCCGGTCCGGTCCGCCGATTCGACGGCCTCGTCCCAGCGGCCCAGGGAGTAGAGGGATTCGGCGCGGTTGCCCCAGATCCATGCCTCGGTGTCCAGCAGGCCGAAGTGCTGGGAGAGTTCGATGCCTTCGTCCAGGAGGGCGACGGCTTCGCGGGAGCGGCCGATCCCTTCCAGGACGGACGGCACGTTCACATGGGTGCGGCTCACCCCGGTGGGCAGGCTGATTTCGGCGATGCGGTCCTTCACCGCGTACATCTCGGCGAGGCCCGCTTCGACGTCGCCCGCATCGACCATGAGGCCGCCGAGGGTGAGTCGGGCGTGCATCTCGATGTCGCGGGCGCCGACCATCCGCGCGTACTCCACGGCGCGTTCGGCGGCGGCGAAGCTGTCGGGGCCCGGTGCGCGGAGCATCGACCAGCCGGCGACGGCGGAAAGGACCTCCGCGTGCACCTCGGACGGCGGGAGTCCACGGACGAGTTCCTGCGCGGTGGCCAGCTCCTGCCAGCCGTCGCCCCGCGCGAGGGCCTGCACCAGGCGGGACCGCTGCACCCAGAACCAGGCGGCGCGCAGCGGGTCGGGGTCCTCGTCGAGCAGCCGCAGCGCCCGCTTGATGATCTTCAGTGCGCGGTCGCGCTCGCCGCAGAGACGGCCCGCGACGGCGGCTTCGGCGAGCAGGTCGAGATGGCGCAGCGGGGTCGTCGCGGGGTCGCAGCCGCAGGGCGGGAACTCCTCCGCGTAGTCCACGGGCCGCAGGGCGGCGCGGACTTCGGCGGGCGCGGCGTCCCACAGCTCCATCGCGCGCTCCAGCAGGCGCAGTTGTTCGGAGTAGGCGTGCCGGCGGCGGGCCACCACGGAGGCGTCGAGCACGGCGGGCAGGGCCTTGGCCGCGTCATGCGCCCGATACCAGTAGCTGGCGAGGCGGGTGGCGCGCTGGTCGGCCGCGACCTGGGACGGGTCGGCCTCCAGGGCCTCGGCATAGCGGCGGTTGAGCCGGGACCGCTCGCCGGGCAGCAGGTCGTCGCTGACGGCCTCGCGGACGAGGGAGTGCCGGAAGCGGTAGCCGTCGGCCTCGGGCGTCGCGAGCAGGATGTTGGCGCCGACGGCGGAGCGCAACGCCTCGATGAGGTCGTCCTCGGTGAGCCGGGCCACGGCGGCGAGCAGACCGTACTCGACGGTCGAGCCGCCCTCGGCCGCGATCCGTACGACGCGCTGGGCGTGTTCGGGAAGCCGCTCCACGCGCACGAGGAGCAGGTCGCGCAGCGAGTCGGACAGGATCGGGCAGCAGCCTTCCTCGCTGGCGACGGCCAACTCCTCGACGAAGAAGGCATTGCCGTCGGAGCGTGCGAAGACCTCGTCGACCAGGCTCGGCACCGGCTCGGTGGCGAGAATGCCCGCCATCTGGCGGCCCACTTCGGCGCGGCAGAAGCGGCTCAACTCGATCCGCCGCACCGTGCGCAGCCGGTCCAGCTCGGCGAGGAGGGGGCGCAGGGGGTGGCGGCGGTGGATGTCGTCCGCGCGGTAGGTGGCGACGACGACGAGCCGACCGCTGCGCAGGGTGCGGAACAGATACGAGAGGAGGTGGCGGGTTGAGGCGTCCGCCCAGTGCAGGTCTTCGAGTGCGACGACCACCGTGCGGTCGGCGGCGATGCGCTCCAGGAGGCGGGCGGTCAGCTCGAAGAGGCGGGCCATGTCCGACTCGTCGTGGCGCCCGCGCGGGGCCTCGCCCAGCTCGGGCAACAGGCGGGCCAGCTCCTCCTCCTGCCCGGCGGCGGCTGCGGCGACCTCGTCGGGCAGTTGGCGGCGCAGGGCGCGCAGGGCGGTCGAGAAGGGGGCGAACGGCAGTCCTTCGGCGCCGATCTCGACGCAGCCGCCGACGGCGACGACACTGCCCTGACGCCAGGCGGCGGTCGCGAACTCCTCGATGAGCCGGGTCTTGCCGACCCCGGCCTCGCCGCCGAGGAGCAATGCCTGCGGCTCGCCCGCGGCGGCGCGGGCGAGCGCGTCTTTCAGTACGCCCAGTTCGTCGGCGCGGCCGACGAACACCGGGCTCACGGACCTGGTCTCCACACCGCCGAGCATCGCACAGGGGTCCGACAGTCCGGCATCGGTTATCGGGGCGACCGCTCCGGCCAGGTGCGGCGCACCCGCGCCCGCCCCGTTCGTACCCGCGCCCCTCGCACCCGGGCGCTCCGCACCCACCCCGTTCGCGCCCGCCCCGCTCACGGTGTCACGCCGCGCGCGTGAAGTGGTCGGTGGGTGACGTCCCCGTGCCCGGCGTGGTCTCCCACCCCGTGTCGCTCCCCGTACTCACCCGCCCCCCGGATGCGTCGCGTACCGGGTGGCGGGCGGCGGCGCGACGGGCCGCGCGGGCCTCGCGGACGAGGCGGCGGTGGGCGGCCTCACTGTGCAGCTCGGCGGCGCGCATCTCGTGCATCTCGTACTCGAACATCTCGATCCCCCTGATCGACGGTTCCGGCATCGCTCTTTGCGATGCCCCTACTTTCGTCTCCCAGGGGGTGCCGCCACATCGGGCGGCTGCCGCATCTTCCGCGCGCGGGGGGCCTTACCCGCGCGCGTGGGGGTGCCTTACAGACTTACCCGAGGCGTACAGGGGGCCTCAGGGACCGTCTAAGAGGTGGACGGCAGCCCGAGCAGGATGTCGGTGTACTTGGCCACGGCGAGCAGCAGCCCGATGGTGCCGAGGGCGACGCCCGCCCAGGCGACGGACTTGATCCAGGGCGCCTGCGCGGGGCCGGGGGTACCGAAGAGGGGCCTGACCAGGACGGCCGCGCCGACGATGAGGGCGATCACCGCGAAGATGCCGCCGACGAGTGCCGTGGTGGCCCAGGAGTCGCCGTACACCTGCTGCACCTGCGTGGCGACGCTCGCGTCCTGCGCGGTGTTGAGCTGGCCGATGATCGACTCGCGCGCGGAGGCCACGGTGCCGATCCAGCCGCCGCTCAGCGAGACGACGCCGATCGCGGCCGAGACGACGGCGGCGGCACCCTGGCCGACACCGAAGCCGGGCTTGGACGCGGGGGCGATGTCGTCGCCGTCCGCGTCGTCCTCGGCGTCGTCGTCCGCGTCGTCGGAGCCCAGGATGTCCTCGGCGCCCTCGTACCCGTCGTCACCGTCAGTGCCGTCGGCGGCCTTGGGCGCGTCGGCCGACTCCACGGCCCCCACCGCCCCGGATGCCTTGCCGGCCTTCTCGGCCTTGTCGGCCTTCTCAGCCGCGGCGTCCGCCGCCTGGCCGTCGCCCTTGGCCGCGGCGGTCGCGCCGGCCGTCTCGTCTGTTGTGGTTGCCATGCCCCGCACCGTACGGACGGAGTCTGAGAACTTTCTGAGAGATCCCCGGCACCCCGGCACCCCTCGTCACCCTTCAGCCCCGCGCCGCACGCCACTCCGGTGCGAGGACCGACCAGATCTCCATGTCATGGCGCACCCCGCGATGGGGATAGCTCTCGCGCAGGACGCCGTCACGGGTCATGCCGAGGCGCTGGGCGACCTTGATGCTGGGCATGTTCGCGGACGACACGACCCACTCCACCCGGTGCATCCCGCGCGCGTCGACGGCCCAGTCGATGAGCACGCGCGCGCCGCGCGTGACCAGGCCCCGCCCGGCGGCGGCGGGCTCCAGCCAGCAGCCGACCTCGCAGTTGCCGCTGTCCGCCTCGAAGATCCGGAAGAGGAGTCCGCCGACGAGTCTCCCGTCCAGCCACAGGCCGTGCAGGCTGCCGCCGTCAGCGGCGCGCTTGTCGGCGTACGCCTGGAGCAGGTCGCGCGCGGACGCGGTGTCCGTGACGTTCGCCCCGAAGGCGACGTGTCGCCCGATGTACTCCCGCCCCCGGTCGAGGTGGGCGAGGAACTCCTCGGCGTGCCACGGCTCCAGGGGCCGCAGTTCGGCGCCGTCGTCACCCAGAGATATCGCGTACATCCCACTCCTTCGCGGTCGTCCACAGCAACGGCACGCGGGAGTCCGCGAAGGCTCGGCGCCTCGCGGGCTCCCGCGTGGGGAAACGGTTCCGGGTCAGCCGGAGACGCTCGGGCGGCCGTCCTCGATGTGGCCCATGAGCCGACGGCGGAACGTTCCGCCGCCACCCTCGCCACCGCCGCCACCCTCACCGTCACGGCCACCGTCACCGTCACCGTCACCGTCCACAGTCACCTCGATGTCATACCAGCCGTGCTCCCGGCCGGTCATCCAGGCGATGGTCCGCTCGTCGCCGGGCCGCACGCGGACGGTGCGGGTGCGCGGGCGTACGGCGCTGTCCTCGACGTACGCGAGCGGGGCGACGGTGAAGACGAGGTCGCGGCGGCCCCGGTTGGCGAGTGTGACGCGCAGGTCGCGGTGGGCGATGCGGGAGGTCACGGCGGCGGTGGAGCCGGTGCGGCCGGTGAACTCGCGCAGGAACCCGTTCGGCCCGGTCACCGTGAAGTCGTACGCGCCGTCGCGCACGGGCACGTCCCACTGGCCGGTGCGGCGGACGTCCTGGTGGAGCGGGGCCGGGTACTCGCCCGCGTACGGGTAGAGCGCGAAGTGCGCGCTGGAGCGTCCGGTGTTCACCAGGCGCACGGAGACCGTGTCGGCGTCCACGCGCGCGTAGGCGTCGGGCTGGTACGGCAGGGCGCGGGCGGGGCGGGTGCCGGGCTCCTGCTCGGGGCGGGTCTGCCGGGCGGGCGGGCGAGGGTTCCAGCGGCCGGTGAAGGGCGGGACGGCGCCGGGGCTGTCGACCTCGGGCTGCCGCTGGGCGCGGTGGAAGTCGAAGGCGCCGGTGAGGTCGCCGGTGACCTGGCGACGCCAGGCGCCGATGTTGGGTTCGTGGACACCGGTCCACTTCTCCAGGAGGCGGATCACGGAGGTGTGGTCGAAGACCTCGGAGCAGACATGGCCGCCGACGGTCCACGGCGAGACGACGAGCATGGGGACGCGGACGCCGAGGCCGGTGGGCAGGCCCTGCCAGCGCTCCTCGGTGACCTCGGGTGCGGGGACGGGCGGCGGTACGTGGTCGAAGAAGCCGTCGTTCTCGTCGTAGTTGATGAGGACGACGGTGTGCCGCCACACCTCGGGGTGCGAGGCGAGCGCGTCGAGGATCTTGTACACGATGGTCGCGCTGTGGACCGGCGATGACACGGACGGGTGTTCGGAGTCGATCGCGGACGGCACCAGGTAGGTGACGTCGGCGAGCTTCCCGGCGGCGACATCGCGCGCGAAGGTGTCGGCGAGCTGACCGGTCGGCACGCGCCGCAGCCCCCGCTCGAACAGGGACCGCTCGGCGCGGCTCAGCGTACGGACCCCGTCCTCCAGGGCGGCGAGCAGCCGGGTGCGCTCCGCTTCGTCCGTGGTGTCGCGCACGCGCGCGTAGAAGGCCTCCATGTACGTGTACGGGGTCTTCGCGAGCACCTTGCGGGCGATCGTCTTGAAGGTGGTGAAGAACTCGATCTGGTTGTCGGTGAAGTTCTCCCACTCGGTGTACGTGCGCCAACTGACGCCCGCCTTCTCCAGGCGCTCGGCGTAGGTGCTCCAGCCGTAGCCGGGGTGGCTGCCCTCGTCGTACGCGTCGTTACCGACGGCCCGGTTCCCGTTCGCCTCGTCGCCCGTCTTCCCGCTCCACAGGTGGTTGCGGTTGGGGCTGGTGGAGGTGTGGATCGAGGAGTGGTAGGCGTCGCAGACGGTGAAGGTGTCGGCGAGTTCGTAGTGCAGCGGCAGGTCCTCGCGCGTGTAGTACGCCATCGTCGCCGCGGTCTTGGCGGTGATCCAGCCGTCGTTCCAGCCGTCCCGCCAGGCGGCGGCGCCGCCGCGCCAGGAGTGGTCGAGGGCGCCGATGTACTGGAGGTCCTTCTGCTGGGCCTCGGCGGCCTGCCGCACCGGGAAGGGCAGCACGGTTCCGGTGCCCGACGGCTGTGAGAAGACGGAGGTGCCGCCGGGGAGGCGCACGGCGCCCCGGTCGGAGAAGCCGCGCACTCCCCGCAGCGAGCCGAAGTAGTGGTCGAAGGATCGGTTCTCCTGCATGAGGACCACGACATGCCGTACGGCGTCGAGACCGCCGCGCGGCGGCTCCTGCGCCAGTGCCTCCTGGAGCGAGGGCGGCAAGAAGGACCCCACGGCGGCGGCCCCGACGGCACCCCCGCCGAGCGCCATCAGCCTCCGGCGCGAAACGTTTCCCCCGGACGCCTCTCGCTCGGACGCCTCTCCCCCGGATATGTCCTGTTCCCTCGCTGCGTGCGGCGCGTCTGCCACGTCCGGCCTCCAGTCGTGTTCCCCAAAAGCCCAAAGGTCTCCTGACGGTCCATTGGGCGGTCAGGGCCGGACGCTAATGGCCGAAGGTGGCGGAGGGAAGTACGGCGACGAGCGCGGAGCGGAACGAAAACCGCTCCCCCTCCTCGTACAACCTCCCCCTCCTCGTACGACCTCCGGCTCAAAGCACCCGCAGCCCCGCCCACAACGCCACCGTCGACACCGCGAGGGTCGCCGGCACCGTCAGCAGCCCGAGCCGTGTGAACCGCCCCAGCTCCGCGTCGGTGCCGTGCTCATGGAGGATGCGGCGCCACAGCAGGGTCGCGAGGGAGCCGACGTACGTCAGGTTCGGGCCGATGTTGACGCCGATCAGCGCCGCGAGGACCGGTCCCGGGCCCGCGGGCGCCACGGCGGGCAGCAGGGCGAGTACCGCGGGCAGGTTGTTGATGACATTGGCGAGGACGGCCGCGATACCCGCGATGGCGAGGAGTTCCCCGAGGGACGACCCGACCGGCAGGATCCGCTCGATACCGGCGCCGAGCCCGTTGTCGACGACCGCCTTGACGACCACGCCGAGCGCGAGGACGAAGAGGCAGAACAGCGGGTTCGCGGAGACCACCAGGGACTTGACCGTGGTACGGCGCTGCCCGAGCGCCCGTACCGCGAGGACGAGCGTCCCGGCGAGCGCCGCCCACACCGGCTCGGCGCCCGCGAAGGAGGTCACGCCGAATCCGGCGAGCGTCAGCGCGAGCACGACCAGCGTGAACACCGGCACACTCGGCCGCTCCCGCACCTCCGGCGGATGCGTGGGGGCGGTCAGGTCGGCGGCGAAGAAGCGGCGGAAGACGGCGTACTCGACAGCGATGGCGGCGAGCCACGGCAGCAGCATCAGCGCCGCGAACCGCGTGAACGTCAGCCCGCTCGCCGTGAACGCCAGCAGGTTCGTCAGATTCGACACCGGAAGCAGCAGCGAGGCGGTGTTCGCCAGATGGGCGCTCGCGTAGACGTGCGGCCGGGGCCGGGCGCCGACGCGGGCGGCCGTCGCGAAGACCACCGGGGTCAGCAGGACGACGGTGGCGTCCAGGCTGAGGACGGCCGTGATCACGGCGGCCACCGCGAAGACCCCGCCGAGCAGCCGTCCGGGGCGCGCCCCGCAGACCCGGGCCACCAGGTCGCCCGCCGCCGTGAACAGCCCTTCGTCGGCGCAGAGCTGCGCGAGGACGAGGACGACCGCGAGGAACGCGACGACCGGCAGCAGCGTGTGGACCTGCGCCCATGCGGCGGCCGGTGACACCGCGCCGAGCCCGACGACGAGCAGCGCGGCGGGCACGGCAGCCGCGGCCTCGGGCCACTGCCGGGGGCGTACGACGGCGAACGCGAGTACGACGAGCAGCAGCGCGAGGGAGAGGATCTCTGCGGGGACGGTGTTCAGAGCGGTCACTCCCGTACGAGGGCGGTCACTACCGTACGTCTCTCACTCCCGGGTCGGCGGTGGCGCGCGAAGGGCGGTGCACCCTGACCAGGTGCACCGCCCCCTCGCACGCCGAGTGCGTCAGCCCTCGACGTGCCGCCGAGTGTGTCAGCCCTCGACGCCGAGCTGTTTCAGGATCAGCTCCTTGACGCGCGCCGCGTCCGCCTGGCCGCGGGTCGCCTTCATGACCGCGCCGACCAGCGCGCCGACCGCCTGGACCTTGCCGCCGCGGATCTTGTCGGCGATCCCCGGGTTCCCGGCGATGGCCTCGTCCACGGCGACGGTCAGGGCGCCGTCGTCGGAGACGACCTTGAGGCCGCGCTTGTCGACGACCTCGTCGGGCGTGCCCTCACCGGCGAGTACGCCCTCGATCACCTGGCGGGCGAGCTTGTCGTTGAGGTCGCCGGAGGCCACCAGGGCGGCGACCCGGGCGACCTGCTCCGGCGTGATCGGCAGCTCGTCCACGGTGCGGCCCGACTCGTTCGCGTGCCGGGCCAGTTCACCCATCCACCACTTGCGCGCCGACGCGGAGTCCGCGCCCGCCTCGATGGTGGCGGTGATCAGGTCGACCGCGCCCGCGTTGAGCATGGACTGCATGTCGTGCTCGGAGACGCCCCACTCCTCGCGCAGCCGGTTACGGCGTACGCGCGGCAGTTCGGGCAGCGTGGACCGCAGCTCCTCGACCCACGCGCGCGGCGGGGCCACCGGGACGAGGTCGGGCTCGGGGAAGTAGCGGTAGTCCTCCGCCTCCTCCTTGACCCGGCCCGAGGTCGTGGACCCGGTGTCCTCGTGGAAGTGCCGGGTCTCCTGCACGATGGTGCCGCCGCTGTTCAGGACGGCGGCGTGCCGCTGGATCTCGAAGCGGGCGGCGCGCTCGACGGACCGCAGCGAGTTGACGTTCTTCGTCTCGCTGCGGGTGCCGAACTTCTCCCGGCCGTACGGACGCAGCGACAGGTTCACGTCGCAGCGCATCTGGCCCATCTCCATGCGGGCGTCGGAGACACCGAGCGCCCGGATGAGGGCGCGCAGCTCGGCGACGTACGCCTTGGCGACTTCGGGGGCGCGCTCCCCCGCGCCGGTGATCGGCTTGGTGACGATCTCGATGAGGGGGATGCCCGCGCGGTTGTAGTCGAGGAGGGAGTACGTCGCGCCGTGGATACGGCCCGTGGCGCCGCCGACGTGTGTCGACTTGCCGGTGTCCTCCTCCATGTGGGCGCGCTCGATGTCCACGCGGAAGATCTCGCCGTCCTCCAGCTGGACGTCCAGATAGCCGTTGAAGGCGATCGGCTCGTCGTACTGGGAGGTCTGGAAGTTCTTCGGCATGTCCGGATAGAAGTAGTTCTTCCGGGCGAAGCGGCACCACTCGGCGATCTCGCAGTTGAGCGCGAGGCCGATCTTGACGGCGGATTCGACGCCGATCGCGTTGACGACGGGGAGCGAGCCGGGCATGCCGAGGCAGGTCGGGCAGGTCTGCGCGTTGGGCTCGGCGCCCAACTCGGTCGAACAGCCGCAGAACATCTTGGTCCTGGTGCCGAGTTCGACGTGGACCTCAAGGCCCATGACGGGGTCGTACGACGCCAGCGCGTCCTCGTACGGCACCAAGTCGGTCGTGGTGGTCACGGTGAAAACTTCCCTCTCAGCCCAGCAGGACGTCGTCGTCGCCCAGGCGCCTCAGCTCGCGGTAGAGGATCGCGAGGCCGGTGACGATGGCGGCGGCGGACACCGCCGCGTCGAGCAGCCGGAGCGTGTCGTGCTCGGAGCGGGCCTTCTTGGCCTGCTTGGCGACGCTGACGGCGCCGAACGCGGTCGTGGCGATGGACAGGTACGTGCCGGACTTGGACTTCTTGAAGCCCTTGGCCTTGGACAGTGCGCTCACAGCGACGGTGCCTCCTCAAGGAGCGGGTGACCCCAGCGTTCCACGAACGCCGCCTCGACGGCGGCACCGACCTTGTACAGCCGGTCGTCCTGCATCGCGGGGGCGACGATCTGGAGGCCGACCGGCAGGTTGTCCTCCGGCGCGAGGCCGCAGGGCAGCGACATGGCGGCGTTGCCCGCCAGGTTGGCCGGGATGGTGCACAGGTCCGCGAGGTACATCGCCATCGGGTCGTCGGCGCGCTCGCCGATCGGGAAGGCGGTGGTGGGCGTGGTCGGCGAGACGATCACGTCGACCTGTTCGAAGGCCCGCTCGAAGTCCCGGGTGATCAGGGTCCGCACCTTCTGCGCGGAGCCGTAGTACGCGTCGTAGTACCCGGAGCTGAGGGCGTACGTGCCGAGCATGATGCGGCGCTTGACCTCGTCGCCGAATCCGGCCTCGCGGGTGAGCGCGGTGACGTCTTCGGCGGACCGTGTCCCGTCGTCGCCGACGCGCAGGCCGTAGCGCATGGCGTCGAAGCGGGCGAGGTTGCTCGAACACTCGGACGGCGCGATCAGGTAGTACGCGGACAGGGCCAGGTCGAAGGACGGGCAGTCCAGCTCGACGATCTCGGCGCCCAGCTCCTTGAGGAGCGTGACGGACTCGTCGAACCGCTGCACGACTCCGGCCTGGTAGCCCTCGCCCCGGAACTGCTTGACGAAGCCGACCCGCATGCCGTCCACGGAGCCGTTGCGCGCGGCCTCCACGACCGGCGGTACGGGGGCGTCGATCGACGTCGAGTCGAGCGGGTCGTGTCCGGCGATGACCTCGTGCAGCAGCGCGGCGTCGAGGACCGTGCGGGCGCAGGGGCCGCCCTGGTCGAGGGAGCTGGAGAAGGCGACCATGCCGTAGCGCGAGACCCCGCCGTAGGTCGGCTTGACGCCGACAGTGCCGGTGACGGCGGCGGGCTGGCGGATGGAGCCGCCAGTGTCGGTGCCGATGGCCAGCGGCGCCTGGTACGAGGCGAGCGCGGCGGACGAGCCACCGCCGGAGCCGCCCGGGATGCGGGTCAGGTCCCAGGGGTTGCCCGTGGGTCCGTAGGCGCTGTTCTCGGTGCTGGACCCCATGGCGAACTCGTCCATGTTGGTCTTGCCGAGCACCACGACGTCGGCGGCCTTGAGCCGCTTGGTGACGGTGGCGTCATAGGGCGGAATCCACCCTTCGAGGATCTTCGACCCGACGGTGGTGGGGATCCCCTCGGTGGTGAAGATGTCCTTGAGCGCGAGCGGCACACCGGCGAGCGGCCCCAGCCGCTCCCCCCGCTCCCGCTTCTGATCCACGGCACGGGCCTGGGCGAGCGCGCCCTCCCGGTCGACGTGGAGGAAGGCATGGACCTTCTCGTCGACGGCCTCGATCCGCGCGAGGTGCGCCTCGGTGACCTGGACGGCGGTGAGTTCGCCGGATGCGATCTTCGCGGCGATCTCGGCGGCGCCGAGCCGGATGATGCTGTTGCTGCTGTCGGTCATGGCGTGATCAGTCCTCCCCCAGGATCTGCGGCACCTTGAAACGCTGCTGCTCCTGGGCCGGGGCGCCGGACAGCGCCTGCGCGGGGGTGAGCGAGGGTCGGACCTCGTCCGCGCGCATGACGTTCGTCAGCGGGAGCGGGTGGGAGGTCGGCGGTACGTCTTGGTCGGCGACCTCGGCTACGCGGGCGACCGCGCCGATGATGTCGTCGAGCTGGCCGGCGAAGTGGTCTAGCTCTTCGTCCTTCAGCTCCAGACGCGCCAGCCGGGCGAGGTGGGCGACCTCCTCGCGCGTGATGCCAGGCATGCGGCGATCCTCAGGGTGAGTGTACGGATTTTGGCCCAATCCTATGGGCCATCGCCAACCGGGTCGAAACACATTCCCTCCGGGGGCAAACCAGAACCCACACACCGGCACTCCCCACCCACCCACCCTTGAGAGACACCGCCCCCGCGGACGGCTCCGAATGGCAGGCACCTGCCACGGAACAGCGGAATACGGGAGGGCCCACGCGGCACGCGGCACGCGGCACGCGGCACGCGGGTAGAGCAAACCACCCACGGCGGGTGAGCCGCCGACGGCGGGAACGGGCCACGGGAAGACCCGCACCTGCCCACGGACCGAAACGGGTGGCTGCGGGTGGGGACAACAAACCACCCACGGCGGGCCAGCCGCCGACGGCGAAGGCGGGGCACAGGAGGACCCGCACCTGCCCACGAACCCGCACGGGTGGCCGCGGGTGGGCAAAACAAACCACCCACGGCGGGCCACCCGCCGACGGCGGAGCACCGGTCACAGGAGGACCCGCACCTGCCCACCCACCCGCACGGGTGGCTGCGGGTGGGAAAAAACCCGCGACCCGGCCGCAGGCCGGACTAGGGCTCCAGGTCAGCCGCAGCAGCGGGAAGCGCCGCCGGCGCCCCCCGCCGCCCACCCCCTCGCGCCATCAACCACGCCGTAGCCTCCGGCACAGGCATCGCCGCCGCCACCAACCACCCCTGCACCGCATCACACCCGAGATCCCGCAACCGCTCCCACGTCTCGTCGTCCTCGACCCCCTCCGCGACGACGAGCAGCCCGAGCGAATGCGCCAGATCGACGGTGCACCGCACAATCTCCGCGTCCTCGTTGTCCACGGCGAGCCGCGCCACGAAGGACCGGTCGATCTTCAGCTCACTGACGGGCAGCCGCCGCAGATGCACGAGCGAGGAGTAACCCGTACCGAAATCGTCGAGCGACATCTTCACGCCGTGCCCGGTCAGCCCCGCGAGGGTGTCCGCCGCACGCTGCGGGTCCTCAAGGAGCACGTGCTCCGTTATCTCCAGCTGAAGCGCCCCCGCAGGGACCCCGTGCCGCGCCAGCCGCGCCGCGACGGACCCCGCGAACCCGGGCGTGTGCACATCCCGCGGCGACACATTCACGGCGACCGGCACGAACAGCCCCTGCGCCCGCCACCGCGCGACCTGCCCGAGCGCGGACTCCAGTACGTACTCCGTGAGGTGCGGCATCAGCCCGGACGACTCGGCGATGGCGATGAACTCGTCCGGCGGCACGTTTCCCCGCTCGGGGTGCACCCACCGCACCAGCGCTTCGAGCCCGGCGACCTCCCCGTCGAAGCGGACCTTGGGCTGGTAGTGCAGATGGACGTCCCCGGCGTCGAGCGCGCGCCGCAGATCGCCGAGCAGACCGAGCCGGTCGGGGGTGTTGGAGTCCCGCTTCGACTCGTACACCTCGACCCCCGTACGGTCCCGCTTCGCCTGGTACATCGCGACATCCGCGCGCCGCAGCAGCCCTTCCGCGTCGAGCGCGTGGTCGGGGAAGACGGAGACACCGGCGCTGGCCTCCAGGACGAGGGTGAGCCCGTCGAGGTCGAGCGGGGAGCCGAGCGCGGCGACGACGGCGCGGGCGACCCGGCTCGCCGACGTGGTGGAGTCGGCGACGGGCAGCAGCACGGCGAACTCGTCGCCCCCGAGCCGCGCGGCCTCCGCCCCGCGCGGGAGGGCGACCCGGAGCCGGTCGGCGATCTGGAGCAGCAGCCGGTCACCGGCGAGATGCCCGAGGGTGTCGTTCACCGAGCGGAAGCGGTCCAGGTCGATGAGCATCAGCGCGGAGCGGGCGCCGATGCGTTCGGCGTCGTCGAGCGCCGCCCAGGTGCGTTCGAGCAGCCACTGCCGGTTGGGCAGTCCGGTGAGCGGGTCGCGGAGCTGTTCCTCGGCGCGGGCGCGGGCCATCCACAGGGTGTAGTCGAGGGCGATCAGCGGCACCGCGAACAGCGGCAGCAGTATGGGCATTGCCACGCCGACGACGCAGATCAGCGGGGCGATGGCGAGCAGGGCGACGGCGGCGAGACTCTGCCGATAGAGCGCGGTCCGTGCGGCGGTGGGCAGTCCGGCGGTGCGGGGCACCTGGAGGTACCAGAGGATCAGCCGGGTGACCGCGAGGTAGGTGGCCGCGACGAGGACGACCTCGGGTACGGCGTACAGGTCCCAGGTCTCGGGGTTCCAGGGGTCCTCGACGGTGGGGACCTTTCCGCAGACCGCGAGGACGAGGGCGCCCGCGCCGATGCCGAGGATGTCGACGGCGCCGTGCAGCAGGCCCTGGCGCCAGCGCTGCCGGCGGGCGGCTGCGACGAGGACGACGACGGTGAGGCTGACCATGCCGGCGGGCATCCAGCCGTACAGCAGCAGCACGGCGAGGGTGAGGGCGGCGCCGGAGCCCGTACCGCCCCACCAGCGGTTGCGGCCGAGTGCCACCAGGTGGCCGACGACCAGGCCGGCGAGGCCCGCCAGGGACCAGCCGACGCTGCCGGACGGGAACAGCGCGCGGTGCTCGCTGACGGCGCGGTAGGCACCGGCGCCGAGGACGAACCCGGCCAGGGCGACGACGACCACGGCGAGCGTCGGCCAGATCGCGCGGGCGCCGTGCGGCAGGCCGTCGTCCGGGTGTCCGGGCCCGTAGGAGCCGGTCGGGGCCGCCGCATGACCCCCGGCGTAGACCCCCGCCGCATAGGCCCCGGCGGCATACGCGCCGGACGGGTGACCGCCGGAGGGGTACGCCCCCGACGAGTAGGCGCCGGTCGGGTGACCGCCTTCGCGGTGCGCATCGGCCCGGCGGCCGTCCGGTCCCGAGCCGTCCCCGCGGCCGGGCGGAGCGGTCTGGTCCGGGCGGGTGGCCGCCCGGCGTGCGGTGAGCCAGGCGACGGGCGTACGGCGCCTGCGCAGCCGTGCGTCCGGGGCGGCGCTCTCGCTCGAATCCATTCCCGTCCCTCTCACAGCCGGCGGTGCCCGCGCGACGCGGTCCGACGGTCATTCGATCGGTCGATGTCCGTCGGGCACGCGTCTGAAAACCCGCCACGCGGCGGGGCACGGCAGGCGCACCTCTCAACAGTAGGCCGCGGAAGGCTTCCAGGGGCAGCGGTCTGCGACGGTTGCCCGAATGCAACCCGGCCTCCCGTACCCATCTGATATGCGCCGAACGGGTGATGCCGTACCGCTATTCGGGCGTCACTTCTCCTCTTCGGCCGTCACTTCTCCCTCGTCCGCCGCCTGTTCCCCGGTCGGAAGGGCCACGGCGGCGGCCTGTTCGGGTCCTTGTTCGAGGAGGACGGCGAAACCGTCCTCGTTCAGAACCGGCACCTTGAGCTGCATCGCCTTGTCGTACTTGGACCCGGGGTTGTCACCGACGACCACGAAGGCCGTTTTCTTCGAGACCGATCCGGTCACTTTGGCGCCACGGCTCTGGAGGGCTTCCTTGGCGCCGTCGCGGGTGTGGTGCTCCAGGGTGCCGGTGACGACGACGGTGAGCCCTTCGAGGGGGCGGGGGCCGCGGTCCTCTCCGGCGCCCTCGTCCTCCATGCGGACGCCCGCGGCCTTCCACTTGCGCAGGATCTCCTGGTGCCAGTCCTCGGTGAACCACTGCTTGAGGGAGGCGGCGATGATCGGTCCGACGCCGTCGGTGGCGGCCAGCTCCTCCTCGCTCGCCTGCTCGATACGGTCGATGGAGCCGAACTCGCGGGCCAGTGCCTCGGCGGCGACCGGTCCGACATGGCGGATGGAGAGACCGGTGAGCACGCGCGCGAGGGGGCGCTGCCGGGCGGCGGCGATGCTCTCCAGCATCGCGACGGCGTTCTTCTTCGGCTCGCCCTCCTGGTTGGCGAAGACCGTGGCGACCTTCTCCTCGCCGGTCTCGGGGTCGCGCTTGGGCAGTCCGCTGTCCATGTCGAGCACATACGCCTTGATGGGCAGCAGTTGCTCCATGGTCAGGTCGAACAGGTCGCCCTCGTCCTTCAGCGGCGGCTCGGCGGGCTCCAGCGGCTTGGTGAGCGCGGCGGCCGACACATAGCCGAAGTGGTCGATGTCGAGGCACTTGCGGCCCGCGAGGTAGAACAGGCGCTCGCGCAACTGGGCCGGGCAGGAGCGGGCGTTGGGGCACCGCAGGTCGATGTCACCCTCCTTCGACGGCCCCAGCAGAGTGCCGCACTCGGGGCATTCGGCGGGCATCACGAACTCCCGCTCGCTGCCGTCCCGCAGATCGACCACGGGCCCCAGGATCTCGGGGATCACCTCGCCGGCCTTGCGGATGACGACCGTGTCCCCGATCAGCACGCCCTTGGCCTTGACCACGTCCTGGTTGTGCAGGGTCGCGAACTCGACCTCGGACCCGGCGACGACGACGGGCTCCACCTGTGCGTACGGCGTGACGCGGCCGGTGCGGCCGACGCCGACGCGGATGTTCACCAGCTTGGTGTTGACCTCCTCCGGCGCGTACTTCCAGGCGATGGCCCAGCGCGGCGCGCGCGAGGTGGAGCCGAGGCGGCCCTGGAGGGGGATCTCGTCGAGTTTGACGACGACGCCGTCGATCTCGTGTTCCACGGAGTGGCGGTTGTCGCCTCCGTAGTACGCGATGAACTCCCGCACTTCCTCGATGGAGTTCACGACCTTGTTGTGCCGGGCGGTCGGCAGGCCCCACTCGTGCAGCAGCTCGTACGCCTGCGAGAGGCGGTCGATGGCGAAGCCCTCGCGCGCGCCGATGCCGTGCACGACCATGTGCAGCGGGAGGGTGGCGGTGACCCTGGGGTCCTTCTGGCGCAGGGAGCCCGACGCGGAGTTGCGCGGGTTGGCGTAGGGCTTCTCGCCCGCCGCGACGCGCCGGGCGTTCAGCTCCTGGAACGCCTCCATCGGGAAGTAGACCTCGCCGCGGATCTCCACGAGGCGCGGGACACGGTCGCCCTGGAGGCGGTGCGGGATCTCGGCGATGGTGCGGACGTTGGGCGTGATGTCCTCGCCGGTGCGGCCGTCGCCGCGGGTGGCGGCGCGGGTGAGCCGGCCGTCCTCATAGGTGAGGTTCACCGCGAGGCCGTCGACCTTCAGCTCACACAGGAAGTGGTAATCGGTCGTGCCGACGTCCTTGGCGATGCGGTCGGCCCAGGTGGTGAGGCCCGCGTCGTCGAAGGCGTTGTCGAGGGAGAGCATCCGCTCGCGGTGCTCCACCGACGCGAGGTCGGTCTCATAGGCCCCGGAGACCTTCTGGGTCGGCGAGTCCGGTGTACGCAGGTCCGGATACTCCTCCTCCAGGGCCTCCAGGGTGCGCATGAGCTGGTCGAACTCGGCGTCGCTGACGACCGGTTGGTCCTTCACGTAGTACCGGAAGCGGTGCTCCTCGATCTGCTCGGCGAGCTGCGCGTGCTTCTCCCGTGCCTGCGCGGGCACCGATGCGGGCTGTGCGTCCTGGTCGCCGGCCACTTCTTGTCCTCCCGTTTACGTTACTCAGGGTTATCCGCGAGGGATCTCGCCGCCCGGACGCAGTGGGCGAGCGCCCGCCGCGCGTACTCCGGCGACGCGCCCGCGAGACCGCAGGCCGGAGTGAGCACGACGGAGTCGCCGAGCAGCCCCGGTGGCAGCCCCAGCCTGCGCCACAGCGTTCTGACTCCACTGACGCTACCTGCCGGGTCTGACAATGGGCCGTCCGTGCCGGGCACGACACCGGCGAACAGCTTCGTGCCGCTCTCCACGGCCTCCCCGATCGCCTCGTCGTCACGCTCGGTGAGCAGCGAGAAGTCGAAGGAGATCGCGGCGGCCCCGGCCCGGCGCAGCAGGGCGAACGGCACGTCGGGGGCGCAGGAGTGGACGACGACGGGCCCGTCGTGGGCGCCTGCGACGTCCCGCAGGGTGCCTTCGACGAGCTGCCGGTCGACGGCGCGGTGGGTGCGGTAGCCGCTCGCGGTCCGTACCTGTCCGCGCAGGACGGCGACGAGCGAGGGCTCGTCCAGTTGGAGCGCGAGCCGGGCGCCGGGCACCCTGCGGCGCACCTCGGCGAGGTGGGTGCGCAGGCCCTCGGTGAGGGAGCCGGCGAGGTCGCGGCAGGCCCCGGGGTCGGACAGGACCGATTCGCCGTTGCGCAGCTCCAGGGCCGCGGCGAGGGTCCACGGTCCGACGGCCTGCACCTTGAGGGGGCCGGTCCAGCCCTGGGTGAACTCCTCCAGGGCGTCGAGGTCTTCGCCGAGCCAGGAGACGGCGCGCCGGGTGTCGCGGCCCGGCCGGTCGCCGAGCCGCCAGCCGCTGGGCTCCACGCGCGCGTACATCTCGACGAGCATCCCGGCGGTGCGTCCGATCATGTCGGCGCCCGGCCCGCGCGCGGGCAGCTCCGGGAGGTACGGAACGCCCTGTCCGGAGTCGAGGCTTCCGACGACGGTCCTCGCCGCCTCGCGGGCGTCGCCGCCGGGCATGGACCCGATGCCGGTGGCGGGCCCCCAGGGAAAGGCCGCGTCGGCCGTGGTCCCGGTCATCAGCGGCCCGGCCGTACGGTCAGATCGGTGACCTCCGCGTCGCGGGGCAGGTCGAGCGCGGTCAGCACGGTCGTGGCGACCGACTCGGGGTCGATCCAGCGGTCCGGGTCGTAGGACTTGCCCTCCTGGTGGTGGACCTTGGCCTGCATGGCGCTCGCGGTGCGCCCCGGGTAGACGGAGGTGACCCGGACACCGTTGCCGTGCTCCTCGTCGCGCAGCGCGTCGGCGAGGGCCTTCAGACCGTGCTTGGACGCGGCGTACGCGGACCAGTCGGCGTGCGCCCGCAGGCCCGCCCCGGAGTTCACGAAGACCACATGGCCCTGGGCGACCCGGAGTTGGGGCAGGAAGTGCCGGGTCAGCTCGGCGGGCGCGAGGAGGTTGACGTTGAGCTGGTGGCGCCAGGTCTTGGGGGTGAGGTCGCCGACGGCACCCAGGTCGACCACCCCGGCGATGTGCAGGAGGGAGTCGATCCGGTCGGGCAGGGTCTGGTGCGAGAACGCCCAGGAGAGCCGGTCCGGATCGGCCAGGTCACCGACGAGGGTGCGGGCCCCGGGCAGGGCGGCGGCCAGTTCCTTGGCGCGGCCCGCGTCGCGCGCGAGGAGCACGAGGTCGTCCCCGCGCGCGTGCAGACGGCGGGCGACGGCCGCGCCGATGCCGGAGCCGGCCCCGGAGATCACATGTGTTGCCATGAGCGCCATGCTCGCATCACCGTGACCGGCACCGGCAACCGGTGGGTGCGGCTCAGGCCGTGCCGAAGGACTCCTCCAGGTACGCGAGCGCGCCGACGGGCTCCTCGGCGAAGAACACCAGGTCGGTGAGGGGCAACGGCAGGAACCCCTCGTCGTCCATCCGCCGGAACTGTTCCTTCAGCCCGTCGTAGAACCCGGCCGAGTTGAGCAGCACCACGGGCTTGGTGTGCTTGCCGTGCTTGCGCAGCTCCAGGATCTCGGTGGCCTCGTCCAGGGTGCCGGTCCCACCCACCATGATCACGATGCCGTCGGCCTTCTCCAGGAGCAGCGCCTTGCGCTCGGCGAGGTCCCGGGCGACGACCATCTCGTCCGCTCCCGCGCGTGCCGTGTCCTGGAGGAAGTCCACGGAGACCCCGACGAGCCGGCCGCCCGCCTTCTGCACTCCGTCCGCGAGGACCTTCATCAGGCCCACGTCGGAGCCGCCCCACACCAGGGTGTGCCCGCCCTTGCCGAGGAGTTCGGCGAACTCGCGCGTGGGCCGGGTGTAGCGCTCGGGGAGGTCGGCGGCGGAGAGGAAGACGCAGATATTCATGCCGACCACCGTACGGGGGAAGAACCGGGGCCCGGCAGGCGCTGTTCCAGGTATGGCCGAAGGACACACGATCACGATCGAACAGGGCACGGATCTCGTACGCGTGGTGCACGACGGACAGGTCGTCGCCGAGAGCCGCCGCCCGCTGCTGCTGCGCGAGACGGGCTGTCCCGTCCGCTACTACCTCCCGCCGGAGGACGTCCGTACGGACCTTCTGTCGGCGTCGGAGACCCACACCTACTGCCCCTTCAAGGGGACCGCCTCCTACTGGTCCCTGCCGGACGCCCCCGACCTGGTGTGGGCGTATCCGGAGCCCAAGGCCGGGGTGGCCGAGATCAAGGACCACCTGTGCTTCTACGAGCCGCAGGTCGTCAAGGGCTGAGCCGGCCTCGCACCCCCGCACCCCCGCACCCCCGCCGGCACCCAAACCGGTGCCGGCGGAGGTCTTCGCGGGCGGTTCCCGGACCGTCAGGCCATCGCCTTCGCGCGCGTGGTCGTCGCGATCGTCGCGGAGCCGACCACGCGGGTGCCGTCGTACAGCACGATCGCCTGGCCGGGCGCCACACCGCGCACCGGCTCGGTGAAGCGGACGTGAAGCCCGCCGTCGACCAGCTCGGCCGTCACCTCGGTCTCGCCGCCGTGCGCCCTGAGCTGCGCGGTGTACGTGCCGGGCGCGGCCGGTGCCGTGCCGCACCAGCGCGGGCGGACGGCGGTGAGGGCGCTGACGTCGAGCGAGGTGACGGGGCCGACCGTGACGGTGTTGTCGACGGGCGAGATGTCCAGCACGTACCGCGGCTTGCCGTCGGGCGCCGGGGTGCCGATACGCAGGCCCTTGCGCTGCCCGATCGTGTAGCCGTACGCCCCCTCGTGGGTGCCGAGCCTGGTGCCGGACTCGTCCACGATGTCGCCCTCGTGCGTACCGAGGCGCTTGGCCAGGAAGCCCTGGGTGTCGCCGTCGGCGATGAAGCAGATGTCGTGGCTGTCGGGCTTCTTGGCGACGGCGAGGCCACGGCGCTCGGCCTCCGCGCGGATCTCGTCCTTGGTGGTGACGGTGTCGCCGAGCGGGAACAGGGCGTGTGCGAGCTGGCGCTCGTCGAGGACCCCGAGGACGTACGACTGGTCCTTGGCCATGTCCGAGGCGCGGTGCAGTTCGCGTGAACCGTCCTCGTGGGTCACCACGCGCGCGTAGTGCCCGGTGCAGACCGCGTCGAAGCCGAGGGCGAGCGCCTTGTCGAGAAGCGCGGCGAACTTGATCTTCTCGTTGCACCGCAGACACGGGTTGGGGGTGCGCCCCGCCTCGTACTCGGCGACGAAGTCCTCGACCACGTCCTCGCGGAACCGCTCGGCGAGGTCCCACACATAGAACGGGATGCCGATGACGTCCGCCGCGCGGCGGGCGTCGTGGGAGTCCTCGATGGTGCAGCAGCCGCGGGCACCGGTGCGGAAGGACTGCGGATTCGCGGACAGGGCGAGATGGACCCCGGTCACGTCGTGCCCGGCCTCGGCGGCGCGGGCGGCGGCGACGGCGGAGTCCACGCCGCCCGACATGGCGGCGAGTACGCGGAGGGGACGCTGCGGTGTGTCAGTCATAACCCCTCCAGAGTACGGGTCGCCGGGAACCGAAGCCCCCGAGTATCCGTTGAAGATCACATGCGGGAACAACGGAAGGGCCGGCAGGCGAAGGACGCGAGCCGGATCATGGGGCGGCGGGCGCTGCTCATCGGGGGCGCGGTGACCACCGCGGGCGTCGGTTTCGCGGCGCGCGACGAGCTGGGGCGTCTGTGGTGGCGGACACCGGGCGTCGACAAGCCGCGCGACGACGGGGTGGTGGACTTCCGGGGCGCGGAGTGGGTGGCGGCGTCGGGGGCGAACTGGCGGCGGGCGGACCGCCCGTCGGACTACCGGATAGACCGGGTGATCATCCATGTCACCCAGGGCAGTTTCAGCAGCGCGGTGCGGGTGTTCCAGGACCCGGGGCACGGCGCCGCCTCGCACTATGTGGTCCGCAAGGACGGACATGTGACGCAGATGATCCGCGAGCTGGACGTGGCGTTCCACGCGGGCAACCGCGCGTACAACGAGCGCAGTGTCGGCATAGAGCACGAGGGTTTCGTGGACCGGCCGTCGTCGTTCACGACGGCGATGTACCGCGCGTCGGCCCGGCTGACGGCGGGGATATGCAAGCGGTACGGGATTCCGGTGGACCGGAAGCACATCATCGGCCATGTGGAGGTCCCGGGCACGGACCACACGGACCCGGGGCCGCACTGGGACTGGGACCGGTATCTGCCGATGGTCCGCGAGGAGCGCGAGGCGGCCGACAGGACACCGGCCCCCAAGGGCACGGAGTCGGGCGAGGCGACTCCCGACACGACGGCGTCCGCCGCGAAGAGGTCGGCCTAGGGTCTTTCGTTTGGATCAGGCCGGATCAGGGAGCGGGGTCTGGTGCCGTGCATCGCAAGGCGGAGGAGGGAGTCAGGGCGGCGCCCTGGCGACCGACGACAACGCGGCGAGGTGCGGTGCCAGGGCCCGCGAGCCCGGCCTGATCCAAACGAGAGGCCCTAGCCCGACACTCCCCGTCACCGGGGTCACGGATTCAGCTGAGACCCGCCGTCCGCGCCCGCTCCACCGCCGGGCCGATCGCCTTGGCGACCGCCTCGATGTCGGCGCGGGTCGTGGTGTGGCCGAGGGAGAAGCGGAGGGTGCCGCGGGCCAGGTCGGGGTCGGTGCCGGTGGCGAGCAGGACATGGCTGGGCTGGGCGACCCCGGCGGTGCAGGCGGAGCCGGTGGAGCACTCGATGCCCTGGGCGTCGAGCAGCAGCAGCAGGGAGTCGCCCTCGCAGCCGGGGAAGGCGAAGTGCGCGTTGGCGGGCAGCCGGTCGACGGGGTCGCCGCCGAGGACCGCCTCGGGCACGGCGGCCCGGACGGCGTCGACGAGTTCGTCGCGCAGCGCACCGATCTCGCGGGCGAACTTCTCGCGCTGCTCGGCGGCGATCCGTCCGGCGACGGCGAAGGAGGCGATGGCCGGCACGTCCAGGGTCCCGGAGCGCACATGGCGCTCCTGCCCGCCGCCGTGCAGCACGGGTACGGGGCTGTACTCGCGACCGAGCAGCAGGGCGCCGATGCCGTAGGGACCGCCGATCTTGTGCCCGGACACCGTCATCGCGGCGAGCCCGGACTCCTCGAAGCCGACGGGGAGCTGACCGAACGCCTGGACGGCGTCGGCGTGCAGCGGGACGCCGAACTCGGCGGCGACGGCGGCCAGTTCGCGGACCGGCATGACGGTGCCGATCTCGTTGTTGGCCCACATCACGGTGGCCAGGGCGACATCGTCGGGGTCGCGCGCGATGGCCTCGCGGAGGGTGTCGGGGTGTACGCGTCCGTGGGCGTCGACGGGCAGGTACTCGACGGTGGCGCCCTCGTGTTCGCCGAGCCAGTGGACGGCGTCGAGGACGGCGTGGTGCTCGACGGGGCTGGTGAGGACGCGCGTACGGGAGGGTTCGGCGTCGCGGCGGGCCCAGTACAGGCCCTTGACGGCGAGGTTGTCGGCCTCGGTGCCGCCGGAGGTGAGGACGACCTCGCTGGGGCGGGCGCCGAGGGCCGCCGCGAGGGTCTCGCGGGCTTCCTCGACGGTGCGCCGGGCCCGCCGTCCCGCGGCGTGCAGTGAGGACGCGTTGCCGGTGACGGTCAGATGGGCTGTCATCGCCTCGATCGCCTCCGGAAGCATCGGAGTGGTCGCGGCGTGGTCGAGGTAAGCCATGGTGGCCACGATTCTACGAGGCCGGTCCCGGGGGAATCTCCGGGGCGGGTGTGTTCACGCCAGACCGCATGCCGGAGCACACCCGGGCGGCCCCCGGGGAGCCCGCCGACTCAGCCCGCGAGGCCCCACGACACGGTGCCGTTGGCCGACATCAGCACCGCCAGGACGACCAGGTCGGCGACCCCGAGGCCGAGCCCGAGGAGGGCGCGGCCCCGGCGCGACGTACCGCGCCACAGGGCGATGCCCGCGAGCACGATCGCGACGGGCCCGAGGAGGACGTTGAGGACGAGCAGGCCGAGCAGTCCGAGGACGAAGGACGCGACAGCCATCCCGTCGGCGTCCCGCTCCCGCTCCCGGCCCCCGCCCCCGCTCCGGCTCCTGCGAGGGACTTCAGCGCTGAGTTGCATACGTGGGACTCCGTTCAGGACGAGCGCGGGTGGCGCCGGCGGCCGTGGCGGCCGTACCGCTCGCGTACGGCGAAGACCGTCAGCCAGACGCCGATGAGGGCGGCCCCGGCGAAGGTGACCGGAAGCGGTGCGTGGGCGACGGTGCCCAGGACGGTGCCGAGCAGCAGCAGGGCCGCGACGAGGAAGAGCATCGGTGAACCTTTCGTGTGCACAAGTGTTCACTGACTGAGGAGTCTACCTCTCGGACGGTTTCCAAAACTGGGAGAACAGTTGTTAACTGCATGGCATGAGTCACACCCCCGGCACCGCCCCGGTCGACACCCCCGGTACCGCCCCCGGTACCCGGCAGGCGCAAAAACGCAGGACCCGACAGGCGCTGCTGGACGCGGCGTTGGACCTGCTCGCCGAGCAGAGCCTGAGCAGCCTCGGCCTCCGCGAGGTCACCCGCGCCGTGGGCATCACCCCGACCGCGTTCTACCGGCACTTCCGCTCCACCGCCGACCTCGGTGTGGCCCTGGTCGAGGAGGCGCTGGGCAGTCTGCACACCGCGATCACCGGCGCGCTGGCCACCACCGGGGACGGCGACAGCGAGGAACGCATCGCCCGTACCGTCGACCTGATCGCCCGCCATGTGCGCACGCACCCCGCGCACGTCCGCTTCCTCGCGCGGGAGCGGCACGGCGGCGTCCAGCAGGTGCGGGACGCGATCAGCGGTCAACTCGCCCTGTTCGCACAGGAGGTGAGCGGGGAACTCGCGCGGCACCAAGAGTCCGACGGCTGGAGCGAAGAGGACCTGCTGATGCTGGCGGGGCTCTACGTCGACCTCATGGTGATGACGGCGTCCGCGTTCCTGGACGCGGAGCCCGGCACCGAGGAGACCGTGGCCCACATCGCCCGCCGCCGGATGCGCCTGGTCACCCTGGGCCGCCACCACTGGCTGGACTGACCAGCACCCGCGCCCGACCCCTCAGCCGCGCACCCACCACCCCCCTGCGCCCTCTACGACCCCCCGTAAACCGCCGTCACCGCCGCCGCACACCGCGCCAACTCCTCCCGCACCTCCACCGGCGACACCACCTCCACGTTCTCGGCGAACGCCAGCAGGGACCGCGCCTCGGGCACCACGCCGTACGCGAGCCGGACGGTCACCCACTCCCCCGTACCACCGTCCCCGTCGGGCAGTTCGCGGACCGCGGCGCCCGTGAACCGCAGGAACAGGTCGAGCCGGCTCCGGTGCACGCGGACCGTGACGTCGATGTCGCGCGGCTGCTCCTCGACCCGGCGCTTCAGCACCTCCCACACGTCCGCGAGCGCGACCCCGGGGCGCCGCACGACGGGCGCGTCGGTCAGCGTGGCGGTCCGGATCCGGTCGACCCGGAACAGGCGGGGCGCCCCGGCGAGATCGGCGACCAGGTACCAGACCCCGGCCTTGGACACGAGCCCGTACGGGTCGGCGGTGTGGGTCCTGGCCTCGCGGGCGCCGCTGCTGCGGTAGCGCAGCCGCAGCCGCCGGTCCGCGAAGACGGCGTCCTGGAGGACGTCGAGGTCGAAGGGCCGCCGCGGTCCGGTGAGCCAGCGGGACTCGTCGACGAGGATGCGGCTGCCGGTCAACTCGGCGGCGGGGCGGTGCGGTGCGGGCAGGGCCGCCATGACCTTGCGCAGGGCCGAGGCGAGCGCCGCGTCGAGCCCGAGCGCGGCGTGGGCGCCCTGCGCGGCGAGCACGAACAGCGCGCGCGACTCGTCGGCGGTCAGCCCGGTGACGTCGGTACGGAACCCTTGGAGCAGCTCGATGCCGCCGTGCCGCCCGCGCTCGGCGTAGACGGGGACGCCGGCGGCGGACAGGGCCTCGATGTCGCGGTAGATGGTGCGTACGGAGACATCGAGCCGCTGGGCGAGGTCCCGGGCGGGGACCCGGCCCCGGGTCTGCAACAGCAGCAGGATCGAAAGCAGCCGGTCGGACTTCACGCCCTCAGTGTGACCGTCACACCTCCGCCGTGGCCGTCACACCCGAGTGTGGCCGTCACGCCCCCAGTTTGACGCGGGCGAGCTGCCGGGACTGGGCGACCAGCCGGTCGGCGCTGTCCCAGACCTCGGCGTCCTCCTCCAGGAAGCCGCCCGCGAGATTGCGGGTGGTGACGGAGACGCGGAGCGGTCCGGGGGCGGGCCGGCAGCGGATGTGCACCGTCAGTTCGACGGTCGGCACCCAGCCCATGAGGCCCATCTCGAAGGCGGTCGGGGGCAGCGCGTCCACGGCGAGCAGCAGCGACAGCGGGTCGGCGTCCCGCCCGTCGGCGAGCCCGAACCAGGACCGCATCTCGCCCTTCCCGGACGGCGCGCCGAGCGCCCAGCCGAGCGTGGCCGGGTCCAGCTTGAGCGTCAGCCGCTCGGTGAGCGAGGAGTCGCCCGGCATCGCGGGGACCTCCGGCGCGTCCTGCGGCCCGAAGCACTGGTCGTACGGCGGTATCGCGGGCGGTGCGGCGGAGGTGCGGACGTCGTCGGGAAGGGTGTCGAGGTCGCCGTAGGAGGCGAGGACGCGCAGGCGCTCGACCTCGCGGCCCTCGTCGTCGCGCTGGACGAGGGACGCCTGGCCGGTGGAGAGCGTACGGCCGGTGCGCACGACCTCGGTACGGATCTCGGCGGGGCCGGGGCGGGACGCCGTCAGATAGTGCGCGGAGATCGTGAACGGGTCGGGGTGCGGCAGCGCGTGGGCGAGGGCGCGGCCGACGACCGCGAGCAGATAGCCGCCGTTGACGGCGCTGATGATCGTCCAGCCGGCGGACAGTTCGGTCTCGTAGACCCCGGGAAGCCGGGGGGTGACCACGGTGTCCCGGTCGAACTCGCTGTCGCCGATCGTCGCCTGCGCGGGTGCTTCTGCCATGCCGGTACGCTACAACACAATAGTACTAAGCGGTAGCTTTTACCTTTCGTCCGCCTCTACGGCCGAAGAACGACGGTTCCAGGCGCGCGGCGCCCGCCAGTGGTAACGCATCGCGAGCAGGCGCAGCACAAAAGCGATCACGACACACGCGCTGCTGGTGTACGCGTTCAGCGCGTCCTGGCTGATGCACAGCACGACCAGCGCGGCGCCGACCATCGCGGGCACCGCGTAGAGGTCACGGTCCCAGCGGACCAGGGACGGCACCTCGTTGGCGATGATGTCGCGCAGCACACCGCCGCCGACGGCCGTGGCGAGTCCTAGCGCCGCCGAGTAGGTCAGGCCGAGCCCGTAGTCGTACGCCTTGATCGTGCCGGTGACGCAGAACAGGCCGAGGCCCGCCGCGTCGAAGACGTTCACACCGGACTGGATGCGCTCCACCTGCGGATGCAGGAAGAAGACGAGCAGCGCGGCGAGCAGCGGGGTGAGGAAGTACCCGAGGTCGCTGAAGGCGGCGGGCGGCACGGCGCCGATGATCAGGTCCCGCAGCACACCGCCGCCGAGCGCGGTGACCTCGGCGAGTACGGCGATGCCGAAGACGTCGAAGTTCTTCCGCACGGCGAGCAGGGCACCGGAGATGGCGAAGACGAAGATCCCGACGAGATCCAGCCCGTGCTGGACGGAAGGGGTGAAGAGTTCATGCTGCACGGAGCAATTTACGCACGGCGCGCGCATGTCCCCGGCGACCCGTCATCCGGCGATATTCACTCCCGCCGCCGCGGCGAGCCACCACAACGGCGAGGGTCCGGCGGAATCGGCGACGGCGTCAGCCACCCCACAATCCCACCGGACCCCAAAACTGCCCACGGCCCGCAGACCGACCTACGCCTCCGACGCCCCGGAAGTTCCGCTACCCGATACCGGGTCAGCCGCCGCGGGCGCCACGTTCTCGGGGTGATGACAAGCCACCCGCTGCCCCGGCTTCAGCTCGATCAGCGGCGGTTCCTGCGTCGTGCAGATCTCCGTCGCCTTCCAGCACCGCGTGTGGAAGCGGCAGCCGGCCGGCGGCGAGATCGGCGAGGGCACATCGCCCTTGAGCAGAATCCGCTCGCTCTTCGCGGTACGCCGCTTCGGGTCCGGGATCGGCACGGCCGACATCAGCGCCTTGGTGTACGGGTGCATCGGCGCCGCGTACAGCGACTTGCGGTCGGCCAGCTCCACGATCTTGCCGAGGTACATCACGGCGATCCGGTCCGACACATGCCGGACGACGGACAGGTCGTGCGCGATGATCACGTACGTCAGACCCAGCTCGCTCTGGAGGTCGTCCAAGAGGTTGACGACCTGCGCCTGGATGGAGACGTCCAGGGCCGACACCGGCTCGTCCGCGACGACCAGCTTCGGGTTGAGCGCGAGCGCGCGGGCGATGCCGATGCGCTGGCGCTGGCCGCCGGAGAACTCGTGCGGATAGCGGTTGTAGTGCTCGGGGTTGAGGCCGACGACCTCAAGGAGCCGCTGGACCTCCTTCTTCACGCCGCCCTCGGGCGAGACGCCCTGGAGCTTGAAAGGTGCCCCGACGATCGTGCCGATCGTGTGCCGCGGGTTCAGCGACGAGTACGGGTCCTGGAAGATCATCTGCACATCGCGGCGCATCGGGCGCATCGCGCCGACGCCGAGGTGCGTGATGTCCCGGCCCTCGAACTCCACGGTGCCCGCAGTCGGTTCGAGCAGCCGGGTGATCAGCCGGCCCATGGTCGACTTGCCGCAGCCGGACTCGCCGACGACGCCCAGGGTCTCCCCCGACCGCACCTCGAAGTCGATCCCGTCGACCGCCTTGACCGCGCCGACCTGGCGCTGGAGGAGGCCCTTGCGGATCGGGAAGTGCTTCTGCAGCCCGGTCACCCTGAGCAGGATCTCGCCGGACGCCGTCCCCCCGGCCGAACCGGCCGCACCACTCCCGGCCTTCCTGGTCCCGGCGCCCTCGGTCCCGGCGCCCTTGGACCCGGCGTCCTCGGTCAGCGTGGCCGCGCCGCTGTCGGCGGACCGCGGCGCGGGGACGTCCGCGCCTTTGTCGTCGCTCGTCACGGGTTTGTCCTCGCTCACAGCTTGGGCGCAATCTCTTCGGTCCAGATACGCTCCCGCTGCTCCCGGTCCATGTGGCAGGCGGCCCAGTGAGCGCTGCCGACCTCGGCCAGTTCGGGGCGGACGGTGCGGGTGACGTTGTCCTTGGGTACGTCCGCGTACGGGCAGCGGGGGTTGAAGGCGCAGCCGGACGGGATGTTGATCAGCGAGGGCGGCGAGCCCTTGACCGGGATGAGACGCTCGGTCTCCTCGCGGTCGAGGCGCGGCATCGAGCCGAGCAGTCCCCAGGTGTAGGGGTGCCGGGGCTCGTAGAACACCTTCTCGGCGGGGCCGCGTTCGACGCACCGGCCGCCGTACATCACGAGGATGTCGTCGGCCAGCTCGGCGACGACGCCCAGGTCGTGCGTGATGACGATGACCGCGGAGCCGAACTCCTTCTGGAGGTCGCGGATCAGGTCGAGGATCTGCGCCTGGACGGTGACGTCGAGCGCGGTCGTCGGCTCGTCCGCGATGAGGAGTTCGGGGTTGTTGACGAGCGCCATCGCGATCATCGCGCGCTGGCGCATACCGCCGGAGAACTCATGGGCGTAGCTGTCGACCCGCTTGTCCGGCTGGGGGATCCCCACCCGGTCGAGCATCTCGATCGCCCGCCGGCGCGCGGTCTTCTTGTCGACGTCGTGATGGACCCGGTACGCCTCGATGATCTGCTTGCCGATCGAGTAGTACGGGTGCAGCGCGGACAGCGGGTCCTGGAAGATCATCGCCATGTCGCGGCCACGGAGCTTGCGTACGTGGTCGGGGTCGGCGGACAGGAGTTCCTTGCCGTCGAGCCAGATCTCGCCGGAGAGCTGGGCCTTGCGCTTGCCGTACTGCCCCGCCGTGTGCAGGCCCATGATGCCGAGCGAGGTGACGGACTTCCCCGAGCCGGACTCGCCGACGATGCCGAGGGTCTTGCCCTTCTCCAGTTGGAAGCTGACGCCGTCGACGGACTTGACCAGGCCGTCGTCGGTGGGGAAGTGCACCCGCAGGTCGCGTACTTCGAGGAAGGCGGTGGGAGCGGGCGAGTCCGTCACGGGCTCGCCGACGGCCGCCCCGCTCTTGCTGAGGTCGGTCATGCGAGCCTCACTCGGGGGTCGATCACGGCGTACAGGATGTCCACGACGAGGTTCGCGATGATCACGGCCAGTGAGGTGATCAGGGTGACGCCGAGGATCACCGGCAGGTCGCGTTCGTCGATCGCCTTGAGCACGGCCTGTCCGAGGCCCGGCAGGCTGAACGCGGTCTCGGTGAGGATCGCGCCGCCGATCAGGGCGCCGAGGTCCATGCCGAGCATCGTGAGGATCGGCGTCATCGTCGAGCGCATGGCGTGCTTGCCGATGACGGTCGGCTCACTGAGGCCCTTGGCACGGGCGGTGCGGATGTAGTCCTCGCCCATGACTTCGAGCATGGTGGCCCGGGTGATACGGGCGTACATCGCGGCATACAGGAACGACAGGGTCACCCACGGCAGCAACAGGCCCTGGAACCAGCCGCCGAGGCCGTCCTCCAGGGGTGTGTACTGGGCGTTGATCCAGCCGAGGCCGTAGTCGAAGATCGCGAGCGAGAGCAGCGCGGTGAAGTAGATGGGCAGCGAGACACCGGAGAGGGCGACGACCATCGCCGAGCGGTCCCACAGGGTGCCGCGCTTGAGTGCGGAGAGCACACCCGCGGCGACACCGAACAGCAGCCACAGCACGGCCGCGCCGATCGCGAGCGACAGGGTGACCGGCAGCCGGTCGGTGATGACGGGCCAGATGGCCTGCTCGCTGCGGAAGGAGTAGCCGAAGCACGGCGCCGAGCAGTGCGTGACGTCGCCGCCCGCGGAGTACGTGCGGCCCGCGAAGATGCCCTTGAAGAACTCGAAGACCTGCGCGTAGATCGGGTCGCCGAGCTGGAGCTTCTGCCGGACGGCCTCGACGGCCGCGGCGTCGGACTGCTTGCCCACGTACATCGTGGCCGGGTCGACACCCGCCCACTTGGGGATGAGGAAGAAGATGCAGAAGACCACCACGATGATGACCACCAGCATCACTGCGACGGCCATGAGCCGCCTGATGAGGTATGCGAGCACTGCTCTCGGCCCGGCGGGGCCCGCGGGCCACTGGAGGTCGTCCAGTGGCCCGCGGTCACACCACCCCGGCCTTCACCTGCCTTTCGTACCGTTCGGCGGGTGCGCCGGTGGTGATTACTTCGTGACGCCCAGGCTGGTGAAGTCGTACTGGCCGCTGTAGGCGTCGGTGGTGTAGACGTTCGTCAGCCGGTTGGAGCGCCAGTTGATGAACTTCTCGAAGACGAAGGGCAGGTAGTACGCGCCCTCCATGACCTGGTGGTTCAGCTCCGTGGCGATCGCGACCTTCTTGGCCGGGTCCAGCTCCGTCGCGAACTTGTCGAAGTTCGCGTCGATCGCCTTGTCCTTGATCATCGCGAAGTTGTTGTTACCGCTGTCGAGGATGTACTTGCTGTCCCACAGCGGCTGGCCGTAGCCCTGGGCCGACGGGAAGTCGGGGCCCCAGCCCATGATGATGATGCCGTAGTTCTTCTTCTTGACGACCGTCGGGTTGCCGATGATGCCCGAGGTCTGCGAGCCGTCGTACTTGTCGATGTCGGCGATGATGCCGATCTTCTTCAGCGACGCCTGCAGCGACTCGGCGGTGGCGACCTCGACCGGCTTGTTGTTGCGGACCGCGATGGTCGTCTTGAAGCCGTCGGCCTGACCGCACGCCTTCAGGGCGTCCTTGGCCTTGGCCTCGTCCGGGGCACCGTCGTTCTGCGTGAAGCCGTACGGGTCGTACTTCTGACCCTCGGAGCCGGGGACGGCCGGGGGCAGCATGTTGGTACCGATGTCACCGCCGGCCAGCGGGCCGCCGCGCGCCGTCTGGAGCGACTTGTGGTCGGCCCCGTAGAGGACGGCCTTGCGGCACTCGATGTTGTCGAACGGCTTCACTATCTGCGGGAAGACCGCGTACCGGATGAAGCCGGAGACCGGGTTGTCGAGGTTGGCCTTGTGCTCCTTCAGGGCCTTGATACGGCCCTGCGGGGACAGACCGGTCTGGTTGATGTCCAGGTCGTAGTCGCCGGCGAGGAGACGGTTGTCCATGTCGTCGGCGTTGCTGAACAGGTTCAGCGTGATCTTGTCCGGCAGGGCCTTGCGGACCGGGTCCGACTCCTGCTTCCACTCGGTGTTGCGGACCAGCACGAGTGACTTGTTCGGCGTGTACGACTCGAACTTGTACGGGCCGGAGGAGAAGGGCTTCAGGCCGTACTTCGACTTGGTGTCCTTGTCCTGGCGGACCGGGGACGCCGAGGTCAGCGCGAGCATGTCCTCGAAGTCGCTGTTCGCGACCGGCAGCTTGAAGACGATGGTCTTCTCGTCCGGGGTCTCGATCGCCTTGAGACCGAGCTTGTCCTTGGACTTGTCCTTGTACGGACCCGGGTACTCGCCCTTGGGGTCGAGGACGTCCTTCAGGTAGACCGGACCGCCGGAGAGCACGTCCTGCGCCCACACGCGCTCGATGCCGTACTTGACGTCCTGGGACGTGATCGGCTTGCCGTCCTCCCACGTCACCCCGTCACGCAGGGTGTACGTGTAGGTCTTGCCGTCGTCCGAGATCTTCGCCTTGCTGGTGGCGAGGTCCGGGGTCAGCTCGGTGCCCTTGCTGCCCGGCTCGGTCTGGCCGGTGACGAGCTGACGGCTGTAGTAGCGCATGAAGTTCCACGCGAAGCCGTAGTAGCCGCGGGTGGTGTCCCACGAGTCGGCGTCCTGGGCGCCCGCGAACTTCAGCGTGCCGCCCTTCTTCGTGGAGGCGTTGGCGACCTTGTTGTTCGCCGCGTCGAAGCCGGCGGCCTTGCTGTCGCCGCCCTTCTTGTCGTCGCCACTGTCACCGCCGCCGCACGCTGCCGTGGACAGCAGCGCCGCGACCACGGCAGCAGCCGCCATGGCCTGCTTGCGCCGTCCTCTGACGCTTTGGGTGGTCATGATCTCGGATCCTCCGGGTGATGTGCGGCCCGCCGTCGCGGCGGGCCGTGGGATACGGCAGTTTCAGCGCGAGCCCTTCGGGTCGAGCGCGTCACGCACGCCGTCGCCGAAGAGGTTGAAGGAGAGCACGGTGATGAAGATGGCCACGCCGGGGATCACCATGTAGGTGGGGTCCGCGTCGTAGTAGCTCACCGCCGAGGAGAGCATGTCTCCCCAGGACGAGGTGGGGGGCTTGACTCCGACGCCGAGGAAACTGAGCGCGGCTTCGGTGAGGATGTTCGTGGGGATCATCATCGTGGTGTAGACGATGATCGGCGCGACGAGGTTGGGCAGCAGCTCCTTGAACAGGATGTAGAACCGCCCGGCCCCGAGACTGCGGGCCGCCTCCACGTATTCGCGCTCACGCAGCGAGAGTGTCTGGCCGCGGACGACACGTCCGACATAGGGCCAGCCGAAGAACCCGATCACCAGGATCATCACGAAGATACGGACGCCGGTGCCGGTGAGGCCCAGCATCTCGTTGGGCATGACGGACACCAGGGCGATGATGAACAGGAGCTGCGGGAAGGACAGCAGCAGGTCCATGAGGCGGCTGATGGTGGCGTCGAGCCAGCCGCCGAAGTAGCCCGCGAGGATGCCGAGGACGACGCCGATGACGACGGCGACGAGGGCCGACGCGAAGCCGACCAGGAGCGAGACCCGGGCGCCGTAGACGATGCGGGCGAACACATCGCGGCCGTTGACCGGTTCGACGCCGAAGAGGTGGTCGCCGCTGATGCCGCCGAACGAGCCGATGGGCGTGGAGAACAGCGGGTCGATCAGGTCCTCGTGGTACTCGTCGGGCGACTGGCCGACCAGGCTCGTGATCAGGGGCGCGAACACCGCCACGAGCACGAGGAGGAGGACGACGACGCCGCCGGTCAGGGCGAGCTTGTCCCGCTTCAGCCGGTCCCAGGCGATCCGGCCGAGGGAGCGGCCCTGCACCGACTTGCCCTCGACTGCGGCGACCTCCTCGGCGGCGGTCGGGGCCGCTTCCGTGGTGGGCTCGTGCAATGGTGCCGTCATCGTGGCAGGGACCCCTCTTCTTCAACCGGCGGTGGCCGGCCCGCACTTGCCGCTGTGGCGGCGGATCAGTCCGTCGTACACAGGGGCGACTCCCACCCCCTGGAGCGGGAGTCTTCATCGCGGCCGTGATCTGTTACCAGACTTGACGGTGAATGGATGCGCAAACGTGATGCTGTCTGGGGGGTTCCGTTATCCAGACGCCGGGTAACAGATACCGGACGCGGGTCAGTTGGGGCGGAAGAGGTCACGCGCGTAGATCTACGCCGCTTTCACCATCAGATGTCACCAGAACGGACATTGCGGCCATGCCCGTTGTCCACCAGGTGGCACACCCCCGATCACCACCCGGTGGCCGATTTCCGACCCCCGGGCCACGTCCGGAAGGCACCCATCCGGTCCCGGAAGTGCACTGTTCCCGTTCTAGAAAGCGCCCTGCTGCGGGGGATATCCGTAGCCCGCCGTGGGTGCCGGGGGGAGCGCGCCGCCGTGCGACTCACGGTCATAGAAGGGCCGCGCGGTGGCCCGCAGCCACATCGCCACCGGGTCGTACTCGTCGGACAGCGCCACCGTGGACACGGGCAGACCGTCGGGAACGGCCCCGATCGACTGCTGCATCATCGCCCGCACGGCGTCCACGGCGGGCGGGCTGGTGTCGTACACGTCGAGCCCGATGGCGAGGTACGGGGCGCCGAGCGCCGGCTGCACCCACGCGCGCCGCAGGGCCCGCACGGCGGGCGTGCGGTGGGCGTTCTGCGTGAGCAGGGCGTAGAACTGCGGGATCTCGATGGCGGGCTCGGACAGCCGCAGCGGCCCGGCGGGTTGGCGGTCCAGGCCGGTGGCGATGCGCCGCAGGTCGAGCCAGGGGATGCCGACCCCGCCGCCGGGCGCGTGCGGGTTGAGCCACAGGCCGTAGTGGTCGGGGTAGAGGGTGCGCGCGAGGTCGACACCGGAGATGACTTCGTACGAACGGTTCCAGCCGCTCGCCGAGAGTTCCTGCGCGGAGGTCACACAGGGCGCGTAACCGAGGCCCTCGACCTCCATGTTGCCGTACTGCGCGTCCGGTGATCCGGCCTGGCCGTGCCAGAGGAGCATCCACACCTGACCCGACGTGGGGTCCGAGAGGGCACGCAGCAACGCCTCGTACGCGTCGTAGCGCCCGGGGGTCACCTGGCGCAGCATGTGCTCGACCTGCCCGGCCGCAGCCGTGCCCGACGCACTCACCCTTGACCGCCCCTTCGTGACGCTTTCGACGAAACCGACCGAAATCCCCCGGGTCACGCACCGCTGCCGCTCCGCCCGGTCCAGGCCATGAAACCAGCTTATGCGGCGATCCCGGCACCGGCTTGACGCACCGGCCGCCGGGTCGTATCGCGGTCGCGGGACCCGGGAGTGTGCGGCGCCCGGCTCAGTGCTGCCCGTGGACGTAGAACGGCCGGACCTTCTCGCGCATCCAGTCGACCACCGGGTCCTGCGCCGCGTCGAGCAGCACCAGGTTCACCGGCCAGCTCACGGGCGCCCGGCCGAGCGCCCGGCCGAGGGCGTCCAGGGGCAGTTCGCGTACGGACTCGTCCCAGCGGCTCAGTTCGACGCCGACGAACAGCACCGGGTCGCCGCCCTCGACACTGGCCAGGCAGCGGCGGGCGCTCGCCACGACGCCGGTCGCCGCGAACTCGGCGGTGGCGGCGGCCAGGAAGTCCACCGGGTCGTGCTGCCAGTCCGGTTCGAACAGGCGCACCCGGCCACCGCTCGCGGCGCCGTCGAGCGGAGTGCGTCCGAAGCGGCACAGTTCGGCGACGGCGGCCGGCGGGAGCGGGACCCCGACGGCGCCGTCGGGGTTGATCACGATGCCGAGCTGCGGCGGGAGTCCGCGCGCGAACTCGACGGCGGGCGCGACGGTACGGCCCATCCGGTCGCCGACGACCTGGAGGAACTGCTGCTCGGAGCTGAACACCGGGACATAGCCCTGGCCGTCGATCTCCAGCATGGGCAGGTCGAGGGTGGGGCTGGTGGGGCCGCCGCCGGCCGGAAGCGGTACCCAGAGGTGGCTGCGGCCGAGTACTTCGATGATCCGGCCGCCCGCCGAGGGTGCCGCCGCGCCGACCGAGGCGGCGAGCACCTCCTCCAGCTCGTTGCCGGGCCATCCGCCGTACGCCATGGCGTGGGCCGTCTGTGCCGGTATCTCCATCGTCAACCACCTGCTCGGGACCGCTGTTTCTGCGGCTCGCACCCTAACGCGTACCGCCCTCGCGCCACGCGGTCGCCCGGCTGGCGGTCAGCGGTCGAAGCGGATCGCGCGCAGCACGTCCGCCGCCGTCCGGTCCAGGAGCAGCGCGGAGCGGCACCCCGGCGGCAGGTCACCGCGCTCGGCGTCCCGCACCAGCCGCCCGACGGTCCTGCGGTGCCGCCCGAACGCGTACCGCGACACTCCCCTGCCGCGCTCCCGCTGGCCGTCGAGCGCGGTGTCCGGCGGGACGTCGAGCAGCAGCAGATGCAGCGTGGTCCCGCGCCTGCGGGCCTCGCGGGCGAGCCAGCGGCGGACCCATCGCTGCGTACCGCAGTCGTGGACGACGACGCTCTCGCCGGTGCGCAGCGCGCGGCGCAGGCCCGCGAAGTGGGCGAGGCGGACCAGCGGCCGGTAGACGCCGTACGGCACGAAGCCCGGTACGCGGGCCGCCCAGCGGTCGCGGGTGTCCTGCGAGTCGATACGGGGGCCGGTGACCGTGCGCCGCATCAGCGTGGACTTGCCGCTGCCGGGCAGGCCCGAGACGACGGCCAGGTCACCGGCGGCGAAGCGGAGCCGGTGCGGGCTGCGGCCCGCGCGGGCCCGCAGATCACGGACGACGGCCGTGTGCCCCTCGGCGAAGGTCTCCACCCTCGGGGCACCGGGCTGCTTGGGCAGCGCGACACCGGTCGCCGTCGCGTACACCCTGGTCCTGTTCACCGTGAGCGTCCTCCCCCTGGGGTCCACGTGAGCCTTCCCCGTCGAGTGTAAAGAGAAGGTAATGCGGGGTGAACCGCGATTCCGTCCTGGTCCTGCCACAAGGCGGTTACAGGCCACTACCCGAACGCCGTCCGGTCGTCGCGCTCCGACCGTCCGCGCCTGCCCTCGACCCGCCCTTGACCCGCCCTCGACCCGCCCTCGACCCGAACACCGTCCGAACACCGCCCTGCCGTGTCGCCCGGATGCGTGCAATGATGAGCCCGCCAACTGCATACAGGCCGCTTGAATCCACGCGGGAGAGCCCTCGGTCACCACCGGGGCGCCGAAGGAGCAAGTCCCTCCCTTGAATCTCTCAGGCCCAGATACCGCGTGGGCGAGGCACATCTGAAAAGCGAGCCGCCGTCTCCGACCGCCGTGTCCGACGACCGCGGCTCCACCCAAGGTGCAAGCCGGATCCGCCCAGCGGTGGACTCCCGGCGAACCTCTCAGGTTCCGATGACAGATGGGGAGGATCGACCTCGCCCGTCATGCCCTGGGAGCACCCCCTCATGAGCAATGCCCCGAGCACTGCACCCCGTCATACCGCGCTCGACGCCCTGCACCGGTCGCTCGGCGCGACCATGACCGACTTCGCGGGCTGGGACATGCCGCTGCGGTACGGCAGCGAGCGCGACGAGCACGTGGCCGTACGGACCCGCGCCGGACTCTTCGACCTGTCCCACATGGGTGAGATCACCGTCACAGGCCCGGGGGCCGTGGATGTCCTGAACTACGCCCTGGTCGGCAACATCGGCACGGTCGGCGTCGGCCGCGCCCGCTACACCATGATCTGCCAGGAGGACGGCGGCATCCTCGACGACCTGATCGTGTACCGCCTCGCCGACGCCCCCTCCCCCACGTACCTCGTCGTCGCGAACGCGGGCAACGCGCAGATCGTCCTCGACGCGCTCACCGAGCGGGCCGCCGGGTTCGACGCCGAGGTCCGCGACGACCGGGACGCGTACGCGCTGCTCGCGATCCAGGGCCCCGAGTCCCCCGGCATCCTGAAGTCTGTCACCGACGCCGACCTCGACGGCCTGAAGTACTACGCCGGGCTGCCCGGCACGGTCGCCGGCGTACCGGCCCTGATCGCGCGCACCGGATACACGGGCGAGGACGGCTTCGAGCTGTTCGTGGCGCCCGCCGACGCCGAGAAGCTGTGGCGGGCGCTGACCGACGCCGGGCAGGGAGCCGGTCTGGTGCCGTGCGGGCTGTCCTGCCGGGACACGCTCCGCCTGGAGGCGGGCATGCCGCTGTACGGGCATGAGCTGACGACCGCGCTGACGCCGTTCGACGCCGGGCTCGGCCGGGTCGTGAAGTTCGAGAAGGACGGCGACTTCGTGGGGCGCGCGGCCCTGGCCGCCGCGGCCGAGCGGGCCGCCACGAATCCGCCGCGCAAGCTGGTCGGGCTGATCGCCGACGGCCGCCGGGTGCCGCGCGCCGGGTTCTCGGTGGTCGCGGCCGGTGAGACGGTCGGCGAGGTCACGTCGGGCGCGCCGTCGCCGACGCTCGGCCGGCCGATCGCCATGGCGTACGTGGACGCCGCGCACGCCGCTCCGGGCACGTCCGGTGTGGGGGTCGACATCCGCGGTACGCACGAGCCGTACGAGGTCGTGGCGCTGCCGTTCTACAAGCGCGAGAAGTGACGCTACAAGCGCGAGAAGTGACCTCGTGCGGGAAGTGACCTCCCGCACACCGTCCGTACCGCCCCTTTCCTTCCCCTCGCTTCCCACCTCCGCCGCGGGGCCGCCGGGTCTCCCGGCACCGCCCCGCGTCCACCAGCACTCCCCCGCGTACAGGAGAATTCAGGACATGAGCAACCCCGAGCAGCTGCGCTACAGCAAGGAGCACGAGTGGCTGTCGGCCGCCGATGACGGCGTGTCGACGGTCGGGATCACGGAGCACGCGGCCAACGCGCTCGGTGACGTCGTGTACGTACAGCTTCCGGAGGTCGGTGCCACGGTGACCGCGGGTGAGACCTGCGGTGAGCTGGAGTCGACCAAGTCGGTGAGCGATCTGTACTCCCCCGTGACCGGTGAGGTCGTCGCCGCCAACCAGGACGTCGTGGAGGACCCGTCGCTGGTGAACTCCGCCCCGTTCGAGGGTGGTTGGCTGTTCAAGGTGCGCGTCTCCGATGAGCCGGGCGACCTGCTCTCGGCGGACGAGTACACCGCTTTCGCCGGCTGACCCCGACCCGTAGGGATCTTCTGATGTCACTTCTGAACCAGTCTCTCCACGAACTCGACCCGGACGTCGCCGCGGCCGTCGACGCCGAGCTGCACCGTCAGCAGTCGACGCTCGAAATGATCGCGTCGGAGAACTTCGCCCCGGTCGCCGTGATGGAGGCCCAGGGCTCGGTCCTCACCAACAAGTACGCCGAGGGCTACCCGGGCCGCCGCTACTACGGCGGCTGCGAGCACGTCGACGTGGTCGAGCAGATCGCGATCGACCGGGTCAAGGCGCTGTTCGGCGCCGAGCACGCCAATGTGCAGCCCCACTCGGGCGCCCAGGCCAACGCGGCGGCGATGTTCGCGCTGCTCAAGCCCGGCGACACGATCATGGGTCTGAACCTCGCGCACGGCGGGCACCTGACCCACGGCATGAAGATCAACTTCTCGGGCAAGCTGTACAACGTGGTCGCGTACCACGTGGACGACGCCACCGGCCAGGTCGACATGGCCGAGGTCGAGAAGCTCGCCAAGGAGGCCCGGCCGAAGCTGATCGTCGCCGGCTGGTCCGCGTACCCCCGGCAGCTCGACTTCGCGGCGTTCCGCCGGATCGCGGACGAGGTCGGCGCGTATCTGATGGTCGACATGGCGCACTTCGCCGGTCTGGTGGCCGCCGGGCTGCACCCCAACCCGGTGCCGCACGCCCATGTCGTGACCACCACCACGCACAAGACCCTCGGCGGTCCGCGCGGTGGCGTGATCCTGTCCACGCAGGAGCTGGCCAAGAAGATCAACTCGGCGGTGTTCCCCGGCCAGCAGGGCGGTCCGCTGGAACACGTCATCGCGGCGAAGGCGGTCTCCTTCAAGGTCGCGGCGTCCGAGGACTTCAAGGAGCGCCAGCGGCGCACCCTGGAGGGCGCGCACATCCTCGCCGAGCGGCTCGTCCAGGACGACGCCCGCGCGGCCGGGGTGAACGTGCTGTCCGGCGGCACCGATGTGCACCTGGTCCTGGTGGACCTGCGCGAGTCGGAGCTGGACGGCCAGCAGGCCGAGGACCGGCTCCACGAGGTCGGCATCACGGTCAACCGCAACGCCGTCCCGAACGACCCCCGGCCCCCGATGGTCACCTCGGGCCTGCGGATCGGCACCCCGGCGCTCGCCACCCGCGGTTTCACCACCGAGGACTTCCGTGAGGTCGCGGACGTCATCGCCGAGGCGCTGAAGCCGTCGTACGACGCGGACGCCCTCCGGGCGCGGGTGACCGCGCTGGCCGCGAAGCACCCGCTGTACCCGGGGCTGTAGGCCCCGGTCCCGCCGCAGGACACACGCGGGGCACCACGTACCCGGAAGGTGGACGTGGTGCCCCGACCCGGCACCCGCACCCGCACCCGCTCGGCACGACCCGGCAGACAACGGCGTCTACCAACCCAGCTAGGAGTTCCCCGTGGCCATCTCGGTCTTCGACCTGTTCTCGATCGGTATCGGCCCGTCCAGCTCCCATACGGTCGGCCCGATGCGTGCGGCCCGGATGTTCGCGCGGCGCCTGAAGAACGACGGGCTGCTCGCCCACACCACGGCGATACGCGCCGAGCTGTACGGCTCCCTCGGCGCGACCGGCCACGGACACGGCACCCCCAAGGCGGTGCTGCTCGGCCTGGAGGGCGAGTCGCCGCGCACGGTCGACGTGGAGAACGCCGACGAGCGGGTGGAGACGATCCGGACGACCGGCCGCCTCAGCCTCCTGGGGGCGCACGAGATCGCGTTCGCCTACGCCGACGACCTGGTCCTGCACCGCCGCAAGACCCTCCCGTACCACGCCAACGGCATGACGATCTTCGCGTACGACGAGGCCGGCGGCCTGGTCCTGGAGAAGACGTACTACTCCGTGGGCGGCGGCTTCGTCGTGGACGAGGACGCGGTCGGCGCGGACCGGATCAAGCTGGACGACACGGTGCTGAAGTACCCGTTCCGCACGGGTGACGAGCTGCTGCGGCTGTCGAAGGACACCGGTCTGTCGATCTCCTCGCTGATGCTGGAGAACGAGAAGGCGTGGCGCACCGAGGAGGAGATCCACGACGGCCTGCTGGAGATCTGGCAGGTCATGCAGCGCTGCGTGGCGCGCGGGATGGCCCGCGAGGGCATCCTGCCGGGCGGCCTGAAGGTGCGGCGCCGCGCGGCCACGTCCGCCCGGCAACTGCGCGCCGAGGGCGACCCGGCGGCGCACGCGATGGAGTGGATCACGCTGTACGCGATGGCGGTGAACGAGGAGAACGCGGCGGGCGGCCGGGTGGTGACCGCGCCGACGAACGGCGCCGCCGGCATCATCCCCGCCGTCCTGCACTACTTCATCAACTTCGTGGCCGGCGGCTCCGCCCGCGACAAGGACGAGGACGTGGTCCGCTTCCTGCTCGCGGCGGGCGCGATCGGCATGCTGTTCAAGGAGAACGCGTCGATCTCCGGTGCCGAGGTGGGCTGCCAGGGCGAGGTGGGCTCCGCCTGCTCGATGGCGGCGGGCGCCCTCGCGGAGGTCCTGGGCGGCAGCCCCGAACAGGTCGAGAACGCCGCCGAGATCGGCATGGAACACAACCTCGGCCTGACCTGCGACCCGGTCGGCGGTCTCGTCCAGATCCCATGCATCGAGCGGAACGGCATGGCGGCGGTGAAGGCCGTCACGGCCGCGAAGATGGCGATGCGAGGCGACGGCAGCCACAAGGTGTCCCTCGACAAGGTCATCAAGACGATGAAGGAGACGGGCGCGGACATGAGCGTGAAGTACAAGGAAACGGCGCGGGGCGGGCTTGCGGTGAACATCATCGAGTGCTGAGAAGATGTGACTTGACCAGGTGTTTCTCACCTTTCAGCTCTGTCATGGACTTTCCCGCTTGCACAGCGGATCGTCCCTGAAAAGTCCCTCTGACAGAGCTGAAAGTCCCTGAAAAGTCCCTGGGAGAACGATCATCAGCAGGGGCCTCGTCAGCCAGGGCCGGGGCCCCTGCGCCACCTCCGTCCCTCTCGGAACCACGCGTGTACGACGTCGCGATTCGTTCCTCTGGGAGTGGACTGTCATGACGGATGACCGCCCTGCGAAGAGTCGCGCATGGTCTAACCGCTGAAGCTCGCCACTTGACATTGTTGCTCCTCGCAGAGGAGATGAGGACAAGCTCCTGGTGGCTCCTTCTTCATGGTGCACTCGGGCCGTGCATAGCCGGCGAGTTACTGCTTGAGGAGAGGCAGCCGTGCACTGGCCTTCGCCGGAACTTGAGGTCACTGACGGTGCTGGTACTCACCAAGGCGCATGCTGACCGACCGCGTCAGCCCAGATGCACACCACCGTGAATGCTTCCCGTCTGGATGACCGCCTGACGGAACTCACCGCCGCTGATGGTGTTGCGGACTGTGCCCGAACCGGTACTTGCCTCCGCGATCAGTTCCCGGAGCACTGCTGATGCGGAGGGGTCCTCGCCAAGCAACTGCCGCAACCGGATCCGCCAGGCCGCCTCAAGGTCGGCGATCACGGCAGCGTCGTCTCCGTCCCGGGCAGCCGCCAACTCGCGGCGGTCCAGCTCCAGTTCACCCTCGACTCGATCCACGTCCTCTTGCGCCCGGCTGCCTCGCTGCAGCAGCGCAACAACGCGCGACCTCACCGCGTTCCAACCATCGCTCGCCATCAGTGCGACGACCGTACTAGCACCTGACGTCGCCAATGCCACCAACTCGGCTTCCATCTAAGCTCCTTGGGGCTATCTCCAGTCGCCCAACAACAGCCACGGTAGACGTGTCACGGCTTTCGCACAGGAGCGCCGCACGCCATACCGTCGCTGCGCGAGTTGCCTGGAGCAGGCTGGCGTGCCGCGGCGGTTTGCTGACTTCGACATACGCGAAGCGGTGCCCCTGCCCTGCCCTGCCCTGCCAGCGACAGTCTTTCTAACTTCACCCTCCAGCCATCGCAACGGGACGCGTAGTGGAAGCGGGTGCGGACACCATGTCCAGAGTTGTCGGGCTGGGCACCGGTCTCGGCCAGCAGTCGGAGAATCTGCCCCACCTCAATGATCCGCTACGGGCTTGGCCGAGAGGGGCCCGCCAGTATGCGCCTTCCGACTACCGAACAGACCTCAGTTCGCTACGTCGGACGTCAGGGTTGCACTGGTGGCTCAGCGGTCTCACGGGCCCCGGTCGCATCAACCCCTGTCCAGGAGATCCGCATCCCGCCACGACACCCTTCCTCCCCGAGCCGAGCCCGCTGCGCGGCCTTGCCCTCCGTCCCATGCCGACCGGAGTACGCGGAGCGCTCTTCTACAGCGTCTCCCTCCTCCTCGACGGTCCACTCGACATCACCCGGCTCCCGCGGAGGCCCCGAAACTCCTTCCTGGGTCGCACCCGCTTGGTTGGAGAACTGGCCTCCCTCGTAGGCTGGAACGTGACCGCCTACCCCCGCGAGCGACCCTCGCGGCGATCCCGCCAGTGGCGGTTATAAGGTCATCGACGTCGTCCACCGCAGGGCCCGCCCTGGCATGGATGGGTGCCGTCCGACTTGGATTGCTCCTGCGCACAGCCTGCCATCTAGCTCCTTGATCGACTTCATACAATCGTGTCCTCACATGCAGCCTGAATCGTATAGATTCTGCGAGCAAGAACTCGGTTCAACCAGATGGAGAGCTGTGAGCATTTGCAAACACCCTGCCGCCACCGCCGCGAGCACATTCCCGTTCGAGTGGATGTGGTGATGTAGGTCTATGGGGGCCGTCGCGCAAGCGTCTGCCCCCTCGGGCAGCATGCCTGCTCCCTGCGAAGTGCTTGAAGACACTCAGGAGCCGGTCACGTCTTGCTCGCGTAGCAGATGCCGCAGACTCTGGATTTCAGCTTCGGCTCCAAGGTTCTGGAAGATGGTGACCGCCTGTTCGCCGTAGCGGCGCGCCATTCCAATGCTCTGCGAGGACAGCGCGGTCCGTGAGAGCCCCGCCAGGGCATTCGCAGAACCAAGAGGAAATCCGATTCCCTCAGCTATATCCAGCGCTTGTTCATAAACCTTCAGCGCGGTGCCGAGTCGCCCCGAATCAAGGTGGTTCTTGGCTATGCCGATCAACGCTCGCTGGCGCTCGTGGGGGCTGCCAATGCCACGGGTGGCCTCCTCCGCCCTGGTGAAGTGCAACAGGGCCTCGCCTCTGCGTCCCATCTCCGCGTAAACCGTTCCCAGGCTGATAAGTACGCTCGCCTCCCCCGAAGTGTCCCCGCTCGCTCGACGGCTGCGCAGGGCTCTGTGGAAGTACGCAAGCGCGACGGCCGTCTGCCCGGTCGCCTGGTGGACGGAACCAAGGTTGGCGTCAAGAATTGCGAACTCCTGCCGACCGCCGCACTGTTGCACCAGGGCCAAGGACTGCTCGTAGTAGCCACGGGCATCCTCGTAACGCCCCTGGATATAACACAGCTCACCCAGATTATTCATCGCTCTGGCCTGTCCCAGGAAATCGCCGAGATTCTCGTGGATGTCGAGCATCGTCTGGACCCTCTGGCGCGCCTCGTCGTACCGCCCAGCGTAATACAACGCCATACCTTGGACGTTGAGGCACTCGGCTTCTCCGTGCCTGTCGTCGACATTCCTGTACAGCATCAGCGCCTGGTCCAGAATGCGAAGGGTAACTTCACCCTGGCCTGCCGCGAGGTGAGCCCGACCCGACTGGAAGAGTGCATCGGCACAACCGCGGGGGTCGTGAAGATCCTTAGAGAGAGCCAGAGACTCGGCCGCACAACGTAGTGCGTTGTCGTGATCTTTCCGGGCCAGCACATCCGCGTGCTCCACCAGGGTCCTAGCGAGGGCCTCCCGGTCGCCACTGGCGCGCAGGGCCGAAACCGCCGCGCCGTACAACTCGGCCGCGATCTCCCACGTACCCCAGAGTTTGAGCGAGGTGGCCAATACGTGCGGGAACAGCGCGGCGTACGCCGGGGACTCGGCGGCGGCGCGGCGAGCAACGGCGAGGAGGTTCGCGCGTTCCACGGCCAGCCACACCGATGCCTGGTCCGAGTCAGCCAATCGGGACGCATACGGGGATTCCCGTTCCGGTCCCAGGGGGAGCGTACGACGGTGCGGGTAGACAAAGCGATCAGCGCGGTGCGCGGTCGTGAGGTAGTACGCAAAGAGCCGGTCGACCGCCTCGCGGCGCGTGGTCTCCGGTTCCGTCCGAGCGCCGACTTGAAGGCCGAATGCGCGGGCGAGATCATGGAGCCGATAACGGTCGCGGAGGGGCTCTTCGAGCAAGTGACAGTCGAGTAGTTCCTCCACGCTCCTGCGGATTTGCGTGATGTCCGAGCCGACGAGCGCGGCCGTCGCACGGAGGGTGATGTCAGGGCCTGTGTGCAGTGCCAGACGGTGGAACAATTCTTGCGCTCGGGAGCTAAGCTCGGCATACGAGAACCGAAAGACCGACGCCACAGCGCCATCGAATTCATCGAGAGGGTCGGCGGCTTGAGTCAACCGGTCAAGCAGATGGTACAAATCCCAGGAATGCCGGTGTCGAAAGCGGCTCGCGAGAAGTTGCAGCGCGAGTGGATGCCGGTCGCACGCGTCAACGAGACGTTGCAGGGCCGTGGCATCGCCAGACCGGGCGGCACCCACGATGCGGGAGAAAAGCGAGCCCGCCTCCGCCTCGGACATGACGTCTACGAAGAGCAATGTGGCGCCGTCGAGCCCCGCAAGACGGTTTCGGCTTGTCACGATCACACGGCAAGTCGCAGCGCCAGGCAGCAAAGGGCTGACCTGGGCAGCGTCCCTGGCATTGTCGATGACCACCAGTGCGCGGTGACGGGCCGTCCACTCCCGCCATCTGGCAGCGCGCTCATCGAGCGAGTCGGGCAGTTTCTCGGGCGCCCCGGAGGCGTGGAGCAGCACGCCTAGCGCCTCGGCAGGTTCACAAGGCTGTTGTCCGCTATGCGCACGCAAATCAACGTAGAACTGGCCATCGGGATAAAACATACTCAGCCGGTGTGCTGCGTGGATAGCCAGAGCGGTCTTCCCGATGCCCGGCATTCCGTGCACGACGGTCAGCGGCAGGGCAGTCGTCGAGGGGCCTTCGGAGGTAAGACCGGGTGCGGAGCCGGATACGGAGTGGGGCGGGAAATCCTGCAGCAGTATCCGCAGTTCGCTCGTACGACCGGTGAAGTCTTGAGTGTCACGCGGAAGGTTGTTACGGGGCTCCGCCGGGACGGCCGTCTCGGATGCCGGTACAGTCGGTTCTGCGGGTGAGGTAGCGGCGCCCGGTTCGAAGCCGGTCTCCATCAACGTACGGTCTTGTTCGAGGATCCGCAGCTGAAGTTCCTGAAGCTCCGCCCCCGGCTCGATCCCCTGCCCTTGTTGCAGGCGCCGGCGAGTGGACCGGTAGAGGGCCAGGGCTTCATGAGGCCGACCCGAGCGGTACAGGGCCAGCATCAGCGAGGCGATCACTCTCTGCGCGAGGGGATTCTGCGCGGCAAGCTCATGCAGTTCACCGATGAGATCGGCGTGCTGCCCCAACTCCAGTTCCAGCCGGATCCGTTCTTCCCGTATGCTCCGGTAGTCCTCAATCAGCCGAGCGCGTGCCGAGACCGCCCAGGCGCTGCTGAATTCCGCCAACGGCTCGCCCCGCCAAGTCGATTCCGCAGTGCGCAGAAGGCCGAGGGCCAGCTCGCGTTCGCCTCGCCCGGCCGCCGCCCCCGCGTCCTTGCGCAGCCGCTGGAAGCGCAGTAGGTCGACGTCTGCCGGATCGACGCGGAGCCGGTACTGCCGCCCGGAGGCCCGCTCCACATTCGCCAGGTCGCCGACCGCCAGGTGCAGCCGTCGCCGTAATCGCGACAGATACGTGTGGAGGGTGTCGACGCCTGTGGGGGGCGGATCGTTGTCCCAGACTCGGTCCATCAGCGCGTCGACCGTAACCGGTTCTCCCCGGGCGTGGATGAGTACAGCCAGCACGCACCGCTCTTTCACCGTGCCGATCCTGAACTGCTGTCCCTGATGCCACAGTTCAAGGGGTCCCAGAGCAAGAAGTTCCACCATCGCCCCCGATGGGTGTGCTTCTTCCTGCCGCCTCCGGCAGAGCCCGCACGTCTGCGCGTAACACAATCAACTCTTGCTGGAGCAAGGGGGAGCGGACAGACGCGCACGGAAGCGCGGCGGGCGCACGGCCCCGTCCCTGTCTCATGGCCGCTGCACGCGGAGTGCAGGATTCCCGTAAGTCGGCCATCCACACCACGGGGGATATCTGTCCCAGCGGCCGCGAATCGTCGCGGCTGTCACGACTGGCTCGGCCGGAGGATCGGCCGGAGCGGGGGACTGAATCCATGATGGTGACAAGTCCGGAAGCGCATTGGCCGCCTGTGCCGGTGCGTCTGGATGTCGAACGCTGGGCTACGCGCCAGATCCGCAAGAAGGTCTTGGCCGTAGTGCACACGGTGGCCTCTGGGCAGCGGCTGCTCGACGCGATCCGACTGCTGGAGGGCGACTCACGGGTCCAGGTGTTCTTCACCTCGGCACCCGATGTGTTCAGCAATGGCGTAGCCGCTTTTCTGGAGGAACTGAAAGGGTTGGTGCTGTCTTGGGGCCAGGCGATACAGACCCCATTCGACCTCGCACTGGCTGCCGCCCATGGCAGCCTTCACGAACTGCATTCGCCAGTGATTGTGTTGCCACACGGCGCCGGACACAACAAGATCACTCCCGGCGGGCGGCGTGGACGCGCGGTGACGGAGCGCGGGGTGTACGGACTGAGTAGGCAGCGGCTGATCAAGGACGGCACGGTAGTGCCCGAAGCGATCGTCCTGGCACACCATGAGGAGCTGACCCGCCTCGGCCGCGAGTGCCCCGAGGCACTGCCCGCCGCAGTAGTGGTCGGTGACCCCTGCTTCGACCGGATGGTCGCGAGCCTGCCCTTGCGGGCGTTGTACCGGGAGGCCCTGCGCGTCAGGGCGCGGCAGCAGCTCGTGCTCGTCTGCTCCACCTGGGGCCCCCACTCGCTGCTGGGACAGGGGATGGAGCTGCTGGAACAGCTGGTCGGAGAGCTGCCCCGGGACGAGTTCCGTATCGCGGTGCTGCTTCACCCACACGTATGGAATACCCATAGTGAGTGGCAGATCCGCAGCTGGCTGGCCAACCTCGCCCGCGCGGGGCTCACCGTAGTCAACCAGTACGGCGACTGGATCGGGGCGGTCGCAGCAGCGGACTACGTCGTGGGTGACCACGGCTCCGTCTCGCTGTACGGCGCGATGACAGGCGCTCCCGTTCTCATGGCTGGCTTTCCGGACTCGGATGTGGATCCGGGATCGCCGCTGGCGGAGCTGAGTTCCTTCGCGCCTCGGCTGCGCAGGGACCGTCCGATGCGGAAGCAGCTCGACCGCAGCTCGACCACGTACCGCTCACCGGATTACGAACGGGTCGCGGGCCGGATCACCTCGGAGCCTGGGCAGTTCGCCCACAAGATGCGCGCGCTCATCTACCGAAAGCTACGGCTGCGGGCGCCGGGCGTGCGACCAACGACGGAGCCCGCGCGGCTTCCGGTCGCAGTGCGGTACGACGAGCCGGGTAGCGTGGCATCGTGACGGCGCCGACGATCGTGCTGTCCGAGTCAACTTCGTTCGAGGTGCCTGGAATCGAGGCCGCTGTGTTCGAGTCGTCAGCGTATGAGATCGCCCAGGCATCCGAAACGTCCGAGGTGCACGGAGCAGTGCGGCATACCCGTATCGAGTTGGTGCACCCGGACTCCGGTATAGCGGTTCTGGACGAACATCTGCGAGTCGGTCTTCCAGCGCCGAGTCCGTGGCCCCTGCTCGCAGATGTACTGCTCGGTGAAGGCAAAGGGGCACGAGGCGCTGCGGAGTTGGCCCAGCGTCATCCGGGCGCGCTGGTGGTGGCGGTGCACCACGGTCCCGAATGCTGGCTGCGACTCGGTCCCGGTGGCCTCGAACTGAGGCTGAGGGCGTCACAGTCGGGAACGGGGTTACCCTGGGGAATCTGGGCCTCGCTGGCCCACACTTGGATGGTGGCCGAGCTGCCTGTGGCGGCGCTGCAATCGGTGTCCTTACGACTCTCGCCGACTCACTCCGCGGCAGGTTCCTCCGGCCAACCCGCCGGTCGGTCGCCCGACTGTAGGTCCAGCCGACCGAGCCTGGTTCGTACCGCTCGCGCACCGGCCGATTCCGAGCGTCCCGCCGAGGTGTACAGATCCAGTGCCTCCCGGTAGCGGTCCCTAGCGAGCTCTGGCTGTCCGCGCCGCTCTGCGAGACCAGCCAGGCTATCCAGCACACGGGCCGTCTCGTAATCGGCAGCCATGGCGCGCAGCGTGCTGAGCGCCATGGAGAGCCGGTCCTCCGCCTGGTCGAGCCGGCCCACGCCGAGATAGGCGCGGCCGAGCAGCGCAGCCGCGCGTGCGACGTTGTAGGTGTCACCCTCGTCCCGCAATGTGCGGTACGCGATGTCGGCGTCGGCGGTCGCCTCCTCGTGGAGCCCTCTGACGAGGGCGACATCGGCGAGGTTGAGCCGGGCCAGACCGCCGGCCCGTCGGTCGCCGCACATGGGTAGCGCCACGGCGGCACGCCGAAAGAGCTCGGCCGCCCGGTCCAGGTGGCCGAGTCTCTGGTGAGCGAGCCCCCGATAGTTGAGTGTGCGGGCGGAGCCGAGCTCGTCCCCGGCGCTGCGGAACGCCCGCGCCGCCCGTTCGAACATCTCTAGGGCGCGCTCATGGTTTCCCATGCCCAGCTCGCCCACTCCACCGGAGGTGAGCATGCGGCACTCAGCCACCAAGTTCCCCAACTCCGTTGCTGCGAGGAGCCCTTCCTCGTGGGCGGCGCGCCAATGCTCGTAAAACTTGCGACGCAGGAAGAGGGGCCATACGGCGTCCGCGAGCTGCCAGCCAACGGAAGGGAACCCCGCAGGACGTGCGAGGCGGATCACCGCCATCAGATTGGGCAGTTCACGCTCCAGCCAGTCCAACGCGGATTCGGGATCGGCACCGAAGTCCGCCGTGATGACCGGCCCCTCGCCGTAGTCGCGATCCAGTGTGCGGTGCTGCGGGTCGACGATCTCCTCCGCGCGCGTGGCGCTCGCCAGGTAGTGGTCGGCGATACGGCGGACGGCCGCATCGCGTTCCGCAGGGGGTTCGTCCTCCCGCGCCTTGGCGGCAGCATGCAGCCGTACGAGCGCGTGGAAACGATAGCGGTCCTCACTGGCGTCGCCCACAGCGCCGGCCCCCGCGTCGAAGACCATATTCGCGTCAAGCAGCACATCAAGCAGTTCCGCCGCGTGCCCCGCCAACACCGCGTCCGCCGCCGCGCCGCCGAACTCCGGTCCCGGGTGCAGCCCCAGTAACCGGTAGAGCCGGGCCGCGGCTGGTGGCAGCCCTTGATACGACAAGTCCAGCGTCGCCCGCACGTTGTGGTCGCCTTCGATGGCCAGGGCCTCCAGCCGGTCGTGCTCCTCGGCGAGCGCTCGCACCATGGTGGCGATACCGCGCCCCGGGCGCGCCGCTAGCCGGGCACCTGCGACCCGAACGGCGAGCGGCAACCCTGCACACAGCTCGACCAGGGCGCGCGCTTCGTCTGGCTGCGCCGCCACCCGGCCGTCCGCGAGGATGACGTCCAGCAACTCGACCGCCGCCTCCGGAGCCAGGGGGTCCAAGTGAACTGCGTAACAGCCGTCAACGGTCAGTCCTGGCATCCGCCGGCGGCTGGTCACGGCGGTCACGTTCTGGCCGCCCAACAACAGCGGCCTGACCTGGGCCGCGGTGGCAGCGTCATCGAGCAGCACGACGAGCCGTCTGCCTGCGGTCAACGTCCGGTAGAGCGCGGTCCGCTCCGGGAGCGTCGCAGGCACCCGCTCAGTTGGAACGCCCAGCGCGCGGAGGAACCGGCTCACCACCTCGTCCGGTATCGCGGGGCCGCTCGGGGACTGGGCGCCTAGGTCCGCGTAAAGCTGGCCGCCGGGGAAGTGCCCGCGCAGCGTGTGCAGCCAGGCCAGCGCGGTCGCCGTTTTACCAACCCCGCCCAGACCACTGATCGAAACCAGCGTGGGATGACCCGCGCGAGCGGCGCGGTCGCGATGGCGCTCCAGCGCGTCCAGTTCCGCCGTGCGGTCGGTGAGCGGGCCCGACGGCGGGAGCTGCCAGGGAACGTACTGTGCGCCCTCACCGGACACGGGCCTCGTACTGATGTGGATCCCGCCGTACACCGTGCCCGCCTGGACGGCGGAGCCGTGCACGGTGCCGCTCAGAGTGTTGTGATCGCTTCTCTTCCCAGGTTCCCCCTGGGGCTCCTGCCCAGGCTCACTCCGCCGCACGTGTCCCCCTCCATACGCGTAAGTACCCGTCCTCGGAGAACATCATTTCCGTGCGCCTGATCCATACCCGTGAATCGGCACAAATTCGATCGCCTGCCGGAAGTCACAGGCGACCCTGCGACCATGGAATGCGAAAATCGGTCACAGGCTACGTGACTTGGGATTTCGCGGCACCGCTTCGGGGTTCGAACCCGAGACCTACGCATTACGAGACCGGAAGCGTTCATGTCGAGTGATGCCGCATGGTGCTGTCGGGTGGCGTTTTGCCTGATCAGACTGTGTGCGCTGGGTTTTGCAGTTCCGCCTCGTGCTGGCTCGTCCAAAAGCATCTGTCCACCGGCTGTCCACCGGAGTGCGACTCCGTGCCGCTCGCGGTGACCGCATACTCACACAGCGGGAGCAGCACGTGGTGATGCACTGCGTAGACCGAGGTGCTTGTTGAGGTCCTACAACCCCCGCATATCCGCCGACTAAGGGTTGTCCCGTAACTGCTGGTCACAGTGAGATGATCTTGTGGTGGCTGGTGTGATCACGGCGTCGGAGCCGTCCTGGATAGCCCCGTTCA
>NZ_JBIVUQ010000009.1:306633-317067 GCF_044757265.1 Streptomyces sp. NPDC091292 | reverse complement strand
TGATCCGACGGGCCTGGTACACCCACCGCTGGGACAACCGCCCGCGCAGCCCCCGCATCCGATAGCCCGGCTCAACGCCTACTGGCGGACGCTCTAATTGCCCGGCATGGTCGCTTCCGCCACCAGGCCCTTGATCTCCGTGCCGGGAGGCGCCAGCAGGAAGACGTTGCGGTCGACGCGGTGCATGCCGCTGCCGAGGCCGAAGACGACTCCACTGCTGAAGTCGAGGACGCGTTTGGCGACGTCCGCCTCGGCGCTGCTCAGGTCGAGCAGGACCGGGATCTGCGCCATGAGTGTCTCGGCGACCTCGCGCGCGTCCGCGAAGATGCTGACCCGCAGAACCACGAAGCGGCGGCGCGCCTCGGTCCGGGCCTCGGGGGCCGCGCGGTGACCGGGCCATGACGGCCACTCGTCGCGACCGCGGAGCGGTACTACCTGGGCGAGCCCCTCCCACTGTTCATCGGTGACGTCGTGGCTGTTCAAATCCCCACCCCGTCCTGGCTCGCACGTGAAATCTGCACCGGCCAATTCTTACGCCACCTCACCCGTTCGGCCCAACAGCGACACGAACCGGGGCGGTACGAGGTGCGGACGGAGGTCCTCCTCATCCGGGGCGAGCCGCTGGGAACGATCGACGCCGGAGCTTCGTCTACAGTTCAGTAGACCGTCTACATCGCTGTAGTCGTCACATAAATTCGACCACATGTTCGGGAGTCACCTTCGGGCTCCGCAAGCGTCACAGGAAGGGGCGGTGGGTTGATCCTCGCTTTCGACGGGTCCTCGATCGACGGGTCCGCGTACACCGATGTGGTGGGCCTCGCGCAGCGTTCGCCGAGCTGGCTGGACGGCGTGATCTCCGCGTGGTCGACGTACGGTCTCGCGGTCTTCGCGGTGCTGATCGTCGCCGCCTGGTGGCGGGCCCGGCGGCAGAACACCTCGGTGGCCGTGAGAGCGCTGGCCGCACCGGCGATCGTGCTGGTCGCGTATGGCGTGGACTACGCGATCAAGCTGATCGTCCGCGAGGACAGACCCTGTCAGAGCCTCCGGATCACCACGCTGGAGGCGTGCCCCGGGCCGGGTGACTGGTCCTTCCCCAGCAACCACGCGGCCCTCGCCACCGCTGCCGCCGTGGCCCTGTACTTCGTGTCGCGGCGCCTCGGTGCCGTCGCCCTCGTCGCCGCCGCCGCGCTCGCCGCGTCCCGCGTGTGGGTGGGCGTCCACTACCCGCACGACGTGGTGGCGGGCGTCGCGGTGGGTGGCCTGGTCGCGCTGGCCATGGTCGCGCTGGTGCGCCGGGTGCCGGAGACGGTGACCGTGCGGCTGACGGCGACGCGATTGCGCCCCTTGCTGGTGGCGTCATGAGCGGAGGCGTCATGAACCGCAAGGACGTGCCGGGTCTCGCCGGTTCCGTGTGCCTGGGGGCGCTGGCCGGGTTCGCGCTGCTGACCATGGTGGTCATCGGCCGCGACGGCGCTCCCCTGTTCATGGACAGCGGTCTGCACACCTGGTCCGACTCCCACCGTCCGACGGTGGCGCTGGCCGTGGCGCGGGGCCTCACGGCCACGGGCACCGGAGTGTGGCCGTACGCGCTGGTCGTGCTGGCGGGGGTGATCGCCGGACGCACGGCACGGCAGCGGGTGATCGCCGCCGCCATGGGCCTCGGCTGCCTCCTCGCCGGCCAGGGCCTGCGGTACGGGGTGCTCCATCTGGTCGCCCGTCCGCGACCGCCCGAGCAGGACTGGGCGACCCATGCGTCGGGCTGGTCGTTCCCGTCGGGCCACACCAGCACGTCCGCGATCACGGCCCTGCTGCTCATCATCGCCGTCCTGCTCCGCTCGCCCCGGGGGCGCCGTACGACGGCCGTCGTCATCGGCTGCTGGGCCGTCGCGGTGGGTCTGACCCGGGTCTATCTGGGGGTGCACTGGTTCACGGACGTCCTGGGCGGCTGGCTGTACGCGCTCGCGTGGGTGGGCCTCGTCGTGGGCGTCGGTACGCGATGGTGGGAGCGCAGGGAGGAGCGGGGGCGGCGGGTACCCGTGCCCGTGCAGGGGGCGGGGCGGCAGGGGCCCGGCGCGGTGGGGCGCACGTCCGGTGGGCCGGGTTCCGGTGTGGTCCGGGCCGGGACAGGTCACGCGGGTCGGCCCCGGCGGTTCGTCGGGGGTCTTCGGCTCGGTGGGGAACGCGTCCTGTGAGGCGGCGGATTCTGGTGGTCGAGGACGATCACGGGCTGCGGGACGTCCTGGTGCGCGGGCTGCGGGACGAAGGGTTCGACACGGTGCCCGCGCAGACCGGGGCCGTCGCGCTGCGGCTGGCGTCCGCCACCGCCGACCTCGCCGCCGCCGTGCTCGACGTGGGACTGCCCGACGCGGACGGCCGGGACGTGTGCCAGGCCATGCGGGCCAACGGCTTCCTCTCGCCGGTCATCTTCCTCACGGCGCACCACCGGCTGACGGACCGGCTCACGGGGTTCTCGGCGGGCGGTGACGACTATCTGGCGAAGCCGTTCCATCTCGCGGAGCTGGCCGCGCGGTTGCGGGCGTTGCTGAAGCGCGCCGGGCCGGTCGAGCCGACGGCGAACGGGGACGTGACCCTGGACGCCGTGCGGCACGGTATGGCCGTCGGGGGCACCGAAGTCGCCCTGACGCCGACCGAGTTCCGGCTGCTCGCCGCGCTGATGGCGGCGCCCGGTGAGATCGTCCGGAGGCGGGAGTTGATCAGGGCGGGCTGGCCCGAGGGTTCCCAGGTCAGCGAGAACACGCTCGACCAGTATCTGACGCGGCTGCGGCGCAAGTTGCGGGACGCGGGCAGCGGGATGACCGTGACGACGGCGCGCGGTGTGGGACACCGTCTGTCATGACGGCGTCCCGTTCGTGGTGGCCGAGGTCCTGGACGCGTGGCTGGTGGACGCGTGGACGGCTGACGCGATGGTGGCCCCGTACGCTGCGCGGTCAGCTCTCGCTCGTCGCGCTCACCACCGCCACGCTGGTGATGGTGATCCTGACGGTCGTCTTCAACACGGTCGTCGGACGGCACCTCCAGCAGCAGGCGGACGACGAGTTGCGTACGCGCGCGGCGGCCGTCGCGACCACCGTCGACACACGCCACGATCCCGTACGGGTCCTGGAGACACCGGGTGACGGGCTGCTCGACACCAACGTCTGGATCTACGCGGGCGGCCGGCTCCTCGAACAGCCGCCGTCCGTCCCCGCCGGAAGCCCCGTCACGCGCGCGGCCGAAGCGCTGGCCGCCCGCCCGGCACAGGGGTGCGTCACGGTCGGCGCCGACAGCGACGGAGGCGGCATCCGCCTCTGCGCCCACCCGATCACCAGCACGGCCAGCAACACCGGCACCAGCACCGGCACCAATGACCGCGCCCATACCGCCGCCGTGGTCACCGCCCTCGACCTCTCCCCGTACCGCGCGTCCGCGGACACCTTGCTCCTCGCCTCCCTCGCGCTCGACGCCGCCGTCCTCGCCTGTACGTATGTCCTGACGCGGCTCGCCGTGGGGCGGGCGTTGCGTCCGGTCCGGACGATGACGGAGCAGGCGACCCGCTGGGGCGCCGTCGCCTCGGACGAGCGGTTCGGCGGGGCGGGGCAGCCGGCGGAACTCGCGGGTCTGGGTACGTCGTTGGACGCGCTGCTCGACCGTATCCGGGCGTTGCTCCGCCATGAGCAGCAGCTGACCAGGGAGTTGTCGCACGAGTTGCGCAACCCGCTCGCGATGATCATCGCCGAGCTGGAGTGGTGGCGGTCCACCCCGCGCTCCCCCGGCGAGACCGGCACCACGCACGCGGCCATCGCCGACGCCGCCCGGACGATGCGCGAGATCTGCGACACCCTCCTCGACGACGCCCGAGGGGACGCGCACACCACGCCCGGCGCCACCGACGTCCTGCCCGTACTCCAACGGCTCGCGCAACGCCCCGGCACCCCCGACCACGTACAAGTACAAGTACAAGTACACACACACGCACAGGCACAGGCATCCGTCATCGCCGGCGTCTCCCCCGCCCTCCTCGACCGCATCGTCGGTCCGCTTCTCGACAACGCGCTGCGGCACGCCCGTTCGCGCGTGGTGCTGCGGGCCGTGCGGCGGCCGGACGGGGACCGCGGGATACGGGTCGAGATCGAGGACGACGGGGGCGGGGTCCCGGCGTCGTTCCTCGGGGAGCTGTTCCAGCCCGGACGGCGGGCCGAACCCGGCGACGGACATGGCGGAGCGGGCCTCGGGCTGCCGCTCGCGCGACGCCTGGCCCGCTCCGCCGGTGGTGAGGTGCGCTACGACGAACAGCACACGCCCGGGGCGAGGTTCGTGGTCACCCTGCCCGCCGGCTGACCCGGGCGTTCCGGCCCGGCGCCACCTCCGCCTCCACCTCCGTCTCCGTCCTCGCCCCGGCCTCCACCGGGTCCTCGATGACGTCGCGCCGGGTCACCGTCAGATAGACGACCAGGCCGAGGATGACCGCCAGGAACAGGACGCTGGTCACGACGGTGCCGAAGCCGAGGCCGCCGTCGGCCGTGGGCTGGGAGAGGTAGTCGCCCAGGGATGCGCCGAGCGGGCGGGTGAGGACGTAGGCGATCCAGAAGCTGCCGACGGCGCCAAGGCCCATGGCGAACCGGCCCATCGCCACCGCGCCGATCGCCAGCGCGAACAGCACGGCGGACACCCAGTAGCCGAGGCCCATGCGCTCCGCGACGAGGTCACCGGCGGCGGTGCCGAGCGCGAAGGTGAACAGGACGGCCAGCCAGTAGAACGTCTCGCGGCGCACGGTGTCGACGCTGTGGATGGAGAGGGTCCGCTCGGTCCGGTACCAGACGGCGAACACGACCGCGAGGGCCACGGCGAACACGGCGGTGCTGGTCTCCAGCGGTACGCCGAGGTTGTCGGTGAGATTGTCGCTGATCAGGGTGCCGACGACGCTGATCAGGGCGACGGCGGTCCAGTAGATGCCGGGACGGTAGGCGCTGGTGCGGAACTGGGCGACGAGGACGACCGCGAGCAGCGCGCTCATCAGGAGCGACACACCGGTCAGTCCGAGGCCCAGGTTCGAGTTGAGGAGGTCGGCCGCCGTCTCGCCGACCGTGGTGCACAGCACCTTGATCACCCAGAAGTAGAGGGTGACCTCGGGAACCTTGTTCCACCGCAGGCGCGGGCCCGTGGCGGGGCCGGCCGAGCTGCGCGGGTACCGCGTTTCAGAGAGCCCAGGGGGCCCGGAGGTCTCAGCTGTCATGGTGCGACCGTGTCAGCCGGTACCTGAACGCATCCTGACCACAAGCCGCGCCCCGCACCTCCGACCCCGGGTACCGTCACCCCCGGACACCATCACCTCCGCCCGGCCCCTCCAACGCCACCCTCGGCAACCGCCGCGCCAACACCCCCGGCAGCCACCAGGCCCGCCGCCCCAGAAGTTGCATCACCGCGGGCACGATCAGGCAGCGGATGACGAGGGCGTCGAGGAGGATCGCCACCGCGAGCCCGAGGCCGAACTGCTGGAGCATCCGGCTCGGACTCAGCACGAACGCCGCGAAGACGACGATCATGATGGCCGCCGCGGCCGTGATGACCTTGCCGGTGGCGGCGAGACCTTCCCGCACGGCCGCGGACGGGTCCTTCGTACGCTCCCACTCCTCGTGGATCCGCGAGATCAGGAACACCTCGTAGTCCATGGAGAGTCCGAAGACGATCGCGAAGATCATCACGGGGATGAACGCCTCGATCGGCCCCGGCTGCACCCCGAACCAGCCCTCCTGGAAAACCAGCGTGATGGTGCCGAGCGCGGCGGCGATGGACAGCAGATTGAGCAGCGCGGCCTTCAGCGGGATCAGCACGGACCGGAACACCACCATCAGCAGCAGCGCGGACAGCCCGACCACGATGGCGACGAACAGCGGCATCCGCGCGGACACCGAGTCGGCGAAGTCCTGCGTGGCGGCGGTGGAGCCGCCCACGAGGTAGGTGGCGCCGGTGCGTTCGGCGAGCGGCGGCAGGACGTCGTCCCGCAGGTCCCGTACGAGATCGGCCGTGCCCGCGTCCTGGGGCGCGGTCGACGGGAAGGCGATGACGGTGGACACCGCGCCGTCCCGGGTGGGCAGCGGCGGGGTCGCGGCGGCGATGCCGTCGGTGCGGGTGAGCGTGGTCCGCAGGGCGTCGGCGGCGGCCGAGTCGCCCTGACTCACGACGACCAGGGGCCCGTTGAAGCCGGGCCCGAACCCGTCGGCCAGCAGGTCGTACGCCTTGCGGCTGGTGCTGGTGGGGGCGTCGTTGCCCGCGTCGGCGAAGCCCAGGCGCAGGCCGAGGGCGGGGGCGGACAGGGCGAGCAGCGCGACGACGGCGGCGAGCAGCGCGGGCAGCGGGCGGCGCTGGACGGCGGAGGCCAGCGCCCGCCAGCGGCGGCCCGATTCCCGCCCCTTGGCCTCGGCCCTGGCGGCCTGCTTGTGTACGTGCCGCTGGATCCGCTTCCCGAAGAGCGCGAGCAGCGCGGGCAGCAGGACCAGCGACGCGGCCATCGTGACCAGGACGGTCAGCGCCACGGCGAGCGCGACGCCCTGCAACGAGCCGAGGCCCAGGGCGACCAGGCCGAGCAGCGCGATGATGACGGTGCAGCCCGCGAAGAAGACGGTACGGCCCGCCGCGTCGAGGGCCCGGCGCGCCGCGGTGCCGGTGTCGGCGCCGTGGGTGAGTTCGTGGCGGTAGCGGTAGAAGATCAGCAGGGCGTAGTCGACGCCGACACCGAGGCCGACGAGCATCATGATCGGCGGTGTGAAGTCGGCGATGGTGAACACGTGCGAGGCCAGGGCGATCAGACCGATCGCACCCCCGACCGCGAACAGCGCGGTGACCAGGGGAAGCGCGGCGGCCACCACGGAGCCGAAGAGCAGGACGAGGATGACCAGGGCCGCGAGCATGCCCGCGCCCTCGGACGCGCCGCCCGCCTCCTCCTCGGCGCCGCGCACGGCATCGCCGCCGAGCTGGACCTCCAGACCGTCCCCGGCGGCGGCCCGCGCGGTGTCGATGATCCGGGTGACGTCCTCCTTCGCCACGCTCTCGGCCTTGTCGTCGAGGGTGACGGTGGCGTAGGCGATGGTGCCGTCGCGGGAGACGGCCGACGCGTCGGCGAACGGACTCCTCACGTCCGCGACGGCCGGCAGACCGCGCACCCGGTCGAGCAGGGATGCGATGTCCGCCCGGTCACCACGTACACCGTCGGGGTCCCGGAGGTCCCGGAAGACGATCTGCACACTGTCGCCCGCCTGGAGGGAGCCGTGCTCCTTCATCAGGTCGGCGGCGGCCTGCGAGTCGGTGCCGGGCAGGCTGAAGTCGTTGCGGTACGAGCTGCCCGCGGCCTGGGAGCCGACGGTGATCGCGGCGACCACGAGGACCCACAGGAGCAGGGCGCCCCAGCGGTGGCGGCCCGACCAGTGGGCGAGGCGCCCGAAGACACCTGCGCGGTAGGGCGCGGCGGACGGGTCGGGGGTCTGCGCGGGCGGCGCGTTGGTGTCGCGTGCCGGGTGCATGGTTACCAGCCTCAGTTCGTGGAGTGTCGGGGTCCCCGGCCCGCGCGGCGGACCGCGACGGCGGCGCCGCAGACGGCGGTCACGACGGGTACGGCGACGAAGGCGGCGAGCAACGCGCCGGTGCCGTCCACATCGAGGGTGCGGTCGAGGACGAAGGTGAAGAAGGCGCCCACGGTCCCGGTCAGCAGAAAGCCGACCGCGCCGCCGACCAGGAGGCCGAGGAGCGCGGCGACGGCTCTGCCCGAAAGGGAACGTGTGCTCATGGGCCACACACTCGGGCGCCGGCACACCCCGGGGCATCGGCCTGGGGCGGACACCTTCCCTACCCCAGGAGTCGCGGTCACCGGGGCGGACGTACCCCAGGAGTCGCGCCCACCCGCCCCGCCGAACCCCGTGTCGCTACTCCGTCAGCCAGCCGGGACTGACCATGCCCGATTCATAGGCCAGGACGACCAGTTGGGAACGGTCACGGACGGCGAGTTTGGTCATGATGCGGCTGACGTGGGTCTTGGCCGTCGAAGGGCTGAGGACCAGGCGGTCCGCGATCTCGTCGTTGGTGAGACCGCCGGCGACCAGGCGCATGACCTCGCGTTCGCGTTCTGTGAGGGAGTTGAGGCGGGGGTCGGGGCCGGGCGCCTTGACGCGGCCCGCGAACTCGGCGATCAGCTTGCGGGTGACCGAAGGGCTGATGAGGGCGTCGCCACGGGCCGCGACCCGTACGGCGTGCACCAGTTCCTCCGGTTCGGTGTCCTTGACCAGGAAGCCCGAGGCACCGGCCCGCAGCGCGCCGTACACGTAGTCGTCGAGGTCGAAGGTGGTCAGGATGACGACCTTGACGCCGTCGAGGCGTTCGTCGGCCGCGATGCGGCGGGCCGCCTCCAGGCCGTCCGTGCCGGGCATCCGGATGTCCATCAGGACGACGTCGGGGCGGAGTCGGCGGCAGAGGTCGACGGCCTCGTCCCCGTCGCCCGCCTCGCCGACGACGGCGAGATCGTCCTCGTCCTCCAGGATCGACCGGAACCCGGCGCGCACCAGGCGCTGGTCGTCCGCCAGCACGACAGTGATCATGACGGGTACGAGGCTCCCTTCATCGGCGCACCGAAGGGGCGGGGCGGTACGGCGTGGTCGTACGGTAGCCGGGCCCGTACCGTGAAGCCGCCGCCGTCCGGGCCCGGCCCTGTGGTGAGTTCGCCGCCGAGCGCGCGGGCGCGTTCCCGCATTCCGCTGATTCCGGTTCCGGTTCCATGGGGGCCCGTGCCCGGTGTGTGGCCGTGCCCGTCGTCGGTGACCTCGATCATCACGTCCCGCGCGCCGCGTTCGATCCGGACGGTGACGGCGGTGGCGGCGCGGGCGTGCCGGGCCACATTGGTGAGGGACTCCTGGACGATACGGAACGCCGCGAGGTCCACCTCGGTGGGCAGCGGACCCGGGGCGTCCGGGCCGGCCGGAGCCCGTACGTCGAGGCCGGTCAGCCGTGCCGCGTCGAGGAGTTCGCCGAGCCGGTCGAGGCCGGGTGCGGGGGCGGTCGGGGCCTCCTCGTCGACCTGGCGCAGGACGCCGAGCGTGGCACGGAGTTCCCGCAGGGCCTCGCGGCTCGACTCCTTGACGGCGGCCAGGGCGGAGTCGGCGGTGGTGGCCGCGGTGTCCGGGTCCTTGCGGACGCGGCGCAGGGCCGCGGCGGACTGCACATGGATGAGGGAGAGGTGGTGGCCGATGACGTCGTGGAGTTCCCGGGCGATCCGCAGCCGCTCCTCGGTCGCCGCGCGCTGTTCGGCCTCGCGGGCATGGGCGAGGCGGCTGTGGCGTACCCAGCCGAGCGCGACCACGCCGACGAGCCAGCCGGTGAGCATGAACAGGGCGACGCCGTTGACGTCCTCGTTCCCGGCCAGCGTGCCCGCGCCGGTGCCGATCACGGCGAGCGCGGACAGGGCGACGGCCCACTGGAGGTGTCCCTCGGCGGCCACCCCGTACAGCGCGACCACCACGACCACCATCAGCGGACCGTCGTACGCGCTGGTCAGGTAGTACGCGACGGAGACCCCGAGGGTGAGGACGGCGACGGCGACCGGGCGGCGGCGCCACTCGTACAGCGCCCCGCAGGCCGCGACGATCATCACCCACGTCAGCGCGGTGACCGCCCACGGCTCCTCGCGCGCGTCGATCAGCGACCGCAGACTGCCGAGCGCGACGAGCGTGAACACCGTCAGGGCGACCGTCAGATCGGCCGCCCGCCCACGCGGCAGCCGAAGCGAGAGGACCGGGCCGGTGCGCATGCGGGTTCCGGTGCCGGGGCCGTGGTGCGGGGCTGAGGGCATGGAGCCAGCGTAGGACGGGCCGGTGAGCTGGGGATTCCTCCGGCTGGTGGAGCGTGGCGCGGGGCGGGCGCAACCGTGGGGGTACGGGGGCGGGGGGTGTGCGGCACTCATGGGGTACGGGGGTGGGGGGCCGATTGTTATGGTGGCCGGTCACATATGGGGGGCTGGGGATGGACGAGGGACCGGTGGGGCTCCGGGAGCGGCGGGCGTCCGAGGAGCGGACTCCCGAGGAGCGGCCCGGCTGGATCCGGGTCCCGGTCGGTGACGACGCCGCGCGCTGGGCGACGCGGGGCCGCTGCCGGCGGGTCCTGCTCGTCGTCCACAACGTCACATCGGCGACCCGGCTGCTCGACGTCCTCCCCCTCTTCCACGACGACCTGCGCGTCCAACTCCTCGCGACCTGCACCGGGTCGTCGGCCTTCGCCGCCGGAGTGACCGAACTCCTCGCGGACACCGGCGTCCCGGTCCTCCCCTGGGACCAGGCCCTCAGCACCCCGGTCGATCTCGCGATCTCGGCGAGCTTCGGCGGCGAACTCGACGCCCTGGATTCGAAGTTGGTCATACTTTCGCACGGAGTTGGCTACACTAAGACGCTTGCGAAG